>NZGT01000121.1 GCA_002691025.1 Spirochaeta sp. | reverse complement strand
AAACTCGCGCATGACGGGCTTGACCCCCGAGGGTCGCCGCCCGTCGCAGGAGCAGACGCCGTCGAAGGACGAGGTCGCCGCAATCAATCGAGCCGCCAGCGCTGAATTGGCCACACCATCCGATCGGCCAGACGCCTGCCTCTCGATCTCGGCCGCTTCAAGAACGACTTCCACAAGTCCCTCGGCATCACGAACGAGTCCCACCGAACCGGACATGCGCGAGCGCAAACGGACCATACGCTTTTCAAGGTCCTCACCGTCAGGCCCGGAGGCCGAAGACGGCACATACACCCGAGCAGGATCGGGAGCCGGCGTCGAATCAACCGATTCCCGGATGGAGTCGGCGCTGAGTGCGCTGAAGACCAGGCCTTCCAGCATGGAATTCGAGGCCAACCGATTGGCACCGTGAACCCCGGAGCAGGCAGACTCACCGCAGGCCCATAGTCCCGGCACCGTGCTTCTTCCAGAGGAATCGGTTGCGATCCCACCCATGTGATAATGCGCAGCCGGAGCGATCGGAATGCTTTCCCGTCCGGGATCGATCCCAGCGCGCAAACAGGATTCGCCCACGGTGGGGAAAGCCTTCGTCAAGCGGGCCCCGAGCGTCTCCCGACAGTCCAGAAAAACGCTGTGGCCATCTTTGATCTGACGGCCCACTCCCCGAGCCACCACATCACGAGGCGCCAGCTCGGCATCCGAATGAAGCGACGGCATGAAGCGCTCGCCCGCTTCATTCACAAGAATGGCTCCCTCGCCGCGAATGGCTTCGGTGACAAGGGGTGCTGGAGAAACCCCCACATCCAGCGCAGTCGGATGAAACTGTACAAATTCGAGATCAGCGAGTTCCGCCCCCATCCGGGCCGCCATCGCAATCCCCTGCCCTGCCACCTCAGGCGGATTGGTGGTCACACGATAGAGCCCCCCAACACCGCCAGTGGCCATCATCACGGCCTTGGCCAACACGACCCTGTTCTCACCGCTCTGAGGGCCGGCCGATTCGGAACTCAAGACAGCCCCGCAAACACGCTTATCCGCCTCTAGCAGCGAAGTCGCCGAAACGCCTTCGACAAGGTCGATATGTTCAGCGGCCCGCACAAGGGGCGCGATGGTCTGCATGAAAGCCATCCCAGCGCGGTCGCCTCCCACGCCCACAACCCGCCCGACACTATGAGCCGCCTCGCGATGAAGTGCGAGGGCNCCGTCTTCGTGCCGGTCAAAAGGCATTCCCAGATCGATCAATTCCTGGATCCGGCCCGGCGCCTCGGCAGTCATCAGCCGGACGCTGTCCTCATCGCAGATGCCAGCTCCGGCAATCAGCGTGTCCTCCGCATGCAGAGCCACATCATCCAGCTCAGCCAGAGCCACCGCAAAGCCCGCCTGGGCCCAGGCCGTCGAAGCCCCTGCGGACAGAGTGGACCTGAGCACCAGGGTGACCGAAAGCGGGGCTAGACGGAGCGCTGTCATCAGGCCGGCTACGCCCCCACCGATGATCAATACATCACATTCCGTTCGGGGCTGCATTCGTTGGCTTCCCACAGCGGGCTNGAGACCCACCATCAAGACAGGAGCAGACTCGCCTACGCAGATCTGCTGACGCGACCCCCGACAAGCGATACAGACTGACCGCTGCCCTGAGTCTTCCAGGCCGAACGTCCATCGGGCGGCAGCCCGACGGCCAGCATTCGCTCAACGGAGCGCCTGGCTTTCTTGGCTATCCCGAAAGGCACAGTGACCTCCTCCTGCTCATGGAGAAGAGCATCAAGAATCGCCGGAAGCGTGATCCGCTTCATATGCGGACAAAGATTGCAGGGTCGGACGAAGTCGACATCCGGGAGCTCGGCCGCAACATTGTCACTCATGGAGCATTCTGTGAGCATGACGACCCGAGCCGGCCGTTTCTCCTTCACGAATTGGATCATCCCCGACGTGGAGCCCGCAAAATCAGACTCTTTCACGACTTCGGGCGGACACTCGGGGTGAGCCAGAATCACCAGATCAGGATCACCCGACCTGTAGCTCCTGACCTCTGCGGCACTGAAGCGCTCATGAACCTCGCAACGCCCTCGCCAGGCCAGAATCTCGACTTCCGTCTGGTTTGCCACGTTCTGGGCCAGATACTCATCAGGGAGGAGCAGAACCCNGTCCACGCCCAGGGACTCAACCACATGCAGGGCATTGGAAGAGGTGCAACACACGTCTGTCTCCGCCTTGACGTCCGCCGGGGTATTCACATAGCTGACTACAGGGACACCCGGAAAAGCCTCTTTGAGGAGCCGAACGTCTTCGCCCGTCATGGACTCCGCCAAAGAGCAGCCTGCACGGGAGTCTGGAATGAGGACCTTCTTTTCGGGATTCAGGATCTTCGCGGTTTCCGCCATGAAGTGAACACCCGCAAGAACGATGATATCGGCCTCTGAATCAGAGGCCTCTTTCGCAAGAGCCAGCGAATCTCCNACGATGTCNGCCACGCCATGGAAGATCTCAGGCGTCATGTAATTGTGCGCCAGAATCACCGCNTTCTTCTCGCGCTTGATATCGTTGATGGCTTTGATGTACGGCGCGAACACGGGCCACTCCATGGCCGGAATGACATGCGAGAGGCGCTCGTAGATCGGGCTCAACTCTCTCTCCAACNCGGGAGTGAAAGNAAGATCAAGATCTTGGGTGACTTGGGGGGGCGTTTCGGAATCAGCCAATTCAATCTCTCTTATGCTCAAAATGAGCATTACCTCANAANAATAGCCCAGATCATTGGCAAATGAGACCCTGGTCTTCGTGAACGATCACCAAAGCTGTTTAATTTCGCTTTCCAGCTCCGCCTAGCCGAGTTTTCTAGGCGTACGTACCCGCAAACCCGGCGCGAGATGCTCGTGAAGGACCTCGGGGCGGTAGCGAAACTCCGCGGCCGGACGACCGCCGGTCTGCTTCATCACTTCCCCGGTGCTCTCCACCAGCCCCGAACTCTCCACAAGCCGACGGAAGTTCTGTTTGTGAACCCTCACCCCCGCCACCGCTTCCACCGCACGTTGCAACTGCAGAAGAGTGAACGTGGGCGACATCAGTTCGAAGACCACCGGTCTGTACTTGACCTTGGCCCGAAGACGACCCATCGCCGTGGCCAGAACCCTTCGATGATCCGACATCATCGGAACACCCAACTGATGTCCCGTATCTTGGGCCGAGACATCAGGATCCTGAGACGCGCCTTCCCGTTGTGCCTCTGCCACGAGTCCCGCCTCGAAAAGAAGTTCGTAACGCTCAAGAACCTTNTCTTCNTCCCAGCCACTCTCATCACGTCCGAAGCAGAGGCTGACCCGATCACGTCGAAGCTCACGCTCCTCTTCCATGTCGATTTCTTCAACCCAACGAGAAAGCGCAGGAATGATCTCCTCTTCCACGACGCTCGGTGCACTCTCGCGCCAATCCTCCCAGGGAAAATGCGCGTACCAGGACTTCCAATCNGTTCCTTCCGGAGCAGCCCCTTCAAAAGANTGGGAAAGAGCCAGATAACCGACGGAAAGTATCCGTGCCCCNCCTTCACGCTCTACCGGATGCCGGCCTCGGTCCCCAAAAGTATAGAGTTGCTCTGCGTAGCCGAGTTCCATCCCGGTCTGTTCGTACACAAAAGCGCGCAGGCCGATCTCCAGGGTCCGGTGTTTTTTCGGATCGAACTGGCCTGAAGGGAGCGCATCACCCGCAACATCGAAGCCACGCTCCACAGACCGCGCCCTCTCCACCCCGATCAACTCTCCTAGACGTACCAGGACACGTGGAGAATCATCCTGGACTGCAACCAGNACGGCTCCCAGCTCGACCACAACGGCATCCGGATCAAGATCCACTATCGGCTTCACCCTCCGGCACGACTCAGAGTCCCTGAAATCAAGGCTCGACACGGAACGCGCCGCGCTCACCACCTTGGGGCCCTACCNTGCGAGGGCCGAACTCGGATTCAAAACAGAAAACCGAGCCCATTCCCGCCCATACCACCCGGTGGCTCGCCCTATTCTCCACTCACCTTGCCGGCTGCGCGNGCCGCTTCCATGCGAGCCTCGTTGCGCGCATCCATCTGTTCATCCGTCAGTACGAGGTCGATTTTGCGAGCAAATCGCTCATCNGGATTCTTCTCATCGGGAACCCAGTAGATGAAGAGGAACTGATTCGGCTCGATCTCACCGATATCAACGCGCTGACCATCCAGCGCCACGGTGGTCCTTTTCAGAACCGAACCTTCCGGCTTCACATTGAACGACGCGGGCTTGCCCGTCTTCAATTTGAGCTTCTTGTTCTTGGGACGCTTGCCCGTCTTCTTGACCTTGACTTCCAGTACGTTCGTCTCGGGATCAAGCGAAACAAAAAAGGCTTCAGTCTTTATGCTCTTGGCTTTTGCGGCCGCGGCTTCAGACGGCGCCAGAAAAGAAACGAAGCCCACGAGAACCACCAGGGATACGACCTTCCAGAAGTGCCCCGNAGACTTCAACCGATACATAGATACGCTGCTCATGTTTTCCTCCACCCTATCGACAAATGCCAACAGCCCCAGCAAGATGGCACAAACCGGTGCCCCTACGCGAGGGCTTCCACTCAGGGCATCCGGGCGACCCTTCGGGGCCCACCGAGGTTTTCGCCCNGACGGACTGGGACCNGGTCGGATCACNACCCTCAGAAACCNTTCCTNAGCTGGGTTNATCGCGACTCAGNGTCCGATCTATCCATCGCCGGTAAAGAGAGGANGGATGCGCACCGACAATGATGGCCGCATTCCCTTCCAACTGGACCGCGGGCACCCCCGTAGCGCCCGCTTCCTGAGACAATCGGAATTCCTCCATGATCTGNNTCACGATTTCCGGCTGTGTGGCCAGTGCCAGTGCATCCTCCGGAAGACCGACTTCCTGCCACAAAGACGCCAGAACCGAACTCGAGCTGATATCCCGGCTTTCACCGAAATAGGCCTGGAGGAGACGCTCGTGCATAGCCCCGAAGGCTTCGGATCCCAGTGCCTGGGCCGCCTTGCTCACACCATGCGCGGGAATACTGCTGACCGGCGGACCTTCGTTGCCCGACCAGACCTGGAAGCTTCCTCCATCCCCTTCTCCGTCCGCCTCTACGCGTAACCAGGATTCGGAATACTTCCGGAACTTCTCAAGAGCCGCNACCGGGTCGGAAAAGGTCCGGGGCTCAGGCCGAAGCAGGTAGCTTCGCCATTCAAGTTCGACCTGCCCCTCATACTCGGATTCCAGACGCCGAAGCCGCACCGATGCGTTGTAACACCACGGACAGAGGTAGTCCGAATAGACGATCAAACGAACCCGACTCACGGAGCCTCGTCCGGCAGGAGTCTGCGATACCCGCCATTCCAGTACACCAGTGGCCTTCGGTCGTGCACCTCAGAGGATTCGATTTCACCCAGGTAGATCACGTGNTCGCCCGCTTCGTAAGTCGAAACCACCCTACAGTCCAAAGCCACGACGGTTCCATCCAGGAGAGGCGCCCCTGTCACCCCACGGCGATACGAAACCGACTCAAAGCGGACATGCTCCAACTTCTTGGAAGCAAAGCGGTTTGATAGTTCCTGCTGGTCTTCCGCCAGCACGTTGACAGCGAAACAGCCGCCCTCTGCGATCATGTCAGTGGTCAACGAACCCAACTGACAGCAAACAGAAACCAGAGGCGGTGAAAGAGAAGCTCCGCTGAAATCGGAAACCGTCATACCGTGGATTTGATCTCCACTGCAGCTGGTCAGAACCGTCACTCCGCTCGGCCAAGCCGCGAGGCTCTGCCTGAATTCGTCCGGCCCAATAGCCATGCTCACCCTCTCCCTTCAGCCACTCTCGAAAACGGAACCTTACCATGAAGCCACACGGATTCAGCCCCACGCTAGCCATCATCACCNCCCACGAGAACAAGAGCCAGATCCATGACATTGGTGCCGGTCGGTCCGGTCACCACGTCGTCACCCACCGAGGAAAAGAATCCGTACGAATCATTGTCATCCAGCATGAAGAGAGCATCCAGCCCCGCCCGTCGAGCTTTCTCCATCGTCCGATGGTCGGCAAAAGCGCCCGCCGCCGGCGTAGGCCCGTCTCGCCCATCCGTCCCCACGGCCATGATGGCTGTATTCCTGCCGGAAGCTTCCAGAGACCCGATCTGCGCTGCCGCCAGGACCAATTCCTGATTCCGACCACCCCGCCCTTGGCCGCGGACCTTCACCACGGTCTCTCCACCCGCNACAAGGAGTGTCGGCTCCGAAACCTTCAAGCTAGCCGCCAAGGCCCCCAAACGACGGCCGACTTCACTGGCCTCGCCATGGAGAATCTCGCCAAGGTCGATAGCGCGAAGCCCCTCTTTTTCGGCCGCAACGCACGCGGCACGACGAGCATCCCGATTGCTGGCAATGACCTCGTAGTGGACCCCCACCAATCCCGGATGCCCTGGCGATAGGGATTCCTCTGTCTTGCCTTCGTTCCCCGAGCGCAGATGGGACATCACCCGCGCCGGCACCGCACCTTCCAGACCAAAGCGCTTGATCACGCCGAGAGCATCTGAAAAGGTTGTCGCATCGGGGGAGCACGGCCCCGACCCGATCACCGCGGGGTCGTCACCCGGCACATCCGACACAGCGAGCACTTCGATGGTTCGGGTGCCCGAGGCCGCGGCCAGCCGCCCTCCCGCGATTCGCGAGCAGTGCTTCCTGACCGAATTCATATCTGAAATACCAACCCCCGAGAGCAGCAACAGCTCCGTCGTTTTCTGGAGGTCTTCNAGCGTAAGACCGGCCGCCGGACACGAAGTCAGGGACGAGGTNCCCCCCGAAAGCAAGACCACAAGCACATCTTGAGAAGGAATCCGCTCGACCAGAGCGAGAAGCTTTCGAGCAGCCTCTTCACCTTTTCGATCCGGAATCGGGTGCCCCGCCTCCACCTCGGTGAGCANGGAGCGCCCACCTTGGAAATGGCCTTCCGGCGCGATCGTAATGCCACCTTGAACCCGGGTCTTCGCGATGGTCTCAAGGCGGCTCGACATCTGCGGCGCCGCCTTACCCAGGGCCGCTATCCAGATTCCAGCACCAGGGGCAATTACACGACCCCCGATTCGGATCTCGCCTTGTCCGCCCTCTCTCACGAAGCGGGCCAGGGAGTCGCCCGCATGAACCCGAGTCATGGCCGACTGGAGTATTCGCTCGAGTTGGTCACGCACCGTGCCCCTCATGGATCAAGGGCCAGTCGGAGAAGATTGAACAGGCAGATCATCCCCGCTCACGGTCGCTCTGCCCTGTGGACGAAGCCGGATTTCGATCCGGCGATTCATGGCACGTCCTTCCGCCGAATCATTCTCCGAGATGGGCCGATTCGAGGCAAAGGAAGTCAAGGTGAGACGATCAGAGGCCACCCCCTCCTCTTCCATCAAGCGAACGACGGCNNNCGNCNAGCGAGCTCTCGCCGTACTGCACGCAATAGTCGCGGGGGTCGTAACTCGCCTGCGTCCGATCGTCGATGCTCCCACCACTGATCCCAAAGGGCTCAAAGACCT
>NZGT01000120.1 GCA_002691025.1 Spirochaeta sp. | reverse complement strand
AATCCTTTCGTACGTGAACGGTTATCTGCCCACCGGTCCGAATGCTCTGGGTGGTGGTGCAGCCACGTTCCGAACGAGCATGGACCCGCAGCGCCTGAAAGAGTTCGGTGAACAGTCTTCCCACACGGCGAAGATTGCAACCGGAAACGCGTTCAAGCTCCGCACGCCGGGTACTGCCGGTGGCGCAAGCGGTGCAACCCGGATCCTGACCGTGCCCACGCCCGGTGGTGGAACCGTCATGGTGCCGGCTGTTTCGAGCATCCAGATCCGCATCGCCGCGGGTCTGTACACCTCGGGTACCGTTCAGCACTCGGATCAGATCGGTGACTACGTCACGGTCCGAAGCGCAGCAGGTTCGGACATCACGGGCCTTGCTGAAGCCGGCGGAACCACTCGCAAGCTGCAGGTGGTGACACCCTGGTCGGCGAACATCGGCGGCATCGGCCTCTTCGGCCTGTTCCCGCTGCCGCTGGGCTTCGGTGGTATCTCCATGCTCGACTACAACATCATTCCCATGCCCGCCCCCGAACCGGGAGCTCTGCTCTCACTCGGTGCCGGTGCGATTGCTCTTCTGGGACTGGCTCGAGCACGACGGCGCTAAGCGAATCTGATTCGCAAGCGTTGCACGAATCAGGGCGGTGGACCGAAAGGTTCACCGCCCTTTTTCTTTGCTCGGCCGCCGAGCCTTCCAACTTGGAACGAGTCGGTAGAACCCGCCTTGTTCGCGGCTTCTACCTGTATCCGCGCATGGATGCGCCGGTACGCCCCCCCGGAGATTCGACTTGATAGACCTCACCCGTGGGTTTGAGGAACTCCATGATGATCGGAGCTTCAGAGTCCACCAGGCGCTGCTGGGGAATCCGCCAATCATCGGGCTCGAAAATCGGTCGCCCGTCCCAGCTGATCAGTTGATCCCCTTCCTCAAGGCCGAGTGAATAGGCGTAGCCTCCTTCATCCACGATCCCGACCTCGACCCTGATCATCCGGTTCGCCGCCACCAAAGCCGCCCGATAGTCATCGGGGTTGCCGAAGTCNTCATACAGCGCATCCAGATGGCTCCGATCGCAAGCCTTCATGGCGCGGAAGTCCAGCTCCCCGCCTTCCTCTTTCTTGATCTCGCTTCGGCAGGATTCCATCGCATCCTGGGTATCCTCCCAAGCCTTGGCGATCCGGTCCACATCGTACGCGCTGTATCCAAGATCAGCGACACGCTCACGACCTTCACGACGAAGGCGCTCTTTTTCTTCCGCTTTTCTCTGGGCATATCGACTCTTCTGGACTTCACGGCTCTTCGCCTGCTTGTCCCGCAGACCTCGCGCCTGCGTGTCCACGGCGGAGTTATCCGTTGCTTCGCCTTGATTCATCTCCGTCGCCAGCTCTTCCGCTCGAGCGATCTCATTCGAGTCCGTCTCTTCGGTATCCTGAACCACCAGGAACAACCCGAAACCCAGAATCACAACAAGAAGCGCGACCACCATCCGATTCATCGAAAGTCCCTCCCCCAATTCGAATCCCCATGCTCCCAGACCCGAACAGAACAGCCCCTGCTCGTGCGTCACCGCCCCCCAGCAGCCGAACAACATTCCATACCGGAAATATCCGGTCTCATCGCCAAGGCTATCTGACCCACTCTGGGAGTGCTATCTCGTATGTCACTTCAGATGGAGCCAGGGATGGAAACGTTCCACGAGTCGATCGAGTGATTCCTTCATGGTAGAAGCCCGAGGCCCGAGAGCCCCGATTCTTCTTGCCGNCTGCGTCTATGCGGGCCTTGTGTGCTGGATGTTCTGGCCTTCTTTGGTCTGTGGGACCTCTTGCTACATCGACCTACCCGCCATCCACGGCCAACTCGGAAGCTTTGAGTTCGCAGACACCCGCCTCAACTCCTGGATACTCGCTTGGGGCCAAAAGAGCCTGNTCCAGAACCCTGGAGCCATCTTCTCCGCCAATGCGCTGTATCCATCGGCGGACTCCCTTGCTGGATCCGAGCACCTCTTTGGCCTCGGCCTTCTGACCTGGCCCTTGAGGTTCGTGACGTCCAATGCCGTGGCGATCCATCAGACAGCTCTGATNCTGAGCTTCTTCCTTCTGGGCCTGACCTCCTACGCGTTTGTCCGATTCTTTACCTCTTCGATNCCCCTCGCCCTTCTGGCGGGAGCCTGCGCGATNTTCATGCCCTGGCGGATCGCAGACCTCACCCACATCCAGCTTCTGGGAGCACAATGGTTTCCCTTGATCTGGCTTCTGGCTCTCCGGATCAGTCTCGGCCAGGAACGCAAGCGAGATCCGCTGATTCTCTTTCTCGTTCTGGCTCTTCAACTGCTGACTTCCTTCTATCTTGCTTATTCGATCAGCCTGAGCCTGTTCCTGTGCATCGGGGTGGGGTTTTGGATTCGGCGCCCTGACAAGAAGAGCTTGCCCCGACTTGTTCTCCCGGTGACCGGCGCCTACCTCCTCTTTCTTCTATCGGCCATCCCCTACCTGGTTCGGGCCCGGAGTGGCCTCCTGGAGGTCGCCTCCCAGACCAACGCAACTCCGCTCACCGAGCTGATGGCGCGCTCCTGGGACATGCTGAAACCGGTNTTCCAGGCTGGCTGGACCCAGGCCGCAGACGAGGCNCACTCCTATTCCATTCCCATCGCCATCGCGCTGGCCGCCTTCTTCTCTTTATGGAGACTCGCGCCACTGAGCCAGAAGCCGCCCGNGGACCAAAGAGCCATCTGGTCAGCCACATGGGCCCTCTGGCTGATTGTCCTCTCTTCCATGGCCCTCATGCTGGGCCCGGAAGCCCAGCTGGGCTCGTGGAGAATCAGCTTGCCGGCTCGCTGGGCAGCCTCCCTGGTGCCGGGTTTTGAAAACATGAGGGCGCCCCATCGGTGGGCCATCCCCGTCTCTCTCGCAGCCCCCCTCCTGGCCAGCATCGGGGTCCATTCCCTCCACGCACGCTGGAAAACCGGGGACGCCTCTCGAAATCGTTTCCTGCTGATCGTCCCTCTCTATGCTGCGCTATCGATTCTCTTTCTCGTCACCGTGCCTTGGAGACAACTCCCAGCCAAGGAGAGCTTTCTTGCACGCCCCGAGAGTCGCGCTCCCTACGAGGCCCTCGCCAACCTGCCCGAAGGACCCGTGCTCGAAGTCCCCTGGCACACNAATCCCGTCTACTACGTCCAGGCAGACAGCCAATACATGCTCGCCAGCACCCTNCATTGGAAACCCATCACCAACGGCTTTACGGCCCATCTTCCCCCTTATTTCGAATTCCTTCGACGCATCGCCGCCCGGCTTCCCGATCCGGAAGCCCTCGAGACCTTCCGACGCCTCGTGGACGTGCGTTTCATCGTGGTTCACCTTGACCGGCTCCGAGCCCGGGACCGAGCGCGGTGGCGATCGGCCGCGCAAGAGAATCCGGACTTACCCGTCGTCTACGATGAGCATCAGACTCTTGTTCTTGAAATCGAACAAACCGAAAGTACGGGGCTCTGGCAGGATGCGCTGACCTCGGAAGAGCGTCGGGACACCACCCTCCATGGACTCTCCCGCGATCCGCTCGATTCCTCGACGCAAAGAGCCCTCCTTGAGGTTGCCGTCCCAGNTCAGATCAGGGAACCCATTGCACCCGATCTTGGCATCCCTTTTGCTCTCCGCTTGGCCAATCGGAGCCANCAGGAATGGCCCGGCTTCGACCCCGATCCCGAAGGCCTGATCCAGGTTCGAATCGCCTGGATGTCTGAGGACGGAAGCCTCAGCGGCCAGACCGCCTTGCCCGTAGATCAGGATCTTCGACCCGGTGAAGATCTGGAACTTCAAACAAGCTTGGCTCATCCGGGGAAAGCGGGTCTCTTCTTCTACTGCTTCGATCTGATTCAGAAGACCGGTGACGCCAAAAGAGTCCTCACACGATCGCCCACGATCAAACCACTCCGCATCCTGCCTCCGGATTCAGGAACCGAGGCCGCAAGACAGACCTACCCTGATGCAACGAACACGGAAGACGACGCCGCGTGGAGTCACGGATGCGAAGAACCCATTGTCAAGAAATCCTGAACCGGAAGCCGGAAAAGCGCTAANGCTGCTACTCGAGGTTTTCGGAAAGCGTCCCATCTGCGAGGAACGTGAGTTCCGGTGACCACCCGGCCTCACTGAGAGACCTCGCCAACTCACCGGCCTTCTCGATCGACGGCAACGAAACAAGGTAGATGTCCCAGACGTCTTCCCCATAGGCATCCCAACCGGACACACGCGCGTCGAATCCATCCTCCTTGAACCGGTCCGCAATCAGTTCTGCCTTCGCTTGACTGCTCACGGTATCCAGAAGCACTGCGAAGCCTTCGCTCTCNGTCTCCCGGATGTTTCGGCCTCGCTTGAGGCTCCGCTGCAAGGCGAGTTGACGACGAATCGACTCCGCCATCTGCTCATCCATACCCTGCATGACGTGCGCCGAGACCACCATCACAATGCTCATGTCNTACTTGATATTCTCCATTCCACCGAAGAGATAACCCAGACCGGGAATATCCCTGAGAAAAGGGATCCCATACCGCAGTTCATCCTCTTTCTCGTCGATCAAACCTCCGATGANGGCAATCCGACCCTCCGTCAGACTCAGGGTGGTCTGTATCTCGCGCTGCAACAGCGTCGGACCCACACTTTCCACGGCGCCCGCAGCCGGCGCAGCCAACTGGGAAAGCCTCAGATCGATTTCCAGTTTGACGCTTCCGGCCTCACCGATAGTCGGCTTGACCTTGAGTTTGACCCCTACATCCGTGCGCTCGATATTCTGAGTCGTCGACAAAGCCGCGTTGACNGATGCCCCGGCCGTGGTCGAGACTGGAATCGGAATATTGTCTCCGGCGAAGATCTCTTGTTCCTCTCCGCTCAGGGCCGTCAGGTGCGGACGGATCAGGATACTGGTCTCGACATCGATATCCTCCGCTTGCACCGCCACCTGATCTCTTGGGATCGCAATGGAGGCTGCAGGCAGCCCGCCCTGGGTCAACGGAATCTGGATCGGGTCTCTCGCATATCGGCCGAAAAAAGTCGAGTCTGCAGGTTGGCTGCCGGGAACACCCGTATCAATTCCATTCAGGGGATTCGCCAAAAAACCCGAAACGTTCGCGCCAGAGGAAAAAAAGACNACAGGGTCGGAGAGTTCGGTCGGCACCAGGGCGGGAAGAAAGAACTCNAAACCCAANGCGAANCTACTTGGNTTTCGTACTTCCATGACCACCACATCCACCACCACACGGCGAGGCATGAGATCCAGGTCCGCGATGACCTGCTTCAAGGTCCGCATGGTATCCGGGTCTGCNATCAGGATGAGAGACTGCGTGGCCTCATCTGCCGTCACGGTGAATGTCCGATCAAGGAGCATCCCCCCCATATCCGACTCCTGACCGGCTTGATTCAACGGGACAGAGCTTGGCTTCGTCTCCTTTCCCATTGCGGTCAATTGATCCGCGATTTCCTGCGCGTCCCGGTTGAGGACCCGTATGACCTGGATTCCCCCATCGCCCTCAGCCGGTTCGTCCAACTCCGTGATCAACTCATCCAGCTCAACCAACTGTGAGTCCCGGGCATGGATGACCACCTGATTACTCCGGTTATCGGCCCAGATCCGCACCGACTCGGAGTCAGCCCCCCACCCCTGAACGATTCCATCGAGAATCTCGGCCATACTCTCGGCATCGCGATATCGGAGGTTCCGTACCAGGATGTCTTCATTGAAGGAGCGATCGAGCAACCGACTCAAGGTCATGAGCCTTGCGACCTGGCCCTCACTGCCTGCGAGTATGATGCTGCTGGTGGGTGGATAAGCGAGCGCCACTCCGTTCTTGGACGTCAGCGTCGACAAGGAAGTCACAACCGACTCTACGGAAGCGTTCTCAAGGGTGATGAGGGTCGTGACCGGGCGACTCCGGGTCAAATCCAGTGAACCCTCCACACGAGGCGCACTCGATGAAACTTCGGAGATCTTTACGATCTTGCTGACGCCATCATCAACGGGAATGGCAGCGAATCCCTGAATGAAAAGCATGGCGTTGAGGAGTTCAAGGGCTTCACCGGGCGTCACGCGCGANGGGACAGTGACACTCACGCGCCCTCTCAGGTCATCGCCAAAAATGAAGGTATGACCNGTGGCGCGACCAATTGCGTTGACGATGGCCGACAAATCCCACGCGTCGTAATGGACCGGCACCGTTCCCACTTCCGCACGGTCCGGGTCAGCCGTCTTGGCCACCTGGGCAAGCCCCAGGGTCATGAAGGAAACGATGAGAATGAGCAAAGGTTTCACAGGGAGAGGCTATCTGAGNGGCCTGGGGAGTGCTATCTCGTGTCGCACTCTATTCTCTCCCCAGGGACGCTTTGGATGACCTGAAGGAGGAGTCCNGGCCTTCCTTGAGACTCCCTATCGGGTCTGAGATGCCTCGAAGGAAAAGTTTGTTCCTCATTCAACAGGAGATTCCGACCCCGACTTGCCGCCCGACCGCTCAAGGGACTAGCCTGTTCCCACCCATACCGTGAAGGCATGTCCTGCACCGATCCTCGCCTGGAGCCACCATGACTCGCGCCATCGTCGTCCTTCCCACATATAACGAGGCCGAAAACCTCCCACTCATCGTGCCGGCGATCCTGAACCAGCACGACAGTCTGGAGGTCCTGGTGGTGGACGATTCGTCCCCAGACGGAACGGGCGAAATCGCAGACCGGATGGCGGGAGAAGAGCCGCGAATTCATGTGCTGCACAGGCCCAGCAAAGACGGACTNGGACCCGCTTACCGGGCTGGACTCCAGGAGGCTCTGGAACTCGGCGCGGATTATATCATCCAGATGGATGCGGATTTTTCGCACCCTCCCGACAAGTTGCCCGAGTTCCTGGACGAAATCGAATCCCACGATGTCGTGCTTGGCTCGAGATACCTGAATGGGATTACCGTGGTCAACTGGCCCATCGAGCGCATCCTCATCAGCTGGTTTGGCAATGTCTACGCCCGAACCGTCAGCGGCCTNCCGGTCACGGACACCACCGGTGGTTTCAGATGCATGAGGCGGTCCTTGCTGGAGCGCATGGGATTCCAGAGAATTCGAGCCAACGGCTANGCGTTCCAGATCGAAATGAACTATCGCTTCGTCAAACATGGAGCTCGCATCAAGGAGCTCCCCTTCTTCTTCGTCGACCGCACGCGTGGCTCATCCAAACTCACCTTGCGGATCGGANTGGANGCGCTNTGGGTGGTGTGGTGGCTGAGAATCGCCGATCTCTTTGGTCGCCTCTAGCACTGGCTGGAACACGGGAGGGCATTGCGTGAGAGCGGGACGAAAAGGATCCGGTCAACGCCTCCAGTATCTGGGCTGGTTCCTGATCCTAGTCGCGGCCGGTACCCGCATCGNCAATGCGTTCGGCTACCGGACCCGCCTTGGATTCGACTCGGTGGAGAACGTCGAATACATCGAGATGCTGATGCACAGCTGGGCGCTTCCGGCACCCGATGCGGCATGGGCCACGTCCCACCCTCCCTTCTTCTACTACTTGTTTGCCGCGGTGGGACGAGGACTCAATCTCCTGGGAGACCCCGAGTCCCTTCTCGTGGCGATCCCCCTGGTGGGGGGCCTCGCCAGTCTCATCATCGCGGCCCTCGCCGCCTCCATGGTGAAGAGGCTCAAACCCGGAGCACAAGGGCGCGCCCTGATCGCGCTTTTCGTCGTCCTCTTCCTTCCCGTTCAAATCTATCTCAGCGCCATGGTGAATGAAGAGATACTCGCTGCGCTCTTCGTCTCGGGCGCACTCTGGTTGGCCGTCGTGCCCGCATCCGGCGAACAAGATCCGGATGCCCCACCGACTTCCAGCCGCGTCGTCTGGATCGGAGTCCTGGGAGGCCTGGCCCTCCTTACCAAACTGTCAGGTGTTCTGGTTCTCGCCGCCATCGCGAGTGCCTGGATGATCGCTGGCTGGAAAAACCACCGGGGCAACGAGGCCTTTCGACGGACTCTCCTCATGGGTGCTGTCGCCGGAGTGATCGGGGGCTGGTTCTATATCAGGAACTACTTCTTATATGGCTACCTGTACCCACAGGACCTGGCANTGCATTCCATCATGTTCGAGATGCCGCCAGGAAGCCGCGCCTTGCTCGCCTATCTCTACATCCCCCTGGCGACATGGACGGATCCNCANCTTCTNAATCAGGACCTNCTNGANTCCGTCTGGGGNTCCACCTACNCNACNCTCTATTTCGATGGACATCGTCACTTCCTGCCCGACTCAACTACCATCGGAAAGCTCGGAACCCTGCTGCTGCTCCTGGGACTCCTNCCTATTGCTGCCTTCGTGATCGGGTGGGCCAGAGCTTCCATTGGCGTTTTTCGAAAGCCTTCCTCCACTGAACTGCCCTTGGTTCTACTGACCTTTTTTTCCATCGTTGGATATATCTTCTTTACCTACAACAACCCCTGGTTCGCCACCCTGAAGGCAGGCTACCTCCTCGGCCTCTCCCTCCCCTTCGCCTGGTGGTCCAGCCGGACCCTGGCCTATTGGATTTCGCGTCCAGGTGCATTGCGCTGGACGGTCATCGTCTGGCTTGCCACTCTTGGAATCGCGGTCACACTGACCTTCACGACGGGACTGATCTTCGAAAAAANCGATGGGCCAGGCCTTCCCTGGCAGGCCCAAATGGAAACGCCTTGAAAAGTCAAAGCGGCCAATCTCAANCTACCTCTGCNGAGCCCACGAAGCCGAAGACGACTTCACAGGTGGGACGTCTTCTTCGCTGGACCCTTCCCTTCCTGGTCAGTGTCCTGCTCCTGTGGTGGATCCTCTCGGGCATGGATCTCGGAATCATCCGCGAACTCCTGACCGTTGAAGTCGCTTCGACCTTCGTACCTCTGCTATTGGCTTTTCTCGCGATCAGTCTCCTGATTGAAGCCATCTCTCTTGTCTGGGTGGTTTCCTACTATCATGAGTTTNCNAGTTTCCTCATGGCCGCACGGATCAAAGCCGCAAGCTATCTACTCGGACTGATCAACTATGCGCTGGGGGCTGGAGCGGTCGCTCTTCTTCTTCACCGCAGATCCAATGTCCCTCTAGGCCAAGCGGCCGGATCCGTCCTCCTGATCGGGCTTTTTGACATGGGAAGCCTCCTGCTTCTCGCACTCGCCGCTCTCGGGCTCCGTGAAGCAGACGGATCCTCTCTCAATGCCGGCTTCACGGCACTCGCAGCAGTGGCTCTCTTCATGGGGTTCGCGATCCTTCGCATGCCATATCCATTGGGCCCCCTCGATCGTCTTCGGGACCTTGCACTCTTCGAAGCGGCCCGCACGCTGCCACTGCCCCTGCTCATACGACTCGGCCTGCTCCGGGTCGCCTTCGTGGCCAGCTTCATCATCCTCACCGGCGGCGCCCTNCAGGCATTCGGAGTCGAANTCCCGCCCCTCCCGCTNATCGTGGGTGTCTGTGCCTTGCTCCTCATATCAGCCATCCCCATGGCGGCCGCNGGCCTCGGTACGGGTCAGGTNGCTTTTGTCGCGATTTTTGAAGGGTATGGAACACCGGAAGTGCTCCTGGCCACCAGCCTGACGATTTCCTTTGGCATGATCCTCTGCCGTGCCTTGATCGGGGTCGCCTTTGCTCGCGAATTCACGGCTGAGGCCTTCCGGGCCCGACGGGAGATCACCGAATGAGTCAACTNCTATTTACCGGTGAAAGNCTCCATGCCGATGACGAACTGTTCGCCATTGATGTGGTGCGCCATCGAGCCGCCTACGCCCATGCCATCGAGATGGCCCAACAGACTTCCAGTCAGATCGTACTCGAGGTCGGTTCTGGNACAGGGTACGGGACACAGGAACTCGCCGAGGCTCTGCCCACCGTCATCGCGGTNGACCGGGTCGCCCCGGAAACCGGCAATCGCCATGCTCGNGCGCAGTTCGTCCGTTGTGATGCGAACAAGATTCCCCTGGGCTCCAATCATTTCGACATGGTGGTGAGCTTCCAGGTCATCGAGCACATCGAGGACCCGAACCCCTACCTNTCGAGCATCGCAAGAGCCATGAAACCCGGTGGGGCTGCCCTGTTGACGACACCCAACCTCAAGGAATCCGACGGTGAAAACCCCTTTCATCTGCGGGAATACACAGCCGAAGAATTGGCCCAACTGCTCGAACCCCACTTTGAAGAAGTCGAAATGCTGGGCGTCTTCGCCACCGAAGAACCCAAAGCCTACTACGACGCCCGCCTTGCACGGATCCGGTCACTCGTCCGGATCGATCCGCTGGGCCTTCGAAGACGACTTCCGCGTTGGCTTATCGATCGACTTTTTGCCGCGTTGGCGGTGGTCGTACGTCGCGGCATCAAACAGGATCAGGGATTTCCGGATGTAGACCTTTCTGACTTTCCCATCTCAGCCGCACAAGATGATTGCCTCGACCTGATGGCCGTGTGCCGACGACCGCGCAATCTCGACGAACACAAAAAGACAGGAGCCGGGCAGAAGACATGAAGGAGCGCGTGTTCCGATACCGAGCGGTCGAAAAGAGGATTGCCGCCTCAAGGCCGGGCTTTCGCGTCCTCGATATCGGCTGCGGACAAGGTGACAACCTGAAGCGATTGGTCCGCTACGGAGGTCGGGTCACCGGAATCGAGCCTTCAAGGGAACGGGCCCATCGGGCGTCTGGAATCGCTCCTACCGCCGCGGCGGTAGGGGAATCGATTCCGTTCAGGGACGCTTCGTTCGAGATGATCTACATCTCGCACGTCCTCCATCATGCAAACGATCTCGATGCCGTTCTCGATGAGGTGCACCGACTTCTGGTTCCGGGTGGTCTTCTCTTTGTCATCGAGACCATCGACGACAGTCCCTTGATGCGACTCGCCCGAAGGATCGAACCGAGTTGGGACGACGACGAGGTCCTGAATCGGTTCCGCTTCGAAGACCTGAAGCATGCCTTCGAGCGACATCAGTTGGAGTTCCTGCGAGGCGAAAAATTCAACTGGATGTATTTCGCATGGGAGCTTCTGCCTCTGGCGTGGCGACCCCTGGACCGCATTTCACCACTTTTCATCGGTCTGGAAACCCTGCTTCATAGACCTTTCGGCTCGAACTGGGGTGGACACTGCTTCCTGGTCGCCCGGAAAGACGGCCGCAGCCTATTCCCCGATGAAGGCCTTCCCCTTTCCATCAAGGAAGTTCATGGGGCGGGCGAGACCTGAAGTCCAGCTGCGCTCCAATAGGGCCGCGAAGGACGAAAAAACGCCGGGGCTCACCTTCACGCTGAACCTGGACCTCCACCCACTCGCCCCGGTCCACCTGTGGTGCAGGGTGCAGGGTACA
>NZGT01000119.1 GCA_002691025.1 Spirochaeta sp. | reverse complement strand
ACGATGGGCCCGGCTCTCGATGGTCCTGGTTCTGGCTATGCTCTTGACTGGAAACGCCTGGTGTCAGGAGCAAGAAGAGAAGAAAGCCCTCCAGGCAGAACTGGACGGGGACAAAGCCTTCTTGATCGAGTGGCTCGGACAACCCGACGACGACACCCGCCTCGATGAAATGCATGAGGAACCCGAAATCCAGGCCATCGCCGAGCGCATGCCCCGGACTCAGGCCCGGCTTCGGGAACTCGAAGCAAAACCGGGTAGTACCGAGACTGAAGCAAAGCCGAAAGACTGAACGCATGCCGAACGCAACCCAGCCGAGCGCCGATTCCTCCGCGCACTCACACGTCGTGGCTCTGTGCGGCGGAGTGGGGGCCGCTCGCTTTCTGCGAGGCCTCGTTCTTCAGACGCCTCCAGACCGACTCACCGCCATCGTCAATACCGGCGACGATCGGGAGTTCTATGGCGTCCATGTGGCCCCGGACGTGGATATCGTCACCTACTCGCTGGCCGGCATGGTCAACGAAAAACTCGGATACGGGCTCACCGGCGACACATTCCAACTGATCGATCGCCTCGAAAAACTGGGCCACGAGGCCTGGTTCCGTTTGGGTGACCAGGACTTCGCGCACTGCCTTCACCGGACACTTCGGCTGCGCGATGGCCATGGACTCGCCGAAATCAGTCAGTCCCTCGCTCACGCCCTGGGCGTGAGCCCCCGGATCCTTCCCATGTCGGAATCACCCTGCCCCACCTTGGTGGATCTCGACAATGGAACCACTCTTCACTTCGAGGAGTACATGATCCGCGAAGGAGCCCCGGATTCTGTCAAAGCCATTGATCTCAGTGCCGCGGCCCAGGCGAAGCCCGGCCCCGGCGTACTGGAAGCCATCGCCCACGCCAGCACGATCCTTTTCTGCCCCAGCAACCCTGTGGTCTCAATTGGTCCGATCCTGGCTGTGCCGGGCATACGCGAAGCCATCCTGCAAAGCGAGGCGCCGCGCATTGCCATCTCGCCCATTGTGGGCGGAGCCCCCATCAAAGGACCGGCC
Organism: Spirochaeta sp.; assembly: GCA_002691025.1. Lineage (GTDB taxonomy): Bacteria > Myxococcota_A > UBA9160 > UBA9160 > UBA4427 > MED660. Next base: position 51,788 of record NZGT01000119.1, on the reverse strand, counting down.
AGCCAATTGCTTCGCGGAATCGACGTTGAAGTCTCGGCCCTGGGCGTCGCCCGCCACTACCGCGAAATAATCGACGGATATGTGCTCGACGAACGGGATGCCGCACTGGAAGAAGAAATCGCCCAGCTCGGACTCGCCACTCGCGTCACCGACTCCATCATGGTCAGCCCCGAAGCCGCAAGCCGCCTGGCCGCCGTCACCCTTGAACTCGCGGATTCACTCCGATGAGCGTCGCCGTCATCCCCATCAAGTCCCTGGCGCACAGCAAATCCCGCCTCGCCTCGGAATTCTCCCGATCCGAACTCGAAACGCTTTCCCTCTCCATGTTGGACGATCTCCTCGGCTCTCTTCTGGCCACACCGGCGCTGACTCGAGTGGCCGTGGCCACACCCGATGACCGTGTCGCCGAGTTGGCGCGAAGCCTGGGGGCCGAAGCCCTGCATGGCCCCGACCCGGGGCTCAAGAGCGCCATTGACGGTGCGCCGGCCAAGCTGGGACTGGAACCCGACGACGCACTCCTTGTAATCCTGGGCGATCTACCCGACGCCCGCCCCGATGAATTGCAGCGCCTTTTTGACGCGATCAAAGACAACGAAGGCCCCGTGGCGGCGCTGGCTCCGTCGAGTGACGGCGGCACCTCGGCCCTCCTGCGAAAGCCCCATGACTGCATCCCTTCCTGCTTTGGAGCCGAGAGCGCACTTCGACACATGGAAGCGGCCGAAGCCGAAGGCGTTCCCCTTCTGAGAATTCCGCTACCGTCGCTAGACCTCGACCTTGATTCGGCCACGGATCTGGATCGATTCTGGAACACAGACGGATGCGGCCTTCGCACTCGTGAGACCCTCTCCAAGATGGGCTGGCCCCGATAGAAAATGGGAAATCCACCAATGACCCCGGTCAGTGAGAAGAAATTGCACCCCATCGAGATCATTCCGATCGACGGCGTCCCCATGGTCAAGCCGGACGACGATCTGGCTGCGCTGATTCACACGGCGGCCCAGGATCAGGGACTGCTTCTGCAAGACGGCGCCCTTGTGGTCTGCCAGAAGATCATCTCCAAAGCCGAAGGCCGTCTGGTGGACCTGACCCAGGTCACACCCGGCCCGGAAGCGACTCGAATCGCGAACCAATACGGCAAAGATGCCCGCCAGGTGGAAGTGGTACTCGGAGAGTCCACTCGCATTGTCCGCGAAGGCCACGGTGTCCTGATCTGTGAAACCCGACACGGTCTGGTCTGTGCCAATGCGGGCGTAGACCTTTCGAACGCACCGGGCGAGGACATGGCGGTCCTGCTTCCGGAAGACAGCGACGCCTCCGCACGCCGACTCAAGCAGGGACTCGCCGCTCTCGGGCACGACCCGCTTGCGATCGTGGTCAGTGATACCTTTGGCCGCCCTTGGAGAAACGGTCTCGTCGATGTCGCCATTGGTTCGGCGGGAATCGCTCCCATCGACGATGCCCGCGGTGGTGTCGACATGGAAGGCCGCGAGCTTCAAGTCACCACCATGGCCACCGTGGACCAGTTGGCTGCGGCCGCCGGGCTCCACATGCTCAAAGATGCCGCGATTCCCGCTGTCTTCGTCCGAGGGATTCCGATCCAGGGCGATGGCAGTTTGCGCGAGTTGCTGCGGGACTCCAGCGAAGACCTCTTTCGCTAGCCCAGCCGGCGCCTCCTCGAGGGGAAGCAGGGCGCCTTCTCCTCAGCTTCCTGCAGGGGACCCGTAGGGACTCTGCAACTCAAGCGGAATTCTCGCCCTTCCCCCCTCGGGCGAGGAGCTCACTCGGTTTGGGAAAATTGTCACTTTCTTCGTGCGAACCGATGCCGATGAATAGGACCCGAAGCAATCACGCTCTCGCCTGCAATCAGGAACTCCCCGTGGTGAATAAAAAAACCTCTCTTGTTTCTGGCCTTCTCCTGGCCTTCAGCCTGACCCTCTCGGCGCTCCCCGCCTGGGCACTCGATGTGCCCGAGCGAGAGCCCACCCGCGTCTTCGCCGAACCGGAATCAAGAGGACTCATGCATGAGTTCTTTTCGGATCTCATGCCCGCGTGGAAGCCCACCCTCATCCCCCTGGAGATCCCGGAGTTGAAGCGCACGACGCTGATCCTGCCGGAAACATTCGATGTGCCCACGCTCACCCAGCGCTGGCACCGGGGTCTCCTACGTCTTCCCTTCCGCCCCGTTCGAATTGGTCGGCAACCCCGACTTCCCAATGACCCCGAAACGGGCGTGGGGCTGGTGTTTCGCCTGCCCGTCTCATTCTAGATCCGGATCGGCAAGCGCCTCCCAGGCCTGGGTTCGTTCTCGAATGGCCTTCCACAGTTCGTCCAGCCCCTGGCGTTTCTGCGACGAGGTCACCAGATTCGGGATCGTGCGTTCCCCGAGTTGAGCGCGCAAAGCAGCCACTCGTTTCTTTCTCTGCATGGTCTTGAGCTTGTCGGCCTTGGTAAAGACCAGTCGTGCGTCGATCTCCCTTTCGGCCAGCCAATCCAGGAGAAGCGTCTCATCCTCCGACAGGTCCCTTCGGACATCCTGAAGCAGGATCGCCATACAGAGCTGCGAACGCTTGGACAGGTAGCCTTCCACAAGGCTCTGCCAACTGTTCCGCTCCGTTCGTGATACACGCGCCCAGCCATAGCCGGGTAGATCGACCAGGGTGCAATCGGCTGCATCAGACTCCACCTCAAAGAAATGGATCATGCGTGTCTTCCCTGGCGTCGCACTGGTATGCGCCAGTTGCTTGCGCTGTACGAGTGCGTTGAGCAGGCTTGACTTCCCTACGTTGGAACGCCCCAGAAAAGCCACCTCCGGCCGAGCGGAATCCGGAAAAAACGATTTTCGCGGACAGGATATGAGCAGTTCGGCTTTACGAATCTTCATGCGTCGCCCTTTCTCGCACTTCCAACCTTCCTGGCCAGCTCCGGCAACACCGGCCCAAGTCGCGCCAAGGCCTCTTCGATCGAAGACCGGGACACGGCATAACTGAAACGCAACATGCCTTCCGCCGAAGATCCGAAATCAATCCCCGGCGCCACGGCCACGCCGGCCTTCTCCAGAAGCGCATGAGCCAAAGCCAGGGAGTCTTCGCCGAAGTCCCCTGCCTCGGCCAGGACATAGAAGGCGCCGGCAGGCTGACTGGGAATTCCAAAACCCAATTCACGTAGGCCTTTGACCATGAGATCGCGGTGCGACTCATACCGAGCCCGCACCCCTTCAAGAGCCGCAGCCCCGGACTGCAAAGCCGCCATTCCGGCTCGCTGAGCCACATCGCTGGCCGAGATAAAGAAATTCTGTTGCATTACCCGCAATGGCTCCCTCGCCCAGTCCGGCGCCACCAACCAACCCAGCCGATATCCCGTCATGGCGTACCGTTTGGAAAAACCGTCAAGAACAAAAGACTCGGAGTCGAGCGAAAGTGCAGAAGTCGCTTCGCGCCCATCATAAACCAGACCGTGGTAGATCTCATCAGAGACGAGAGGGGGGCCAAGTTGGGCCAGGGAGTTCATCACTTCCGGAGTCTGGACCGCCCCGGTCGGATTCGCGGGAGAAGCAAGAACAATGGCTCGGGTTCGCGGGGTGATACGGGCCTTGACCTCGTCTGGATCCACCGCAAATCCTTCGGACGCATGCGTCACCACGGGAACAACAACGCCGCCGCAATAGCGGACAAAATTCGGGTAACAGGCATAGAAGGGCTCCGGCACGATGACCTCGACGCCAGGCTCAAGCAGGAGCGAAAAAACCAACAACATGGCGGGCGAAGTTCCGCTGGTCACCAGGATGTTCGCAGGGTCCGGCCTGGCCCCCGATCGCCTCTCACAATCGTCTGCGATGGCCTCGCGCAATGCAAGGAGGCCACGACTGTCGGTGTAACGGCTGCGTTCGTTTTCAAGAACCTGCGCCGCAACCCGTCGAACGTCAGGCGGAGCCTGTTGATCGGGCTCACCAATCTCCAGATGGACGACACTCTGGCCTCGAGATTCCATCTCCAGGGCCCGCTCCATCAACTCCATGACCAGAAATGGAGTCAAGCTCCCCACACGACTGGCCATGCCTGCACTCTTCGATTGAGACATGGCCGGGGGTTAGCCATAGCCTGCGCCCGTGTCGAGGCCATGAACGCAACCAATTGAAAAGAAAGGAGTTTCAGTCTTTGTCCGGTTTGACTCCGGCCAAGACTGCAGCTAGTTTCATTATCTGTTTGAGCCGACCCAGACCGGGTTTTGAGAACCGAAGTCCCGTCTGGGACTTCGCGAAAGATGGGATCAGGATGTCCAAAGGTCTGCAGATCGCACTGGGAGCCACCATCGTGGTCGCGCTTCTGGGTTGGTATGCCTACACGAACGTGGAAGGCAATGCGGCATTCCAGTATTACCGCGACCTCGATGAATTCATGGCCAATGCGGACGCGCTGGAAAACAAGGCCCTGCGGGTGCATGGCTACGTGGCCAACGATTCGATCAACCGCGACCTGGACGCCAAGAAAGTGGTCTTCGCCGTTCAAGGTACGCCGCCCCATTCCGGGATTGCGCCCGAACAGACCCTGGAAGTCCTCTACCTCGGCCTCGAAACACCCGACATGTTCCGCGATGGCGCCGAAGTCGTCATCGAGGGTCGAATTGAATACCAACAAAACCGCACTCTTTTCCTGGCCGACAATCTCATGGCCAAGTGTCCGTCCAAATTCGAGGCGGCCGCCGAGGCCGAGGCCATGGCTTCAGGAAATACGAAAGTCGGACTCTAGGGTTCCGGGGTCCCGCTCCACTCTCTCTCGACAGCGCCCGCTCTCACCTACGCAAGAACGGAAAATGTCCCCATGTCCGAAATCGGCCTTTATGCCATTCGCCTCGCCTTCCTCGCCACGGTTTTCGGAATCGGGGCAGGCATCTATTCCGGTGTCACTCGCCGAGCAGATTGGGGCCAGGTCGCCGAAAGGGCCGTATACGCCGTATTGATCCTTCTTGGAGTCGCCATGGTCAGCCTGTTCTGGGCCTTGGGCACCAACGACTTCTCCCTGGAATACGTGGCACGGCATTCTGCGCGAAGCATGACGCTCGGGTACCGCCTGGGCGCACTCTGGGGTGGGCAAGCAGGCTCTCTTCTTCTCTGGGCATTTCTGCTCATGGCCTTCGGCTCCGCTGGAGTCTTCAGCAATCGTCGCAGTCAGTCGGCCCTGATTCCATGGGTGGCCGTCGTACTCCTGGCCAATGCCGGCTTCTTCATCTTCTTGCTGGAATTCCTGACGAGCCCGTTTGAATCCGTGCCCGCCGGACAGGTACTCTCGGACGGCCGAGGCCTGAACCCACTTCTGCAGCACCCGGTGATGTTGATCCATCCCGTCATGCTCTATCTGGGCTTCACCGGGTTTGCCACGCCGTTCGCCTTTGCTTTTGCGGCTCTCGTGACCGGGCGACTCGGGACCGAGTGGTTTCGAACCACGCGGCGATGGAGCCTCTTTGCCTGGCTGGCCCTCGGCGCGGGCATCGTACTGGGCGGTCGCTGGGCCTACGAAGTCTTGGGCTGGGGTGGCTACTGGGCCTGGGACCCGGTGGAAAATGCCTCGCTGATGCCCTGGCTCGCGGCCACCGCCTACTTGCATTCCGTGATGATCCAGGAAAAGCGCGACATGCTGAAAACCTGGAATGTCATCCTGGTCGGACTGACCTACTCGCTTTGCCTCTTCGGCACATTCCTGACCCGAAGTGGCATCGTGCAGTCAGTCCATGCCTTTACCGACGCTGGCTGGTACAAGCCTCTCTTCCTGGGGTATGTGGTCTTCTCGGTGGTGGCCTTCAGTATTGCCGTCTTTGCCCGGAGAAAGCAGCTACAGAGCCCGCGCAAGCTCGAGTCGGTGCTTTCACGGGAATCAAGCTTCATTCTCAACAACTGGGTTTTCATGGTCCTCCTGGCCGTGGTTTTCGGTTTCACCATGCTCCCCGTCTTTTCAGAATCCTTCAGCGGGGAACGGCTGACTCTCGGTCCGCACTTCTTCAATCAGGTGACCGGTCCCCTTGCCCTCATCCTGCTCTTCCTGACCGGGGTCGGCCCACTGATTGCCTGGCGTAAGGCGACTCCTCGCAGCCTCTGGCGACAGTTCCGATGGCCCCTCTTCTCTGGACTCGTCGCCACGTTCGTCCTCGCTGTGATCTTCTGGCGTCAAGTCGGATACTGGTCGCTCACCTGCTGGGGGCTCTGCGCCTTCGTCACCGGCACCATTGCCCAGGAATACATCCTCGCCATCCGCGCACGGAAAAGGGTGCATGGGGAATCGAGTACCGTCGCCCTTCGTACCCTTTTGTCCAAGAATCAACGTCGCTACGGCGGATACATCATCCATCTCGGCGTGGTCGTGATGTTGCTGGGGATCTCGGGCAGTGCCTTCAATGTGGAGAGCCTGGAGAACATAAAACCGGGTCAGTCGGCGATGATGCGCGAATACCGCATCGAATACCTCACGGCCGACCCCATCCTCGCACAGCACTACGGGGGAGCCACGGCCCGACTGGCCCTCTTTCGCGATGACTCCCCGCTGGCTGTCATGGAGCCCGAAAAGAGGATCTACTGGCTGGAAGATCAGCCGACCACGATTCCCTCCATCTACTCCACGTGGATGGAAGACATCTACGTGATCGTCAATGCCATCGAGGAGGATGGCTCGGCCACCATCAAGATCTACCGAAACCCGCTGGTCAACTGGATCTGGGCTGGCGCCATCATATTCGGGCTCGGCGGAATCGCCATTCTCTGGCCTCACCCGCCTCGAAATACTCCCGGACGCGCGGCATGAAGAACCCTCGGACGCGGCGCGCCCAACGGGGTTTCCTGGCTGCGCTGACTTTGCTTTCCCTGTGCGCGAGCGCAGCCCTGGGTCAGATTCCGCAGCAGGTCACCGGCCCCGACGGTTCGGTAGGTCCGCCGGAACCCGGTCCGGGATCCATCCAGGTTCGCATCCTTCCGGCACAACCCGGTGACCCGGTGGGCGGACTTCCGCTCGTACTCTATGCACTTCAACCCGACGGTCGTCCGGGTCTGGTTTCCGGAGATACCGATGACGCAGGTGAGTTCCTCTTCACGAACCTGAACAACTCGCCCGACGTCACCTATCTCATCGGAACACGAAACAAGAAAATCCCTTTTGGGCAGAGAACGAGTTTTGCCCCGGGCCAAACCGAGACCCTGATTGAAGTCCAGCTCCAACCCATCAAGAGCGATGCCTCCGAACTCAGGGTCGAACAAGTGCTCTGGCTTGTAGACTGGGTGGGAGCGCGCCTCCTGGTTCAGGTCGCGCAGCAGATCAACAATCCATCCGAACAAGTCATCTTCATCCCGGAAGAGATTCAGGGCACCCAGCCCCCGCCCATCGAAATCCAATTGCCATCCAGCATGACGGAGTTCCTCGGGGCCAGCGAAAACCTTTCCCGAAGCGAAGAAGGAGCAGAAGAAACCGTCTACTCCTATGGCCCCTTCTATCCGGGCGACCAGGAACTGCGCTACGGCTTCCTTGCGGAAAGCAAGCAGGAAAGCGGTCGGGTGGAAGTCGAGCAACGACTCCCCGATGGAGCCTTGCGGGCGGCGGTGCTGCTTCCACCGGGGATGAAACCACCCGAGGCGGCTCGCTGGCGAGACACCGGAGAGACCATGACGGTAGGCGAGGAGGAGTATCGCCGTTTCGAGATCCCGAGCATCGAACCGGGCGGCAGCCAATTGTTCTCGTTCCTCCCGCCGCCTCGTTCCCAGGACGCTTCAAACCTGCGACTCACCCGCAGCGACTATTGGATCGATCACGACGACACAGAAGTGCGCGTCAACGCGGACGTCCAACTCCACGTGGATGGCGATCTCCAGTTGATCAGTTCAAACGGTGTGCCTTTGCTTCACATCGACTTGCCCGAAGGCGCCGAGTTCCAGGGCCTGAGTACAGGCAGCAGCGCGTTCGGAGTCACCCCAGGAGCGAACGGGGGTCTCGACATCACCGGCCCCCTTCCTCCCGGCTCTTCTTCTGTGGGGTACCGATTCCGTCTGCCCGCCGGCGAACAAACCCGCTTCGACCTCCAGGTCTCCCGAGAAGTCGAGATGCTGAACGTGCTGGTCGCAGACAATGGCGTCGTCATCGAGAGCGACCGGCTCCACCGGCAACGCCCCTTCAAACAAGGCACCCGATTCTACCTTCACCGGCAGGCCTATCAGGTCGAAGCCGGCGAGAAGATCAGCCTCTCGCTCACTCCCATCAGCGGTTCGGGGCTATCCCAGAATGTAGCCCGAGGCCTTGCCCTTCTCGCGGGCGCTCTGGCCGCCATCTTCCTGGTGGCTCCGCTCCGAACCCGGAGAAAGGAGCCTTTGGCGGACGAATCCGCCATCGCTCTCGAACGAGAACGCGAAAACGTCTACGAATCGATCCGGGACCTCGAAAACGACCTGGAGACGGGGAAGATCGACAAAGAGGACTACGGCCTCCTCCGCGCCGAACTCCATGCGAGTGCCGTGCAGATGCTGCGTCAGCAGGAAACCCTCGACACTCAACCCAAAGTCGAAAACGAGGCCGGTTCGCCGACTCGCGCCCTCTGCTCAGAATGTCATGGAGAACTTGAACCCGATTGGAAGTTCTGTTCCCACTGCGGCGCGCCCGTCCCGACCGGCCCGCCTTCATGACTCCGCCTCTTCTTCAACTCGAGGCGGTGGAGAAGTCCTATGGCCCCGTGACCGCCCTTCGTTCCACGGACCTTGAACTAAAGGAAGGTGAAACCGTCTCCCTGCTCGGCCCCAATGGAGCGGGAAAAAGCACCCTGCTTCGGATTGCAGCGGGCTTGGCCGCACCCACCCGAGGAAAGGTGAAACTCCAGGGCCACGCACACGATCGGCAGGCCGTTGGCTACCTGGGCCATGCCACCCTGCTCTACCCTGAGTTGACGGCTCTTGAGAACCTGGTTTTCGCCGGACGCCTCTATGGCGTCCAGGCCACCGAACAACGCGCCGAGCAACTGCTCGAGGAAGAGGGACTCGCCGCGGTGGCCCACCGCAGGGCGGGCGGGTTCTCCCGCGGCATGTCTCAGCGCCTGGCCATTGCAAGAGCCCGTGTTCACGATCCGCGTCTATTGCTGCTGGATGAACCCTTCACAGGCCTGGATGTACCGGCCACAGAAGCGCTGACCCAACGGCTCCACGACCTTCGCAATCAGGGACAGAGTTGGCTGCTCGTCACCCATGAAGTCCAGCAAGCCGCATCGCTATCCGACACGGCCCTGCTCGTCATCGGCGGAAGAATCGTCCAGACTCTCAGCGGCGCCGAACTCAATGCGGAAACACTCGGCCATGCGTACAAACTGGCGCTGGAGTCCCGCTCGTGAACATCGCACTGGCCATCCTCTGGAAGGACCTCATCACAGAATGGAGGGCTCGCGATCGCGTCATCGCCATGCTCCTCTTTTCCCTGCTCACCGCAGTCATCTTCTATTTCGCGCTTCCGGATCAACGCCCGGAAACGCTGCGCGCTCTGACCCCGGGCCTTCTCTGGACCGCCTATCTGTTTGCCGCCATCCTGGGCCTCAACCGCTCTTTTGCCCTTGAGCTTGAGAACGAAGCGCTTTCGGGATTGGCTCTCGCACCCGGAGGACGGGGCTGGATCTTCCTCGGCAAGATGGCCGCAAACTTCATCCTCCTCAGCCTTGTGCAGGTTCTCACGGCTCTGGCCTTCGCGATCTTCTATGGAATCGACTTCGGTTCATCCATCGGAGAATTGAGTCTGACCATCGGACTGGCCACCCTGGGCATCTGCTCGGTGGGAACCCTGCTGGCCGCCATGGCCGTTCGAACGCGACTGCGGGAGGTCTTGCTCCCCATCTTGCTGCTTCCGGCTCTGGTGCCCATCCTGGCGGGCGCCGTGCGCGCCACACTCTCCGTCATGGCCGGGGAAGAACTGCCCTTCAGCGCCATCCAACTCTTGATTGTCATTGACGGAATCTACCTGGTGGTATCCTTCCTGGGATTCGACTACATCCTCGACGAGTGACTCCATGACCCAGAACACAAATTCAAGTTCGCACCCCACCGCTTCGCTCCACGAGGGGCTCTCTCCTCTTGAAGAACGAGTGGGCCGTTGGCGGGTCTTCGTGGGTGTGGGTCTGGCTCTCGTGACAATTGTGTATGCCTGGGCGGTCGTGCAGGCACCGGTGGACTCCAGCCAGGGGATCATCCAGAAGATCCTCTATGTCCACCCCCCGCTCGCCTATGGGGCCTACCTGGGTTTCGTCATCACGGCCATTGGCGGCTTCCTCTATCTCTGGCGAGGCCGAGAAGACTTCGACCGTCTCGCCGTATCCGGCGCCGAAGTCGGCGTGCTTTTCTGCACCCTGATGCTCATCACGGGCCCCATCTGGGCGCGAGGCACCTGGGGGCGGTGGTGGTCGTGGGACCCGCGCCTGACGGTGACTCTGTTGCTGTGGTTCGTCTATCTCGCCTACCTGCTGCTTCGTAGCTTTGCCGGCCCAGGCCCCAGAACAGCCCGGTTTGCCGCCGTGTACAGCATGGTTGGCCTCGTGCTCATTCCGCTCAACTACTATGTGATCGAAATCTTCGACAACCGCAGCATGCACCCCGACAACCTTGAAAAAGGCAGCTTGGGAGATGGCATGGGATGGCCCTTCCTGATGGGCAATCTCGCTCTGGGATTCGCTTTCGTCTACCTGCTTCTCCTACGCTGGGACGTCGAAGCACGACGTCTCTTCGAGCGCCGCCGAGAGGCCGAACAGGACGTGGACCAATGAGAAATCCTCCCCAGAGCCGGGTTCCCCGCAGGATAAGGAGACTTTCGTGAGCTATCTGATTGCAGCCTATGCGGTCACCTTGGGCGCTCTCGTGCTCTATGGGGCCGCTCTCATGCGCGAAAGAGGCCGTTACCGGGCTCAGCGCAAGTCCGACTCCAACCGCCGACCGACGAACTAGTTGACAGGCAGGGCCGACTCGCGGTATCTAGAACACACGCCTGTAGACCGTTGACTGTGCAAGGGTTTTTGGCCAACTCCCCCAAATGATCGATGCGATGAGGGTTCCCCCCACAAAGCGATTTCGCAGCCCCATCCTTAGGCCCACTGCGGTCGGTCTAAGCAGGGGTGATGAAAACTGCGGGATCAGATCCAGGACGGTAGTCGGCTTCACTCAAAACTCCATGCGTTTCAGCGCTCTAGAGTGCTAGGGGGCTTCAAGCCCGCGCAGGAAGTCGGCAGCAAGAGCAGACAAGTCCTCGTCCGCGATTCGTTTTCGAAAAATTCGCGGCCGTCGGCACGGACTTTGCTCATACAAGGGTCTGTACACGGGGTACGGGTCGGCCGAGTCGCCTACGCGGAGAAGAGCCGAAACAAAAGCATCCAGATCACCGGCTCTTCAAGCGAGAACGGGTTTACTTCACACATATTCGAGAGATCGTCCCCAGGATCATTCTCGTTGCTCACCGGGGCCTTGGGCTCTGTATAAATCGGAGGCACTACGACTCAACATGGCCAGTATGAAGCGTGGCGTCGGGTACTGCGAGAACACGAATTGCGAGGACTACGCCAAAGGCGTATTCCTGCTCAATCATGGGGATACATTCTACTGCCCCCGTTGCCGGCAACTCGGCAAGGTGGAGAAGGAGCGTGGCTTCTACACAGGCAACACGGACATCTTCAAGGAAGTCCGGGTGGAATACAATTTCGATCCCATCAACGGCGTCTACCGGGAAATCGGTATCGTGCGGGATGAAAGCCTCTGGGGACGCAACAATGTCTACACCCTCCAGTCGCCTCTGATCAAGACCGAGAAGAGAGCCCTCAAGGTGGCCGAAGCCATCCTGGCCAATCTCAACCGCTATCGCGGGCTCCTGAACGGAGACGACATCCCGCGTACCACGGAAATCATCCTGTCCTTCGACGACCCCTTCGATGAGTTTGCCCAGAAACTCCAGCAACTCTCCAAGGAGTGGGAAGCCAGCGGGCTGCGAGAGCAACACGCCTGAAAGCGGCGTGCTTGAAGCAAGAGCGGGAGGGCAGCCCCTCTCCTCTCAGCGCTCGTGCCAGCGCATTCGAAGGTCGATTTTCAGGGCGGACCAGATCGCGTCCATCCCCTGATGCTCGAAACGTTGCTTGGAATCCAGCGATTCGCTCAAACCGTCCGCAATGGGCTGGTGATACCACGGAAGCAGCTCCCGAGGCAGGTCGCCCACGGGAAACCAACGGATCTCCAGGGTCTCTGAACTCGGCCGTTCCTTCCCCGAGCGGACCTGACAGACGTAGACCCGAGCGATATGCGGCCTGAAACCGGTTCGTACGTAATCGCCCACATGACGCCCCACCTCCACGTCGAGCCCCGTCTCCTCACGCATCTCACGCGCGAGGGCTTCGAATGGCTGCTCGCCTGACTCGACGCGTCCACCGGGCAACTCCCAGCCCCGGACGTCACTTCGCACAGACAGGAGGATCTCCTGACCCCGCCCGGACTCTCTCAGGGTCAGGGCCTGGCACACAACCAGGGGCGAACTCTCAATCAATCTCGCCGACACCAACCCCGAATACAGCGTTTGCAGATACGCGTAAGGCAGAGCAGCCAGGTTGCGAATCCGCCCCACCGGGTCAGTCGATGATCTTGTTTAGAGTCGTCTCGACAAGAACGCGGGCACCCGCCTCATGCAACATGGGAATGATCTCACGAACCCGGGCTTCTTCGATGATGACAAAGACGTCCACCCAGTCATCGTCCGCGAGGGGCGACAGGGTAGGCGCACCGTTGGGAAGCAATTCCAACACCCGCTCCAGCCTCTCCCGGGGCACGTTCATCGATAGCCCGACGCGGGTCGTGGCCGCGATGACGCCGGACAGAAGCATCAGCATGCGCTCCATCTTGGCCCGCTTCCAGGAGTCCTGAGCGGCGGCATGATTGGCGATAAAACGAGGCGTACTCTCCTGAACCACATCAATCACGCGCAATTGATTGGCCTTGAGGCTTGAGCCTGTTTCCGTGACATCCACAATGGCATCGGCCAGGATCGGCGGTTTGACTTCCGTGGCTCCCCAGGAAAATTCAAGCTGGGCAGAAAAACCTTCTTGCTTCAGATAAGCCTCGGTGAGTCCCATGACCTCCGTGGCGATTCTCATCCCGTCCAGATCCTGGGGCTTCTGGAAATCGGAGTCTTCCTTGACCGCCAGAACCCACCGTACGGGCACATAGTTCGGCAGAGGCGCCTTCAAGTCAGCCAACTCCTCAACATCGGCGCCGCTCTCGATCACCCAGTCACGACCGGTAATGCCGCAATCCATCACACCCTGCTCGATGTATCGCGCCATTTCCTGCGGACGAATGAGGATGCATTCGATCTCGGGATCATCGATGGACGGATAGTAGGAGCGGTCATTGACCCGAATCGAATATCCGGCCCGTTTGAACACCTCGATGGTCGTCTTCTGGAGGCTTCCCTTGGGCAGAGCCAAACGAAGTTTCCGGTCCTCACTCATTTTCGATACACCTCTTCGGGATCAAACACCTGGACTCCAACGTCTTCCACGGCCCCCTCATCCAGTCGGCGGTAGAAGCAACTGCGGCGACCGGTGTGGCACGCTGCTCCCCCCACCTGGTCGACCTTGAACAAGACGGCATCGCCATCGCAATCGATGAAGATTTCGCGAATGCGCTGCACGTTGCCACTCTCCTCGCCTTTGTGCCAGAGCTTGTTCCGACTCCGGCTCCAATAGACGACTTCGCCGGTCTCAAGGCTACGCTCGAAAGCCTGACGATTCATATGCGCCAGCATCAGGATCTCGCCACTCTCGGCGTCTTGAGCCAAGGCGGTCACAAGGCCTCCGGATTTGTCGAAATCGAGCAGATCCACGTGATTCATGCTGAAAAGACTCCTGCTGACGTCCAAAAGGGGAACGGAAGCGCGAGACGCTACAGGGCGAACGCCGCTTTGGCCAGATGCTGATGCAATTCGGTCAATTCATGCCACCGATCGCCTGGCTCATAGGGGGTCTGCTTGGACGAAACCCCCTTCTCTCCCGGTTTGGCCACGCGAAGGATGTGATGAACCACCAGCCAATCAAGTGCATTGGCCAGACTGGTATCCGAAGCCGCTTCCGATTCTCCGGCCAATCCGAGACGACGCGCATTGAGCAGGGCATCCCGAGCCTCGGAAAGCGCCGCACCCCGCTCGATTTCCCCTGCATGCTCCAGGATGACATGGAATACAGCCTCATAGGTCTCTACGAAATTCCGGGTCTGGGCCGCCAGGCAGACCAGGATCTCCTGCCCCGCCAGCGTCACGGTCCAGGCACTCCCTTCTTCGCGCTGGATCCATCCTTCCGTCCTGAAGTCCTCGAGCATTTTCGCCGCCCCCGCCCTCGATGATTGCTCCAAGGGGACGAAGAACTCGCTGTAGAAGAGATCACTCCAGCGAGTCAGATCCTCAGTGATTTCTTCGGCGGACGAACCGCGCAGGAGGCTCCGCGAAAGGAAACTGGGCAGCGCCAGATAGTGGACGATGCTGTTCCGGTAGAGATCCAGGACGTTACGACGAGAGGCCTGATAGAAGATGATCTCCGTTCCGAAATCATCCGACATTTCGACCAGATCGTTCCGAATCATGAAGGCGATGGATTCTTCAAAACCCTTGCGATCCGCCCAAAGAGCATCCGTCAACCGGGCTTTCTGGGTGTCCAGGACCTTCACCAGTTGAGCCACTCGCTCGACCAGTGCCGAACGGGCCATGCCCGTATGGGGGCTGCCGATCAGGGCGGCCGACAGAACCGAAGTCGCATTGGCCGTGGCATTCCAATTGATGGACTCCACCAGTCTGTTTCCCAGGCCTTCGACGAATTGGCGCTTCTCCTGCTCGATTTCACGCAAGAGCACGACATCGTCCTCGCCCCCCTGAGCACCCGTAATGTCCTTCGAAATACTCTTCTGGAAGCGCTCCCGATTCGCCCCCAGGCTCTCCGAAAGGGAGATCGGCTCGCCAAAGTCGATATGGACCGATCCAAAACCCCGGCCCAGGTATTTTCGTGCCCGGAACACCCCCAATGTACTTTCACGCTTCTTCTTGCCCCCCGACATCTCATCCATGATGCCGCTCTCTTCCACCAGGCGTTCATAGGTAATGGCAATGGGAACAAAGAAGAGGTCCTGACGAGAGGATTCAAGAAACGCATCGACGTTCCAACCCAGCATCCCCAGACGAGGCACCAGGGTCTTTCCGGTTCGAGACCGGCCTCCTTCGATGAAGAATTCCTGGGTGAAACCCTCTCGAACGAGATACGCCACATACGCACGGAAAACCTGCTTGTAGAGAGGGTCGTCAAAAGATCGGCGAAGATAGAAGGCCCCGGCCATACGGAAGATCAAGCCGAAGGGGCCGAAGGCCATGTTGTCCCGGGCCGCAATATGAGGGGGGACCAGATAACTGTTGTAGAAGAGAAGGGAAAGAAGCAGGAAATCGAGGTACGAACGATGGGCGGGAACCAGCACCAGGGGATGCCGCTTTGCGTACTCGGCCACCTGGGCCAGACCGCGGGTCTCCACGCCTGAAAAGAGACGACGAATGATCCAGCCCACCGCCGTCGCCAGGGCGGCCAACAGGGTGGAGTTCATCCGAGCCGCAATTTCGCGAAAGATCTTCTCGGCCTCCCGCTCGGCCTTTTCCGCAGATCCGCGCTTTCGACTGGCGCGGTCCTTGATGGCTTCTCGAACGCCCTGATCGGCCATGATCTCACGCAGCACCCGCTGCGAAGAGCGAAGCGTCGGCCCCTCCACCACCTTCTCTTCCCGATAGAGGTGGATCAGGATGGAGCGACGAACAGTGCGCGCCACCCGCTCCTGGCCGTCATCCCGATGTTCCGCAATGTAGTCGGCCAGATCGATGGGCTCGCCAATCTTGATGGAGAGACTCCGGTAGGTCAGGAGGAAAGCCGAGACCTTCGCCAGGTCCGAGGGCCGGGAGAGCGAGCCGTAGTCGAGGTTCAGGAACCGACTCGACGTCCGGGGGCCCTTTCTCCAGAAAAGGGAAATCGGGACCAGGTAGACCTCATTCCCACTGCCCCATGTCTGACGCACGACTTCCTGGATCAGGTCCATCTCATCCTGGCGATGACGCATGCGCCACAGGCCACGCCAGAAGGTTCTCAGGCGCTGGGTGCGAAGAAAGAGGAAGAATGAGTCGCCGCTTCGAGTCAAGCGGCGCACCCAGCGTTGATCCTCGCCGTGCTCGATCGCCCGGGAACGGCCCGGCTTCCGCCGGAAGAGACTTCGCAGGATCGAAAGCAGGGGGCGATACAGGGTAAAGCGGATTCCGTTGGCAAAGCTGGAAAGTCGCAGACCTTCCCTGACAAAGAGCGTATTCAGGAGCAGGTAGTCGAGGCGGCTGGAGTAGCGCATCACATAGACGACAGCGCCACGCGACTCCAGTTCGCGGAGTCGAGCGACCTCATCCTCTCCGAGAGAGAAGTGCCTGAAGAAGCGCCTCGCAAAGCCTCGGAAGAAGAGATTGAAACGCGGCACCATGGCCGAATTGAGATCGAAATCGACCTCGTCGAGTCCCTCCTCTCCGGCTGGGCCCACAGGCGGGTCTGGGTCAGCCAGGGGGCGGGGCCGATTCGGCGGCGGAGTGTCAGAGGACATGCCTGATGTGTATCACATGCCCCCCGACGACCAAACCACCTTATTCAGGCATGAGGATCTGGCCCGGCTGCATCGCGTCCGCGATCTCCTGAGGGGTCCAGAGGCCCCCGTCGTCCGCCTTGGTCATGCCTTCCGTGGTGACGACCTTCATTTCTGCAATCCGGCCCCCGCCACAGTAGAAGGTCAGCCCCGTCTTCTCGGCGGAGAGATCACTGACCAGATACGTCAACAGAGGGGAGACCAGATCCGGAGCCATTCTCTTCTTCATCTCCTCATCAAAGCCCGGCAGGTCTTCCGTCAGCCGGGTAAAAGCAACCGGAGCCAGCACGAAGGCCCGCACACCGTATCTCTTGCCTTCCAGGGCCAGGCAGCGGGTAAAACCCGCAATGCCCGCCTTGGCCGCTCCGTAGTTGCACTGGCCGAAATTACCGTTCAGACCCGAAGTGGAGGACGTGTTGATGATGACCCCACCGCTGCCGGCTTCCTTCATCTGGTTGTAGATGGCATGCGTGACGCAGTAGGTTCCTTTGAGATGAACCGCAATGACTGGATCCCACAGATCCTCGGTGGTCTTCGCAAACGATTTATCCCGCAGGATTCCGGCATTGTTGACAAGCCCATCGACCTGTCCGAACGCGTCGAGCGCGGTTTTGAGAATCCCCTGCCCGCCTTCCACGGTGGCGACATTGTCGTAGTTCGCCACGGCTTCTCCGCCGTCGGCCTTGATCTCATCCACCACGACGTCCGCCATCGCGGTCCCCGCACCCGAACCGTCTCTTGAGCCGCCCAGGTCATTGATGACAAGAGCCGCTCCCTCTTTCGCCATGGCCAGGGCATGCGTCCGACCGATCCCACCGCCGGCCCCCGTAATCACCACGACTTTTCCGTCCAAAAGACCCATCTTGAAACTCCTCACGATTGAATTGAATTCGAAATACAGGACCGTGCCCGACTCGCGCTCACAAAAGAACGCTTGCACCTCGACACGGGGCAGAATGGAAAGGGCNAGAATACCGGCCCCACCCCCCCTTGACCACGCTCAGGAGAAGAGGATCGTGCGAAGATCGAACNCAGGCGTAAAGCCCAGGCCCCGATAGAGGGACGCAGCCGGCTCATTCCCGCCCACCACGGCCAATTGCACGTGAGCCGCACCGTGATCCTGGGCTTCCCGGAGCAGTGCATTCATCCCCGCACTCGCATAGCCCCGACGTCGGGCCCGAGGCCAGGTATAGACTCCCTGGACGAGCCACCCGTCGGGTTGCCTCACATCCGCGTAAGCCACGAAAACGGGGGCGCCGCCCACCTCCACCAGCCTCGCTCGCTCCACGCGTCCAGCCACCCAACGCCGAAACCCCGCCATGTCTCCATCGAAGGGATCTGGACGGGACTCTTCCAGCAGACTCGCCCGCGCCGCCTCCACGAGGGATTCGAGATCTTCCATCTGCGCTCTGCGCAAAACCACCCCCGAAGCCGGAGGCGCTCCCACCGAAGCGTGACCGGCAAGCANACGGACGTAGGCCGTTTCTCGACGGTCGATCAAGGCACGACGTCCCCGGACCTGCAGTCCCTCCCAGATCAGGGCCGCATGGTCGGGCGCGCTCTTGATCAGCCCCATGTCCACACACATGAGAAGGGGCAGGCAGGCCTCCAAGGCGTCCGGCTTCATCGCCGCATCGGTGACGATGCTCGGGCGCAAAGAGGCCACGCCCACGACCTGTTTTCCATTCCAGGTCGCCACCACCTGGGCTCCCGGATCACGCCAGGATCGAGAGATCTCCTGAACGAGATCAATCAGGACCAGATTCTCACTCGGCGATCTCGTCAGATAGGCCAGAACCTCTCGGCACTGTTTCCGCGTAACGAATTGGGCCTGCGGCATGGACGCCCCCTTCATTCCTCGATGAGCACCAGAACGGCCTCTTCATCGATCGAATCGCCTTCTGAGACCCGGATCTCCCGAACCGTNCCAGCGCAAGGNGACTCCACCGGAATCTCCATCTTCATGGACTCGAGAATCAAGAGAACGTCTTCCACTTCCACCCGATCGCCAATCTGACATTCGATCTTCCATACACTGCCCGCGATTTCGGCCGCCACTTCGGTCAATTCCGGCTCTCCTCTCATGCCACGAANAGGGTCCATGGATCGAGCGTAGAGCATGCCGATCGCCGCCCCTGAGAGCAAGACCCACNGGAGGCCGGAATCCTCGAGGGTTCCACCCCTGGATTCCCTGCACCGATCGTCCCCGGCCTGCTAAGCTCACGCCGCTACGGAGATCAAAATGCTCGAAACCATCAGCCAGGGCTTCAAAACAGCAACAGACCGGCTACGCGGCGTCCGCGAGCTTCACGAATCGAACGTCGACGAAGCGCTGCGGGACGTCCGGATGTCCCTGCTTGAAGCGGATGTCGATTTCAGTGTCGTCAAGGATTTCCTGGCGCGAGTCAAAGAACGGTCCATCGGCGAAAAGGTCGAAACCCGTGTCCGGGATGCCTCGGGCCAGATGATCAAGGTCACACCCGGCCAGCACTTCGTCCGCGTCTGCGAACAAGAACTGGTCGACCTGATGGGGCCCATCGACAGCAGCCTGGAACGGGCCCAGGGCGCGACCTCCATCATGCTCGCCGGCCTGCAGGGCGTGGGCAAGACCACCATCGCGGCCAAACTGGCTCGACATCTCCAGAAACAGGGAAAGCGCCCTCTTCTCGTTGCGGCCGATATCTACCGCCCGGCCGCAGTGGAACAGTTGAAAACCCTGGGACAATCCATCGACGTCCCCGTCCACTCAGGCTCGGAAGGCGAACTGCCTCCCGCAATCTGTGCCCAAGCCTGGCAGCGAGCCCGACAAGAGGGACTCGACGCCGTCATCTATGACACCGCGGGTCGTCTGGCTCTCGACGATGATCTGATGCAGGAACTCGAAGAGATCCGCAATCAGGTTTCCCCCGCAAACACCCTGCTGGTCTGCGATGCACTCATGGGCCGGGACGCCGTCAATGTCGCCCAGGCCTTTGCGGAGCGGATCTCCCTGGATGGCGTTGTCCTGACCAAGCTCGATGGCGACGCCCGGGGCGGCGCGGCACTGGCCATCAAGGCGGTAACCGGAGTTCCGATCAAATTCCTGGGCACGGGTGAGACCGTAGACCGGCTGGAGGAATTCCGTCCGGAAGGTCTGGCTTCCCGGATCCTGGGCATGGGCGATGTCGTGGGACTCGTCAAGGATTTCGAGGAGGTCGTCGACGAGAAGCAGGCCGAGGAGGATGCCGAACGGATCCTCAAGGGCCAATTCACCCTTGAAGATCTGATGACCCAGCTTCGCACGATCCAGAAGATGGGCCCTCTACAAGATGTCATGGCCAAGCTCCCGATGTTCGGTTCCATGGCCGAAAAGGCCGATGAAGGCGAGATCGGAAAAGTCCAGTCCCTCATCGACTCGATGACCCGAGAAGAGCGGAAGCGACCCGAAATCATCAACAAGAGCCGAGCCGCCCGCATTGCGGGAGGAAGCGGCCGCAAGCCAAAGGACGTGACCGATCTCATTACCCGCTTCGAGCAGATGCGAAAGATGATGGGCTCACTCGGGAAACCGGGCGGACTTCTCTCTCGCATTCCGGGCATGGGCGGCATGGGCGGTCCCGGAGCNATGGACCCGAGCGCGCTCATGGCCGGCGCCGGCATGGGTGAGATGCCCATGGGCGGATCAGGACGGATGCGGAGCGAGAAGACGCAGAAGCAGCGCAAGAACAAACGCCAACAAGCCCGAAAATCGCGGCAGAAGAGCCGAGGAAAAAAGAAGAAGAAGTAGACGGGTTCCCATCCGGACGGAACCATCATCCGATCCGCGTGTCTCACTCTCGGAAACCCCCTCTCAGCCCCACGGAGTCCAAACACTCGGTCCGCACTCAGCCTTCCCCCCCGAAATGCCGATCCGGAAGGTCATCATGAAATTCTCGAAATTCCTGCGCCTTGCCTCCCTGACCCTGCTTCTGACCCTGCCTTTCTCCGACCTGGCCCGGACGGAAGAGCATCCGCTATTCCCTGAACCGCCCGGACTGGAAGACAGCATCCAGTTCTGGACCCGGATCTATTCACAGGTCGACAGCAATGCGGGACTGGTCCATGACATGGACGATCTGGGCATTGTCTATGAAGAGGTCATGTTCCCCGAAGGCAGCACTTCCCGGTCTCGCGAGAGACTGAGCGAACGACGGAAAAAACATTTCAAGACGATCCTGTTGCGTCTGGCCAAGAACCGCCCCGCGCAACCCGATCGGGAAGAGCGCCAGGTGCTTGCCCTCTTTCCCTCGGACGTGAGTGGAGCGGCGCTTCGCAAAGCCTCCCTCAACCTCCGTTTCCAGACCGGCCAGGCGGATAAATTCAAAGACGGCTTGATCCGAGCCGGAGCCTACGCGAACCACGTCTCGACCACCCTGAACGAAATGGGACTTCCGCCCGAGCTCATCGTGCTGCCTCACGTGGAATCCTCCTACACCCCGCATGCCTACTCCCGAGCCGGGGCCGCCGGACTCTGGCAATTCACCCGCTCCACCGGTCGGCGCTTCATGCGCGTGGATCACATCGTGGACGAAAGACTGGACCCCTACGTATCCACGAAGGCAGCCGCACGGCTCCTGCAACAGAATCGGCGAGTGACGGGCTCATGGCCCCTGGCCATCACCGCCTACAACCACGGTGCATCGGGCATGCGTCGAGCGGTACGCAAACTGGGGACAGACGACATTGCCGTGATTGCCCGGGACTACAAGAGCCGGACCTTCGGCTTCGCGTCGCGGAACTTCTACGCGGAATTCATCGCGGCTCTCCGCATCACCCGGGATCCAGAAGCCTTCTTCGGGCCGATCGAGGTGGAAGAAACACCGAATCACGAATACGTCGAACTGCCCTTCTATACCACGACGAAGGCTCTCACCCGGGAGCTCGGGATCAAGAAGGAGACCCTCCGCCAACACAACCCGGCTCTCCTCGACCCCGTCTGGACCGGCCAAAAACGAATTCCACGGGGCTTCAGCGTCCGTGTTCCGAAAGCGCTTCTCTCGGGTTCGCTACAAGACGGCATCCAGTCGATCCCGCCCGAATTGCGCTTCGCCTACCAGACACCCGACACCTACCACCGCGTCCAACGCGGTGAGACCCTCTCCCACATCGCGGCCCGCTATGGGGTCGGCATCCGCGAACTCCAGACACTCAACAACCTGAGGAATCGCCACCATATCCGGTCCGGTCAAAAACTCCGACTGCCCGGAAGCACTTCTCGGGCCCCCACCATGCACCTGGCGGCCGATGGGCGCTATACGATTCAACGAGGTGACACCCTTGAAAAGATCGGTCGTCACTTCGGAGTCAGCGAGGCCCAGTTGATCGCCACCAACGACATCCGGAATCGGCACCGGATCCAGGCCGGCCAGGTCCTCCGCATCCCCTCCAAACCGGATGCACAACTCGCCGCCGCCCAGAATGCGAACCCTGTGCGCCTTGCGAAAGTCGACGTGAAGCCGAGTGCGATTCCGGCTGAAGCCGCCCAGGCGGAGGCAGGCGTCATGGCGCGCACCGAAGCCGAAACCCTCTCTACGGAAGCGCAACTCCTGGCCGACCCGTCCGACTATGCGGTTTCGGCCGACGGCACCATTGAAGTCCAGATGGGGGAAACCCTGGGCCACTACGCCGACTGGCTGGACATCCGGGCCAGCCGGCTCCGAAACCTCAATGCCATTCCCTACGGAGCCGACCTCCAGGTACATCGCCACATTCGACTCGATTTCAGCTCAGTCAGCCGACTCGAATTCGAACGGAAGCGAATTGAATTCCATGAGGACATCCAGGAGGCCTTCTTTGCCAAGTGGGAAATCACGGGCGCCGAAACCCATCGACTCAAACGGGGGGATTCCCTCTGGGTTCTTTCTCACCGGAAGTTCAGGATCCCGCTCTGGCTTCTGCAGCAATACAATCCGGACCTCGACTTCTCGGCCACCTCGGCAGGGTCCGACATCAGCGTGCCCCTGATCAAGAGAAGAGCCCTCTAGCTCCGCGAAGGGGAAGCCCCGCCACCTCAAGAAATGACGGAAGAGAGCGCCGTCTTGTCTCGCGCCGCCAACTGCCCACAGGCCGCGTCGATGTCGGCCCCTCGATTGCGGCGCAGCGTCACCCGCAGACCGGCGCGATAGGCCGTCTGGGTAAAGGCGTCGCACGTGGCCTGATCCGGAGGTTCGTATTCCGCATCCGGATGGGCGTTCATGGGAATCACGTTGAGCTTGCTGGGAATTCCCTTGAGGAGCTCTGGCAATCGAGCCGCATCTTCGAGCGAATCGTTCACGCCCCGCATCAACGTGTACTCGAAGAAGACCGGTCTCTTGCGTGAAAGAAGAGGCTCCGATCGCAAAGAGCCCAGGAGTACATCGAGAGGAAAACGCCGATTCAGGGGCACCAGCTCGTCTCGTACCGTATCGGTGGTGGCATGCAGCGAGACCGCAAGATTGATGGGCCCGATCTCAAGCAGCGGTTTGATCTGGGGCACAAGGCCGGCTGTCGACACCGTAATCCGGCGAGGGGCCATGGCCAGGGTCTTCGGATCCGTCAGCAGCCCGATGGCCTCCGTGACGGCGGGCAGGTTCAACAAAGGTTCCCCCATGCCCATGAAAACGATATTCGTGATGGCACTCTCCTCAGAAAGGACTTCCCGCGCTCGGATCACCTGATCCATGATCTCGCCCGTGGTCAAGTTGCGCGTGAAACCCAGCGCGCCCGTCGCGCAGAAGGAACAGGCCAGAGGACACCCCACCTGCGTGGACACACAGAGCGTGTTGCGGCGCTCTTCGGGAATCAGGACGGCTTCAATGGCCGCTCCGTCCCGGGTTTCCAAGAGGAATTTCTGCGTCCCGTCTTGCGAGACCTCGACCCGGCGCCGGGACAAGCTGCTCGTGTCCCACTCTTCTTCCAGATGGGTTCGCAGCGAAGTGGGAAGATTGTTCATCTCGGCCACGCTCTCGACGCCCTGGGCATAGATCCAGGAGAGGACCTGGTCGGCCCGATATGCGGGGAACCCCCGCTCCTTGAAGTCCGCACGGAGCGCGTCACGAGAAAAATCCTTGAGGCTGGGACGCGTTGCTTTCACGGCCGTCCTCCCTGCTGAGGACCCTCGGTGCACCGATAGTCGAAGAAGAAGAGCGACCTTCCCTCGCGCAACCAATCCTCTTCATAGCCCGTACGAATCCGTCCCGGGACATCCGTCCGCCAGGGCTGGTTGGGGAACTCGTTGACCAGAGCCGGCTCGGATGAGAGCACGGTATGGATCTGCTGCGCGTACGTCGGATCGTCTGTCGCCACATGGAAGACGCCCCCGGGATTCAGAGCGCGCGCCACATGAGCCGCAAAGCCCGATTGGATGACTCTTCGGGGCGCGTGCCGTTCCTTTGGCCACGGGTCGGAGAAATTCACCCAGACCTCATCCAGACATGAATCGGCAATCAACTCTCCCAGGATGACCTCCCCGCGACCTTCCAGAAGACGGACATTTTCAAGACCCGCCACCGCCACCTTGCGAGCCATCTTGAGCACACGCTTGTAGGACACCTCGACACCGAGGAAGGCCGTCTCGGGCTCCCGCTGAGCCAGTTCCAGCAGGAACTCACCGCGACCGAACCCCACCTCGAGAACAAAACGTTTGGGTGCATCGGCCCCGCTCTTGAAGAGCCCTTGGGCGCCCAGGTCAGCCAGATCAAGCGAAGTCCTTCGCCAATCTTCTCCCGGAATATCGTATTTCAGTGCTCGACTCATATCTGACCCTGGAGACTAGCGATTCCGATCAGCGGAAACGAAAAGCCGTGCCCTTCCGCAACGAAGAAAATGGCCCCTGGCCCGCAAGCAGGCTCCGGACCCACTCATTCCAACGAGAAACCGGAGGCAAGGCGACCAACAGATAATCCTCACCCTCGTCCAACCCTGCCCGCTGGGCCAGATCCGCGAGCGCTTCGAGGGGCCCTCCGAGATGGTCGACAAGCCCCACCGCTTGAGCGCGACGCCCACTCCAGATGCGCCCCTGGGCGATGGGCTCCACTTCGGCCGTGGACAATTGGCGTCCTCGACCGACGCGTTTGAGGAAGGTGGTGTAGAAGGCTTCCATCTCCTGACGAATCGCCGCTCGCTCATCGCTCGAAAGACCGTGGGACTCCGAGAAAAGGCCCGCTCGAGCCCCCTTCTGGACCCCTTCCTTGGTGACGCCGAGTCGTTCATAGAGACCGGACAGATTGAGTTTCATCCCCAACACACCGATGGAGCCGGTAATCGTCCCGACTTCCGCAAAAATGGCGTCCGCGGGCGCGGCAATGTAGTAGCCGCCCGAGGCGGCCACATCGCCCATGCTCACCACCACCGGCTTCTCCTTGCACAGTCGCTCGACTTCCCGGTGGATCAGATCCGAAGCCAACGCATCACCACCCGGACTGTCTATCCGCAAGAGGACACCGCGAATACGCGCATCCGTGCGAAGCGCCTCAATCCACTCGGCTGTCCCCTCACTGGTGATGCCCCGTGCGCTCTTTCCCCTCTGGACGTTTCCTTCCAGAGTGAGGGTCGCCAGATAGAGGGGATCCCGCCGAAGCGAAATCGGCCCGGCATCCGCCACCTGTCCAATGAAGTAACGAAGAGCGGAGACCTTGGAGAAGCGACGAGCTCCGCGCCCGGGCTCTTCGCCTTCACGCATCCAGGCCTCGAGCCGCTCGGGCACCTCGTCGAAGTACGCCAGGCCATCGATCAAACCGGCATCCAATGCTCGCCGAGCGGGATACGGACCGTCGTCAATCAAATCCCGAACCCGGTCCGCACTCAAATCACGCCCCTGGCCCACAGCCTCGACCAACTCGTCAAAGACATCCTGCTGCCAGCTTTCGAGTTGCTCGCGCTCCTCGTCCGACATCGAGTCCCGGGAATAGGAGTCACCGGCACTCTTGTAGCGACCCACGTGAACCACCTCGGGCCGCGCCCCGACCCGATCCAGCAGTTCACGGAAGTAGAAGCGTTCCGTGTGCAGACCCAGAAGCGAGAGGGTCCCACTCTCCGGCAGCCAGACCCGGTCCGCGCCACACAGAGCCATGTATTGGGCATCGTTCAAGCCTTCCGCCCAGACAGCCACCCGACAGCCCCGAGCACGAAGGCGCGCCACCGCCCTTCCCAGCGAAAGGGCGGAAGCAAAGCTCCCACCGGCACCGCCCACGCGAAACAGGACGCCTTCAATCCGGGAGTCGTCGCCGGCACGCTCCAGACTCCGCAGAAGGTCGGTGAGTCCAAGCGTTGGAGAGGGCCCGCCTGTCTGTGTCCGCTCGGACCAACCCCGGGTGAGGTCGACTTCAAGCCAACTTCCCTTCTCGACCTTGCGGGCCGACCTCAGGAGTCCTCTTCCCACAAAGCGACGCCCCTGGGTTCTCCACCGACGAATCAAACCCATGATTCAGCGCCGCCTCATTCGACGTTGCGACAGATAGTCGACCATGAGAAAGGAACCCAGTTGATGGGGGTGCGTATAGAAGGCCCGGCCCTGATTGATTTTCGTCATGTGCTCGACAAACCCCACCAGGGCCGGCGCATCATCCAGCATGAAGGTGTTGATCGTGACGCCCATCTTGGTGATTCGCCTGACCTGCTTGAGGGTTTCCTTCACGGCCTGAGGCGAGATGCCCCCCATCCCCATGGGCCACTCCACGCGAAGGCTGCCGTCCTCATAATAGGCCGTGGGCTGACCGTCTGTGATGATGATGATCTGGGGACTGGCGCTGCGATGCTGGCCGATCAACTTCTCCGCCACCATCAGCCCTTCCTGCAGATTGGTAAAGGGGTCCCCCATATCCCAACAGACTTCCGGCAATTCCTTGATCTGCAGCTCACGCGCCCGAGTCGAAAACCCCACCACCGAAAAATGATCCCGGGGAAACTGGGTCCGGATCAACTGATCCATGGCCAAAGCGACCCTCTTCGCGGCCGGAAAACGATCCTGCCACGACATGGACCAACTCATGTCCAACAACAGGACCGTCGTGGTCTCGGTGCTGTAGTCCTTCTGCCTGACTTCGAAATCAGCCACTTCCAGACTGACGCCTCGATCCCGGGAAGCCATCGGTCCCGCTCCTCGACGCACCCCGTTCATCACGGTCTTGACGATATCCAGATCCAGTTCGTCGCCGAATTCCCAACTGCGGGTTTCATCGGGCCTGGGTGTCGCCGCTCCGTACCCCGGCATTCCGTGTTCGCCAGTCAGCCCCTTCCTCAGTGCATTGTAGATATCGGCCAGAGCCGAAGCCCCGATCTTCCGGATCGCGCGAGGCGTGAGTTCACCATCCCGAAGCAAGCCGGCCCCCTCCAATCGCGATCGTAGATCTTGAAGCAGGATGAACGACTGGGCCCCGGCTTCTCCCAGCATCTCCTTCAATTGATCGGGCGAGATGGCTTCAAAATTTCCCTCACCCAGGTCCTGCATCATCTGCTGCATGGCCTCGACCTGCTCGCGGATTTCCTGGGCCTTTTCATAGCCGACCTGATCGGGCCCCTGGAAACGCGACCCCTGCTGGCTGAGAAACTCTTCCAGAGCGGCCATCCGATCCTGCTCCTCCAGGAGGTCCCGATATTCCTCTTCCGCCTCGGCGTCCTGCCACTCATGATCACGGAAACGGTCCACCCGATCTGAAAGCTGGTCGGACCCCTCGTGCCTTCGCTGCATGAAGTCATTGAGACGGGCCGACTCATGCCCATGGGTCTCTCGAAGAGCCTCCTGCTCGCGATCCNGGATCTGATCCAGACGCTCGGCCATTTCGTCCAGGGCGTGACTCAGATCAAATTGCTGCCGAAGAGACTCCAACTGATCCTGCAANTCGGAAACCAACTCGTCCAGGCCCATGACGCGCATGTCCGTGCCCGCCAGATCGAAGCCATAACGCTCCATCCATTCCAGGGCCTGACGCGCGTCCAGACCTTCCATCATCAGATCGGATAGAGCCTCAAGCGCACTCTCCACATCCAGAGTGAACTCTTCCTGGCTTCCGTCCCAACGGCTATAACGAAAGGCTTTCACCCGTCACGCCTTCTGGTAGCGAGCNCGATCCGAGCCCGGTTGCTTGTTCAATTGGTTCGACAGGTGCAGACCTTCCAGAACAAACTCGATGGCCGAGGCCAACCGAGCGGGCGAGTCCTCTCCGGCCAACGAAAGAGCCGCNTCCTTCAATCCGGGGATTTCGTCCAGACCTTCCAGATAGTCGCTGGCTCGGAGATCCCCGGAGACTTCGACCTGCCAGCCTGCATCAAAGGCCTCGATGACCGACGCCAGGCTCTCAGAGTCACAGTGCTCTTCAAAAACGCGGCGACAGGCTCGACGCATCAGGCCNTCCACCACGTCCTGCTCTCCNCTCTCCGCCCCCGCATACTCAAGCTCGATCTTGCCCGACGTCGACGTCAACAGGGCCGGAAGGTCCGAGATACGCGGAACCGCTTCCTGTTCTGAGTTGCGCAGCGCCCGGCGGACCGCATTGGCTNCCAGGGTCTCATAGTTGGCGATGGACATTCGTACAGAGACGCCCGAGGCCTGACTGACGTCCGGACTGCTTCGGGCTTCAAACGTGATTTCGCCGACGATATCCGTCATGTAGTCCGGAATATGAAGCGAAATGTCCGGCACCGGAGGGAGATCCGCTTCGCTCTTCACGATCTGCATCTCGATCTCCCGCGTGGGCGGGTAATGGGTGCGGATCTGGGCCGCATAGCGATCCTTGAGAGGCGTAATGATCCGACCGCGACTGGTGTAGTCCTCGGGGTTGGCGCTCGCGATCACCAGGATGTCGATGGGAAGCCGGACGTTGTAGCCCTTGATCTGGACGTCCCGCTCTTCCATCACATTGAACATGCCGACCTGGACCTTCTCCGTCAGGTCCGGTAGCTCGTTGATGCAGAAGATGCCGCGATGACAACGAGGCAGCAGACCGAAATGGATCGTGTACTCATCGGAAAGATGACGTCCCTCGGCCACCTTGATCGGATCCACATCTCCGATCAGGTCGGCGATGGAGACATCCGGCGTCGCGAGTTTCTCGCCATAGCGGGAATCCCGATGCAGCCAGGTGATCTCCATCTCGTCGCCCATCTCCTCCGCCCTCTGTCGCGCATGCGCTGAGATCGGGTTGAGCGGATCATCCGGAATTTCACTCCCGGCCACNGCCGGAACCCATTCATCGAGCAAACCNGTAAGAGAGCGGATCATTCTCGACTTCGCTTGCCCTCGCTCTCCCAGGAAGATGAGGTCATGGCCGCAAAGCAGCGCATTCTCCACCGCCGGGATCACGGTTTCACCGTAGCCCTCGATGCCCGGAAAAAGAGATCGACCGGAGGCCAGATGGGCCAGCAGGTTCTCCCGGATTTCCTCGTGCACGCTGCGCGAGCGATAGCCGGTCTCGCGAAGCGCTCCAAGGGTGCGAACGGCGGGGGGTGAACTGGACATGCGGCCTCCATCAATCACAGGCCGGAATGGCCTTCCAGGAGAACATGGCGCAAATGGAGGCGGCCTGCTCCGCCGGGGCCAGTCCATTCCGCACCGATTCAGAGCAGGGCCTGGGTATCCACCTCGCCACCCTTGCGCAGCGACTCCACCACATGCCGGATCACCACCAGCACGGAGTCTTCGAGTCGCGCGTTGTCGACAATGGGGACGTCGAAAACATCCGCCATATCGAGCAGGTGCTCCTGGATGGACAGGATTTCCTCAAGCTTGGCCACATAGCGATCGGACCCGCGGTTGCGCTGGCGCTTGGCCCGATTCTCGAAGTGGAGGCGAAAGGACTCCTGGTCGAGTCGAGCCAGGAGGATGAAGAACACATGAGCGCGATCGGCATACTCTTCCAGATCGATTCCACCCGGCACCAGCGAAACCCCGTCCAGCACAAGATGGGTATTTTCCTCGATGGCGCGATCAATGATGGCCCGAGCCCCCACACTCACCGTCGAGGCCTGAGAGAGGAACCCATCGATGACGGGATCTTCCTCTGNATCGGCTCGGGTCGGAATCNCCTGGTGGGCCTCGAAGGAAGACACATGCAAAGCGGGCATCAGATCATTGGAAAGCATGATCCGCATGACNTGCCGGATCGAATCGGTCGAGAGAACGCGACTGACGTCCAGTCGCTGGGCCACAGCGAGGGCCACCGAAGTCTTACCCACGCCCGCCGTCCCGCCCAGCAGGATGATGACGGGCTTACCGGGTTCCTGATACTCCCTCCAGACCAGGTAGCGCTCGGCCGCNNGCGGCCCGAATCTTTCAAGCAGCTCGGCATGGGCCATCCGACGCAACTCAACCTGGCTCACCTCACGCCGACCATCGCGAATCAATTCAGCCTCGATAGCCCGAGCCACCTCGAAAGCGTCATCGGGCTCCAGGGCCGCCGCAAGAAGACTCTGTGACAGCGTGCCCTTGGAGAAGGGCCCGCGCCCCCGGTCCCCTACGACATCAATGGGAATCGGGAGGGGNTTTTCATANTCAAACCCGTCGCCGAGAATATCCCTGACCATGCCTTCGAGTTCAGAGCGATCGACACTGGGCCGGCCACGCAGGCGATCGGCCACCGCCTGGGNGGTCTCGTAGGCCTCATCAAANGTCACACCGCGCGCCATCAGCGAATGGACCATGATCCCACGCATGTAGGGGCGAGCCAAACCCGACTCTTCCACCACCAGGGCGCGCTTTTCGCCTCGCTTGCCGCTCTTCCCCTTTTGGCTGGGACGAGCCTCGTCGATCTTCTTCTCAGTCATCGGAGCCATCTCTTCTTTGAGTCGATTCGTGCATCATTCGAATCATGGCATCGACTCTTTCCCGGCGGCCAGCGCAGAGAGCCTCGTTTCGTTGAAGTGAGGATACCCAAAAACAGCGCCATAAATGACCTAAAATGGACAATATCGGCCGCTACCGGGTTGACTGCAGAGAGAAATCGGACTTATTTCCCTAAGAGAGCGAAGTCCTCCATNAGTCGACTTCGNTGNCTCCTGGCCCCTCTATCGCCTTCAAAGGAAAATCGAATGCGGGTCATCAGTGTTGTCAATCAGAAAGGCGGCTGTGGCAAGACCACCACCGCCGTAAACCTGGCGGGTGCACTGGCCGCGGATGGAGCGCGCGTTCTCGTTGTCGACATGGACCCCCAAGCCCATGCCACCCTCGCGTTGGGGATCGACCCGGACGAAACCAGCGAAAACCTTTTTGACATCCTGGCCGACCCCGAGCTGCAAACACCGCTCGCCGACATCCTGATTCCGGCCTTTGAGAGAATCCATGTCGCCCCATCGAGCGTGATCCTGTCGGCCCTGGAGCAGAAACTGGCCGCCGAAAAAGACGAGGATCGGACCGAGCGGCTGAGCCGCGCCCTCGCCGCCCTGCCCTCCGAATACGACTACGTCCTCATCGACTGCCCGCCGGCGGTGAGCTTGCTTACCTTCAATGCCCTTCGTGCCTCTCGGGAGGTCATTGTCCCTCTGGAGACGAGCATCTTCGCGGTGGACGGAGTCCAGAAGCTCCTGGAGACCCTGGCCCTCCTGATGGACCGGATCGGTCACGACCTGACCGTGCGGGTCCTGCCCACCCTCTACGACGGGCGCACCCGATATGCCCGGGAGACACTCGGCGAGATCCGGGAACTCTTCAAGGATCTCTGTTTTGACAGTGTCATCCGCATGAATGTCAAACTCAGGGAAGCGGCGCGCCGAGGTGTGCCCATCCACGTTCACGACCCTCGCGCCAACGGCACCCTGGACTATGCGGCCACGGCGATTGAATTGGCCGCCTGCCCACCCGCCGAGCTCCAAGCCGGGACGACACCTAACGAAGCCTCCCTGTCTTCTGAACCCAGAGAGGTAGTGATCCGGTTTCGAGATACCGACGCGGCCGATGTTCGCATCGCAGGGGACTTCAACGGCTGGATTCCCGATCGCGATGTAAAATCCCGCATTGAGAGCGAAGGGCCCCAACGAGTCTGGACCAAGGTCCTGCTCCTTCCACCCGGAACCTACGAATATCGCTATGTCGTGGATGGCGAGTGGTGCACCGATCCCGAAAACGGGGACCAGACAGCCGGTCCCATGGGTCAACCCAATTCGGTTCTGCATGTACGATGAGATGGCTTGAATGACGCGAAACCTTTCCGACGTCCTCGACTATTTCCTCCCGCCCAAGAAGACCCCGGAAACCGCGGCCTCTCAAGAGACCAGCCCCCGTGGACCGACCACTCCGGTGGAGACCCGCGAAAGAGGGCCCCGGCGCCCCTTTCCTAAGACCGAAGGCGAACAGCCTCTCCAATTGCTGCCCATTCTGGCGCTTCCCATGGGTGACCGGGATGTAGTGAGAGCGGCCTTTACCTGGAACCTGGCGGTGGAGATCGCTCGCCTGGGAGGTCGAGCTCGGGTGCTGACGCCGGACATGGGCGATCCCTCCCCGCTCTGGCCTGAGCCCGGTATGGGACCGTTGGGAACCGAGCTGATGCCCGTCGTCGCACGCGACCTGGGAAGCCTCTACCGGATCGCGCTTGAGTCGGCCGTGATTCGACACCAGGGTCCGGACGAAAAGTGCGGTGTCGTCTTTGTTCGCGTCCCTCCGGCCTGGCTCCTCAAGCCGGGAGAAGGGGCTCCTTTGCTCCGATGGTCCCTGCTTTTTTCCTCCTCTCGAGCAAGCGACCTGAAAGAATCCTATGGCCTGAGCAAACTCATACTCGGAGCCCAACCCGAAGCCCGCTTGGGAGTCACTGTCCATGGCGCGCACAGCCGCCGTGAAGGGGAAGAGGCCTTCAACCGCCTGGCTCAGGCCAGCGAAAAGGGGATCGGTCGCGATCTACTGAGCTACGGCCTGCTTGTCGATGACCTTCATGTCTACCGCGCGATCGTGGCCCAGCGCCCCATCGGACTCGCCCACCCACAAGCCCCGGCCGCACGAGCCCTTCGTGACGTGGCTCGCAGGCTCATGCACGATGCCGGAAGCCCGAACCGGGTCTGAGAATCAGCTCACTCCGCCGCCGAAGTGGGCCAAGACGACGAGGCTTTCCCCAAGGGGATGCCCCCCTGGCTCCACCTGGAAACGTTGCTGACATTTTTTGGTCTCGAGCTGACATTTTTTGACACCCAGTACCACTCACTGGCCACTCCCCTTCCGAGGTTCCTTCTGGAAAACGGGTCGGCAAGGGAAATACGAGTGGCTGCAGCAACGTCCATGGAAACGGAAACCAAAACGGCCCAGGCCTCCGCCGGGACGTCAGGGGCGCCCACGGACGAAGAACTGCTGGCGCGGATCTCAGAGGGCGAGGAGATCGCCTTCAACCTTCTTTATGAGCGCTACTTCAAACGTGTCTACGGCTTTGTTTCCAGACGCATGGGGAACCGAGCGGATATCGAGGAAGTGACCCAGGAGATCTTCATCAGCCTGCTCTCCAGTCTGGGCTCCTACCGAGGCGAGAGTGTTTTCTCGGCCTGGCTCTTCGGCATCTCGCGCCGCGTGGTGGCCAACCGTTTCAAGCGCAAGCGCCATGTGACGGTCCCTTTGCTCGATGACGACGAAGCGGAAATCCTCTCTCCCTCCTCGGGTACAGGACAGATCACGCCGCTCGATGAATATGAATGCACCGAACGTTTTCATCAGCTCAGCAAAACCATGGAACGCATGCTGAGTGAAGAGCAGAAAATGCTTTTCCAACTGCATCATATGGAAGACCGGCCCATCAGCGAAATCGCACAGAAGCTCAACAAGACGGAAGACGCCATCAAGTCGAACCTCTACCGGACGCGACGCATCCTTCTCGCCCGCTAGAACTTCTTGTGTGCGCCACACGCGTGCCTCCTTGCTATCGTGAGTGGCCATGTCGCCCTCCCCGAACCAAAGCGGTCCTCCCGGTTCTGTATTTCGCCTGACTCCGATTCCTTCGACCGGAGACGAAGTACAGGGAACCGAGTGGCTCACGGATTTCAACGTCCGAGGAGAACGAGTCCGTGGAAGACTGCGGTTGTCCACGAAGGACGACGCACAGCCCTCCCCGTTCGGAATCTGGATTCGAGGGCACCTCGGCCCCGCACCCCAGACGCCCCCGATCTCTATTTCACAGACTCGCCTTGAGCTGGACTGGCCCCTGATCGGACCTCGCCACGACGTAAAGCTGAGTCCTCTGCTGATTCAGTCGATCTCGGAGCCAGAGCCTTCCGCCGGGCAGCAGGCGCTTTGGCAGAGATTCTCGGAACAGGCCGCGCAGGAAGCCACAGCCGCCCTCTGCGGCCTGGAAGCCCAGACCGAATGTCCGCTCGGCGCTTTTTCCGAACTGGTCCTGGACCTGGGCTTCGAAGAAGGCCCTCCCCGACATTCCGTCCGGTCGAGCTCCGCGGAGGATCCGCTGGATGTCGCTCAGTGGGTTCGCGATTTCCTGAGCGGATTCCGACCTCAAGGCGGCGCCGCCTAGCGCGGTCCTTCTTTGCCGCGTGAGGACTCGGGCCTCAGGACGGAGGGTGACGCACGACCAGAAGCGTTCCCGCGGTCACCAGAACCGGAATCATCACCAGGTTCACACCCGGCACGAAGCAGGCTGCAAACGCCACCGCTCCAAAGCCCAGCATGCGCGCCGAATCGCCCTGGATCCATTGTCGACGCTGCCGAAAGGACACTTGACGCCGATCGAGCGTGTAGCCGCAGAACTGCAGCGGTAGAAGCACGAGGGTCAACAGCACCACGAGTGGAGCGGTGATCAACTGAGCGCCCGGAATGACGAATCCGATCACCACCAGAGGCGTCCAGAGCGAAAGGAAGAAGCCGATCCGCTTGAGTTCGGCCAGCAACGAACGGCCTAGATCGGCACTCACGGCACGAAGGCCCGAATCGGTCGATTCCACCACAGCCCCTTGGGCCATTTCTTCCACTCGCCACGACAAGCGATCGAGAAAGGGTGCGGCGAGAAGGCTCGCCACAAGCACCGAGACCAGACTCACCGCCGCGGCGACGAGAAGCAGGATCAACCAACTCGCCAGCGCCACGGCGAGCTTGGCGGGGCCCAGCCAGATCCATTCGTACCAATGATCCACGACCAGGACGGGCAATATGGAATCCACCCAGGTCCGAACCTCTCCGAAATTGGAGATCAGGAGACCTAGCCCCACCGCCAGGGACAGAATGGACAAGAGGACCGGCACACTCGCCAGGCCCCAGAGTGAGCGCTGGGCTCGAAGCAAGCCCAAGCCCTCGATGAAAAAGCCGGTTCCCGAAAAAAAGCGCGTCGCCACTCCGGCCTGAGAGGCCCCGGGTTCCGATCCCATCCTGCCACCCTCCTCCCCGATGAAATGCACGCTCACCGGGCTCTTGATTGATAAAACCGCAGCAAGCCTACCCGCGGGGCTTTTGCTCAGCGATCCAGTTGACGATGTGATACTCCATGGAAACACTCTAGGACAGTTCTCGGACCCTCAACCCCAGCGCCCACTCCGAGCCGGAGCGTCAAGGTCACCGAGTTCAAGAACCGCTTCTGGATCGACGCATTCTAACGCTCAAAAGATCAAAAGAGGTAGCCAGACCCATGTCCCTTCCGTCCCTTTCTACTCGCCGTCTTCTTACCCTGGCGATGTCATCGCTGGCCTTTGTCCTCATCGCCACGGGCTGTGCCCCGGCCGCCGAGAACAAGAGCAAGGCCCCTTCCAGTGCCGAAGCCGATAGCAGCCCCGTGGCGGCGACGCTCAACGGCCAGGAAATCCGAGTCGGCGAAGTCGATCAACGCCTTCGGGAGAAGCTCTTCGAAGATCAGTTCGGATCCGCCGGAGGGGGCAGCAAACTGTACGACGCGAGGCGAGACATCATCAATGAGATCGTTCAAGAAAGACTCGTGAGCCAGGCCGCCTCGGACGCCGGCCTGAGCCAGGAAGAATGGGTCGTTCAGGCGACGGCCGCGATGCCCGGCATCAGCGACGAAGAAATCGCCAGCTTCTTCGAAGAGAACAAGGGCCGACTTGGACCCGAGCCTCAACTCGAGCAGTTTCAGGACCGAATCCGCTCTTTTCTTGAGACCCGCCGAAGCGACAGCATCTACGACTCGCTCTACGAATCCGCCGAAGTCGTGGTCGTCCTCGAGCGAGAGCGGGTGCAGGTCGCAGCCGTCGGCGCCTCCATGGGACCCGAAAACGCACCGGTCACCATCGTCGAATTCAGCGACTTCGAATGCCCGTACTGCTCGCGCGTGGTCCCGACCATCAAACAGATCGCAGCTCAGTATCCGGATCAGGTCCGTATCGTCTACCGCCATCTTCCGCTGAGCTTTCACGCCAACGCGAAGTTGGCCTCACAAGCTTCGCTCTGCGCAGACCAGCAGGACCAGTTCTGGGCCTTCCACGACCTGCTTTTCGAGAAGCAGAAGGAAATGAAGCGAGAAAACCTGATGGCCCACGCCACCGCGCTCAATCTGGACATGGCAGCGTTTGAAAGCTGCATTG
The DNA here is from genome assembly GCA_002691025.1 of Spirochaeta sp. GTDB lineage: Bacteria > Myxococcota_A > UBA9160 > UBA9160 > UBA4427 > MED660. The sequence goes on along the minus strand of NZGT01000119.1, from coordinate 15,679 downwards.
ATTCTCCCGAGACCGTGGCCCTGGTGGACGCCGACATCGCGGCGGCCGCCGAAATCGGAGCCACGGGAACGCCGGCCTTCTACGTCAACGGAATCATGCTCAGTGGGGCTCAGCCTTTCGAGAACTTCCAGACCGTGATCGATGCCGAGCTCGAACAATCGGGGAGTTGAGGCCTGAATCAGGCTCCGAGCTCTTCGATGCGCGCCAACATCCGATCTCGCTCCTCCACCATCTTGGCCTCTGTGTCCGCTTCTAGATTCAGACGCAGAACGGGCTCGGTGTTGGAGGGGCGGATGTTGAACCACCAATCCGGATAACGAACAAGAAGCCCATCCAACCGGGAAATCTCCGGAGCGTCCGCTCGTTCGCTGGCCACCGCTTCAATCACCGCAGCCGTGTCCCGCACCCGGCGGTTGATCTCGCCACTGGCGTGGTAGCGCCGCAACGGGTCCACGATCTGCGAAAGCGGTTTGCCCTCCACGGCCAGCACGTCGAGCAGGGCCACCAGGGCCGCAATCGCATCGTCCGCCACAAGACCGTTGGCGAAGCGGAAGTAGGTGTGGCCGGAAAGTTCACCCGCAAAAATGGCCCCCGTCTCGCGCATCTGCGCCTTGACGAAGGAATGACCCACGCGACACAGGTCAGCCACTCCACCCGCCGCCTCGACCTCTTCGGCCACGGCGCGACTTGAGCGAAGGTCGTAGAGCACAAGCCCGCCCGGTCGGTGCACCAACTGGCGACGAGCCATGACCCCGGTCATCAGGTCCGATGCGATGGGTCGACCGTTTTCATCGACAAAGACTGCGCGATCTCCATCGCCGTCGAACGCCACACCGAAATCGGCTCCCACCCGTTGGACAGCGGCCGAAACATCTTCCAGGTTTTCCGCCTTCAAGGGGTCCGCCTCGTGATTCGGAAACGTGCCATCGGGCTCGAAGTACAGCGGCTCGACATCCAACTCCAGGCGTTTGAGCAAAGGCTCCAGCGCGACGCTCGCCATCCCATTTCCGCAATCCATGGCCACCTTGAAAGCGCCACGGCCCTCGCCCACGGAAAGAGCATGATCCACGTATCCCTCACGGATATCCCGTGACTCGACCTTCCCGCGCTTCTCATTCACGGGCTCGGCGACCCGCGCTTCGCAAAGCGACTCAATCTCCCGCAGGCCCGAATCCTCACCAATCGGAATGGCCGATTCCCGGCACACCTTGAAGCCGTTGTACTCGGCCGGATTGTGCGAAGCCGTGACCATGACTCCTCCACCGGTGCCCAGTTCGCCCACCGCGTAGTAGAGCATGGGCGTCGCCACCAGGCCGAGGTCGTAGACATCGACCCCTTCATCGTTGATGCCACGAACCAGTGCCTCGGTCAGCTCCGGTGAGTGAGCCCGGGCATCACGCCCCACCGCGAGGCAATCGGCCCCGATGAAAGTCGCAATCGCGCGACCGATTCCGTACGCGACCTCGGGGTTGAGTTCATCGGGCACGGTGCCCCGGACGTCGTAGGCCTTGAATAGCGCCAATTCTATACTCCTCGCCGTATTTCGTTCATGGCTTGACCCCGGCTCTCGCGAGCGGCACCTTGTGGTCGAAGCCGCCACAAAAAGAAAATCCAAAGCGGCCGGAGGAAATGATGTTCGGACTCGGTCCCATGGAACTTGCCATCATCCTCGCGATCGTCGTGGTGCTCTTCGGAGCCCGCAGACTACCGGAGATTGGCTCTGGCGTCGGCAAAGCCATCAAGAACTTCAAATCGGGTATTTCGGGCGACGAAATCGATGTGACTCCGGACGGGGAACCGGTTTCCAAGAAGGAAACCGAAGAAAAGCCCAAAGCCTGAGCCCTATATCGCCCCGTGGGGCGACCCGTCTCGGCCCTTTTTCAAAGAGCCAACCACACCCCTTTGATCAGGCCGGTCGTGACCAGCGTCAGGGTGATTCCCCAACCCAGCACTTGCACCGCACTCCGGATTCCCGATCGAAACCAATTCGGGACCTGCCCCTGCGGCATGCCCAACAAATTCGCAAGCAGAACCTCAATGGAAGGGTCTGCCTCCCTCGCGGCGACCGAAAGATTCTGTGCGGGAGAACGAACTGCACTCGGGTGAGACGCCTGCCCCGAAGACGGTTCTGTCCCGAGCGGTTTCTTCACCATCATGCCCAGAGGCACGGGGGCACTCTGGACCGGTGGAGGAGACGCCGCGGGCTCAGGGGGATCGGGGATCGGCTCCGGCTCCAGGGTGTCGGTCCGATCAGCCAACCAATCGGCCAGATCTGCCGCCGAAGCAAAAACCGCTTGCTCGCCCCCTCTTGAGCCAGCCCGGGACGCCGAACTCGAACGGTCTTCCGTGACCGACGCCACAGGCACAACGACCTCTTCGGACGTTTCATGGAGTTCCTTTTGTGCATTGAAGTCGAAGTCCCACTTCAGGTCATCCTCGAGCGCACCGCCCGTATCCTCCACGTCCGTTTCGGAAGCGTCCTCCAAGGAGGCTTCGTCCGGAGACTCGAACGCCAGTTCGCCAACCCCGGAAAGCTCTTCCTCGAAAGAATCCGTTTCAAACTCGGACATCGCCGCCTTGGGGTGAGCCAGGAAAAAGGCTTCCGTGCAACGCGAACAACGCACCTTGGCCCCTTTTAGAGGCAACCTGGATTCATCAAACTGAAACTGCGTCGCACACCGGGTGCAGATCACCACCACGTCCCAAACCTCCTGTGCATCAAAGCCACAGCTTCCTGTTTCGGAATAGCGTGGGAAGTGCTTGAGCGATGCGCCGGCGACTCGCCCACAATGTGGATTCGCTCTCCCCCAACCGGGTCCGTTCACAGCGGAAAATTCGGCTTACTGTCGGACCTCAGATCCAAGGCGGATCCTGGTAGCGGCATTCACGAGCCTGACGCAGTACGCTGCATCCCAGACACACCGGAAACCGGAAGGGACCGGGTCTGGCGGTGTGCGGTCTGGAGGACGTTCTGGCGCCGTCGGTGAAGACATCCAATCGAACTCGACCGCAAAGCGTGGAAGAGGCTCTGGCCCAGAGTCGCCAGCACGCACGCTTGGCCCTGTCTGAAGTCCTCCGCTCGATCTCCTGCCTCATCGACGCCGCGGCCCTCGCGCTAGGTGCAGGCCAGAATCCGATCCTCGACTCCGGCTGGACCTCCCTGGTCAGTGCCATCGATGAAGTGGCTCGAAAGCTCGCCGGGGTCCAGGAAAACGAGCCTCAGGCGGAAGGAGTCCCAGAGATCCTGGCCGCTCTTGAGCAGGAAATCTCGCGTTGGGAAGATCGCGCGGCCCACGACGAGCACGCCCAGGCTGTTCTGATTGCCTTCGTGGGACTGCGTGAAATGGTCTGGCAAATGCGCCAGGTCCGCGGATCCACGGAGGTGAAAACACAGACAATCCAAGCGCCTTCCCGGAATCGATCCCATGAACCGCTTGAAACGTCTCGTTCAGAGCGGCCCTCCCCGATCCGGTCGACTCGCGTAACGGGCTGAGACAAACCACCCAGGGAATCCGAAGACTTTCATCACAGGGAAACCCGCGCGACGCGACGCCTGGAAAAGTGAGCTAGTTTCGACAGCACGCAAACCCACGAAGGGTGGGTCATGCTTCACCATGTCGACCCCCGCACCGAGTGAGGCCCGATGGCCATCCTGATCAAGCGCTACGCGAACCGGAAGCTCTACAACACCGACACCAGCCGTTACATCACGCTCAAGGGAATCGCCGAGTTACTCGATTCCGGGGAGCAGATCACGGTCATCGACAATGAAACGGGCGAGGACATCACCTCGGTCGCCCTGTCCCAGATCCTCGTCGACAGCGAACGATCCCAGACGTCCCCGCCCAGTTCGCTGCTTTCCCAGATCCTCGGCCGCGGAGGCGACGCCATCTACGATGCCCTCAAGCGCGGCGTCGGCGACGCCACCGAAAGCCTCGACGATCTCCAGGACCGAGTGCGAAAAATGGTCGGAACCGAATACAATGGCGCCCAAGGCAGCGAAGAAGGCGCCTCGGGTGACGGTGAATCCGGCTCGCGACCGTGGCCCCAATCCATGTTCCCCAGCCCACCCGAACTCGACAAAATCGTACAAGCCTCGGTGGAGCGCGTCTTCCGAGCTCTCGATCTCCCACGCCGATCGGACGTAGAGGCCCTGAACGACAATCTGGAGAGAGTCGCCAGCGCCGTCGAAATGCTGGAAGGGGCTCTAGCCGGAAAGCCACGACGGAGCGACACGGCCCCGACCGGCCCCGATCCGGACGACAGCGGAACGAGCTAGACTCGGCCGCCCATATCCAGCTTCCTGGGCCCACCCTCTGTTTGCCAAGCAGACACCCCAGAGCCGGAATTGCCTTCAACCCGATTGTTCCAGGAGCCCGAACATGAGCGCAGTACTCGTTGAAAAAGAAGGTCACACACTGATCGTGACCCTGAACCGCCCCGAGAAGAAGAACGCCGTCAATTCGGAAGTCATGTGCCGGCTCTACGACGCCTGGCTGCAACTCGACGCCGAAGACGACCTCCGCTCGGCGATCCTGACGGGAACCGGCGACACCTTCTGCGCGGGCATGGACCTGTCCGAAATCGGGAAGCTGGGTACAGGCAAACCGGAAAACGACTTTATGGCCCGGGTCATGAAAGAGCCGGAAGTCATCTACGGCGCATGGCTCAAGACCTACCGACCCACCAAACCCGTCATCCTGGCCGCAGAAGGGTTCGCTCGAGCGGGCGGAACCGAAATCCTCCAGGGAACCGACATCCGTGTGGCGGGCGAAAGCGCCATGTTCGGCGTCACCGAAGTGCAGCGCGGCCTCTTTCCCATGGCGGGCTCTGCGGTTCGCTTGCGCAGACAGATCGGCTACGCGGTGGCGGCCGAGATGCTTCTGGCCGGAGAGGACCTCCCCGCCAAACGCGCCTATGAACTTGGCCTGGTAAACCATGTCGTTCCGGACGGGCAAGCCTTGACCAAAGCCCGCGAAATCGCTGAACGCATCGGGGCCAATGGGCCGTTGGCGGTGCGCGGGATCCTCGCCACCCTGCGCGAGACGGAAATGCTCTCCGAAGAAGAGGCCTTCGTGATCGAACAAAAACACGGCATGAAGGTGTTCACCTCAGAGGATTCCAAAGAGGGCCCTCGCGCCTTTCTCGAAAAGCGTCCCCCTGTCTTCAAGGGGCGCTGAAACGTGCCGGGACTCGCCGCGGATCCGCGCGACAAGAGAGCCTCTTCTCCGTCATGACGAAGCTCTCTCGGGAAACCCTGCGATCCAGGATCGCCGCCTTCCCGCGCACGACTCTCGCCCATCTGCCGACACCGCTTGAAAAGGCAAGTGGCCTCACCCGGATGCTCGGTGGACCGGAGATCTGGCTGAAGCGCGACGATTGCACGGGGCTCGCCGTCGGCGGAAACAAGACGAGAAAGCTCGAATTCTTGATGGGAGACGCCCTCGCGACGGGTGCCGACTCCGTCCTCACCTTCGGCGCTCTCCAATCCAACCATGCTCGACAGACCGCGGCCGCCGCCAGCCGGCTCGGCCTTTCCTGTCACCTGATCCTGGTGGCCGAAATGGGCGACCGGGAAAACGACTGGTATCAATCCGGGAATGTCCTGCTCGACGAATTGCTCGGCGCGCACGTCCACCCGGTGCGAAGCGAAGAAGAAGCGGTGACACGAGCCGCCCAAGTGCTCGAAGAGGCCCGGGCCGAAGATCGCTCCGTCTACGTGATTCCAGTGGGTGGATCCAATGCGGTGGGGGAGCTCGGATACGTGAACTGCGCGCTTGAACTCGATGAGCAACTCGAATCCGCTGCCTTGAAGGCCCCGACGCTCTTCCACGCCTCCTCCAGCCTCGGCACGCACTCGGGGCTGGCTCTGGGCCTTCACGCGCTGTCCTCCATGATGAAGCCACGAGGCATCATCGTGGCCGACTCCTTGACGCCGGCGGAACAACTCACGGAAATACAAGAGCACACAAACGCCCTTGCCGAAAAACTCGACATGGAGGCGCCCGTGTCAGATCCCTCTCAACTCGATGATCGGCAACTCGGCGAAGGCTATGGGATCGTCACGGAAGCGGCCCTGGAGGCGATTTCACTCGTGGCTCGTTGCGAGGGGCTTTTGCTTGATCCCGTCTACACCGGTAAGGCCATGGCCGGACTGATCGAAGCCATTCGCACGGGTGAGATTCCTTCGAATGAGCCTGTGGTCTTCCTGCACACCGGGGGCACACCGGGCCTCTTCGCCTATCGCGAAACCTTACAGAGCGTGCGCCGGCCCGACTAAGGCTCAGCGCCAGGCTGGCCCCCGGGTTTTGACGGCGGCCCGAACCAGAGCCTGAACCCGCTCGCGAATCTCTGCATGCACGCGCATCAAGGCCACTTCATCGTCCCCTTCGACTTCAAGCTCCCCGCTTGACCAGGCCTGCCCGAAGCGGATCACCCACCGTGCGGGCAAGGGCAAGGCGCCAAGAGCGCCAAAGAGGGGAAAGGTGGGCGTCACCGGAAGAAAAGGCAGTCCTCCCAGCGATTGAGGAGGAGGAACTCGGGCCAACAGGGGATGCGTCTCCTCGGCGCCGACCAGACCGACGGGAACCAACGGGACCTGCCTTTCCAACGCCGTCAGGACCGCAGCGTCTCGCGAAAACCGAACCAGGGTATACCGGTCTCGAAACGATTTACTCGCTCCCCCGTCGCCCTCGGGAAACGTAATGATGGAGAAACCCGAATCCAGTAGACGTTCTGCATTCTCCCGACAAGCGCGCACGGCCCCCACGCGAGCCAACCAGCCCTGCAAGAAGGGTTGATTGGCCACAGAATCGGAGACCAGGAAGCGAACTCGGGATTCAGCGTCGCCCACACCCGAGAGCACATGGGCCAACATGAGCCCATCGTAGGGAATGAGACCGGACCGATTCGCCACGAAGACACACGGAGCGCTCAGGGGAATCTGCTCCAGGCCTTCCACACGAACGCGCCAGTAATGGGTCTGAAGGAAGTCGAGCATCGGCTCAAGCCGCGCGAGAAATTGAAGGTCAAGACCGAAGTCATCGTCCGGCAGACTCCGTTCATCCATCCCGAGATGGCCCACATACCCACGAAGTCGCTCGAAAAGCGCCGGCCAATCGGGGGGCTCGAAACGAGGGGGCGTGGGTAACTTTTCGGGCCGGAAGGTCCGGATTTCCATCCGCAGGTCTTCCAAGGCCTGACGCAGGCTTTCCAGGTCCGCCGGCTCAAGGTGGGACAGGTCGGGCGAAGCCGAGGCCACCGATTCATCCTTGTCCGTGCTCACATCCGACCTTTCCGCCCAGGGCGCGCCTGACGACTTCGCTCAGCGGCGATAGTCGTTCATTCTCTCCGCAGACACGAACGAAATCCACGCCTCGCGACTCGTATAACCCGGCTCACCGAATTCCGACCATCCTGCTTCACCGGCCGCCACCCAGAGATAGCGCAAGAAATCATAGAAGGTGGACGGCGCATCCGGGGCTTTGCCCCAAGGCCATGAACCCGGCCAGCGTTCCAGCATCACGGCCGGCAAAGGCCACCTCTTCTTCCCCGCCAACGCCAGCAAGGTCGACAAAGGCAGCACGCCGCGGGCCACGATATTGAAAGTTCCCGGATGGGATTCACCGATCGCCTTCTCATAGACCGAGAGGAGGTCTTCTTCATGGATGAACTGAAGCAAAGGGTCATACCCGAGACACGTGGGCACAGAGGCCTGAGAGAAGAAACGAGAGATGGGCGTTCGGGTTCTCGGCCCCAGAGACCAACCACTGCGCAGCACCGTCACCTCGGTCTCCGGGTGCTCCTGCGCAAAGTCATGCACACATTGCTCTGCCTCGATGCGGGCCTCCATCCATCTCGCATGAGGATGCCCGCGTAGCGGATGCGACTCCGTGAGGAAGTTTGGATTGTCCGGCAACGCTCCGTAAAGAAGGGTGCTCGAGCCCAGGACCAGACGTCGCAGACCCGACTGCTCCGCGGCCTTGAGCAGGGTCCGGATACGCCCCGATTCGAATTCCGGGTCCGCCTCCTCACGCGGTGTAGGAAAGCCCGGAGATCCCCTATGAACGAGCACGTCTACGGAGTTTTTCGTAAACGCGTCGATCAATTCCCGATCGGAGTCAGGGTCTCTCCAGTCGATGGGAAGGAGTTCCTCGTTTTCCCCGGCTTCCCCGGGCGGGACCGAATCCAGCCGAAGCACCCGGGGACCCGACTCCCAGCCGAGTAGACGCTCGTGCAAAGACGGACCCCATTTGGAGTCGAATCCAGCGAGGGCAATACAGCGGGGTCGGCTCACACAATCTCCTTCACCTGCAAGAAAACCCATCCGAAGAAGACAATCAAGCGCGACCGGCCTGCAAGAGACGATTCAACAAAGCCGGAATCTCCTGGGGACTCCGAAGACGCTCCACCTCAAGGGGATCGAACTCACCTTCGGCCATACTCCTCGCAAGGGCCGCGCGATTCCCGGCCCAGGACCAGGTCGTAGACCCTGTGATAGCCTGAATCCCATGACTGAGTCGCCCCACCGAATCGGGGTCATCGAAGATATCCGGTTTCAGCACCACCGCGAGCCCAACGGGCATCCGGAAAGAGCCGAACGCCTGCGGGCCATCGCCCAGGCGCTCGCCCCCTACGAGTCCCATCTGACCCGGCTTGAGCCCCGCATGGCAGAAGAGGAAGAACTGCTGCGGGTGCACGACCTTCATCATGTGCGCACCGTGGCCGCCAGCGCGGGGCAGCCTCACTTTCAATTTGATGCCGATACCTTCAGCTGCGAGGAAAGCTTCAATGTCGCGCGACTGGCGGCCGGGAGCACCCTTGACCTGGCTCTCGAGGTCGCGCAGGGTCGCTTCCGATCCGGACTTTCCGCCGTGCGGCCGCCGGGCCACCACGCCGAAAGCAACCGCCCCATGGGTTTTTGTCTCTTCAACAACGTGGCCGTGGCGGCTCGCGCTCTTCAGGCCGAGATGGGCCTGGAAAAGCTGATGATCCTGGACTGGGATGTCCATCACGGCAACGGCACCCAACACACCTTCGAAAGCGACCCCAGCGTCCTCTACGTCTCCACCCACCAATACCCCCACTATCCCGGAACCGGCGCTTTTCGCGAAACGGGGCAAGGGGTGGGCACCGGCGCCACTGTGAACCTCCCCATGCCGCCCGGCTGCGGCGACGCCGAGTACATCGGGCTTCTGCAACGGGTCGTTGTGCCCGTGGCCAGGAATTTCAAACCCCAGATGATCCTGGTCTCCTGCGGTTTTGACGCTCACCGAGACGACCCTCTGGCCGGAATGGAAGTCAGTGAGGTGGGATACCTCGCCATGACGCTCCTTCTTGGCGAGTTGGCCGACGAACTCTGTGAGGGTCGCCTTCTTTTTGTACTCGAAGGCGGTTACGCGCTCTCCGGACTCGAAGAGGGCACCCGCGCAGTCCTGAGCGGGCTTCTGGCCCCCGCGACCCGGCCCCCCGTTCCTCTCCAGGAGGCACCCCCAGGCAGCACCCTCAAGGGCTTGGTGGACGCGGCCGGCCAGGTCCATGCCGGCCAGACCCCGGGTTTCGGGAGCCCCTGACCAAAACGAGGCACAGGCGCTAGTCTTTCGTGGGACTGGCTACCACCTGAACCCCAATTGAACCCACTTTGTGCCCTGAGGCCCAAAAACAGGCTCACTTTCGGTTCAGTATCGCCTATTCTTCCCATCCTCAACCGAGAGGCACTCAAAAATGTGTCGCGAATCGCACCTAAAGGCGAAAACAAAGCCAAAACAGGTGCTTTCAGCCAAATAAAAATGCACAGAAAGCACATTTTTTCTTCCCAAGCGGCCTCGGTTGCGATACAAGTAATCCAAGTGGTAAGAAGTGGGATGGGGTGGGAAGACCAGAGCAGCGAGACGCTGCCAACTTGAAACAGGGACCACTGAAAAGGTCACCGGCCAATCGATCGCAACACAGATTTGAGAATGGCGGGAACGACGGAGTCGGTGAAAAATGTTTCGAGGTCGGTTTGAGCACGCCGTGGATACCAAGGGACGCATGAGCATCCCGTCGGAGTTCAGAGTGGAAATCCAAAGGCGCAGTGAAAGAGATCCGGTCATCACCAACTACGGTGATCACCTTGCCCTCTTTCCCGCTGACGAATGGGAAACCAAGGAAGCCGAACTACTGGGCCTGTCCGAGTTTGATACCGACGCCCAGGATTTCCAGCGATATGTGGTGGGTGAAGCCATGAACTGCCCCATCGATGGCCAGGGAAGAATTCTCGTTCCGAATCTCCTGCGAAAGGAAGCGGAGCTCAAGACCAAAGTGATTATTACCGGCGTTTTGAACAAGGTCGAAATCTGGAATCCGGAACGCTTCGAAGAGAAGAGACGGATGACATTGATGCGACTGAGCGAGATCCAGCACAACGTGGATCCTCAGCGCAGAACGTCGGGCGACTGACTTATTTTTTGGGGGGGAGCTGGAGCAGATAGCTCCGGCACAGAGGTTGGGGTGTCCTCGGATACCAAAAAGATCGCAGCGTGGTTACTGGGGGGTACGCGCTGAGATCATGGTTTTCCGAGGCACCCCATCTTCTTCCACCCTCCCCGAAGCCCAACCGCGGGCCAGTCCGGGGGAATCCCCACCCGTGAATACCCAATTCCATCACGTCCCCGTGTTGCTCGAAAAGAGCATGCAGTACCTGAGCCTGACGCCGGGAGCCGTCGTCCTAGACGGAACCGTTGGCGGAGGCGGCCACGCAGAGAAGATTCTCGAGCGAACCGCTCCCGATGGCCTCTTGATCGGACTCGATCTTGATCAAGATGCCTTGAACGCTTCCCGGCGTCGGCTCGAAGTACACGGAGACCGTGTGAAGCTGATCCAGACATCCTTCCGGAACCTCGATCGTGCTCTGGATTCGTTGCCGTGCGAGCATGTGGACGCGATCCTGCTGGATCTGGGCGTCTCCTCCTACCAATTGGACGCCGGGAACCGTGGATTCCGCTTCCAGGACAGCGAAAGCGGCAGCACTCCTCTCGACATGAGAATGAACCCCAGCCAAGGGGAAACGGCGGCCGACCTCCTCAAGCGCGCCTCGGCCGAGGAGATGCAGAGTTGGTTCCAGAACTACGGGGAGTTGCCTGGAAGTCGGCGGTTGGCCCAGGCCATCGCAGCGACCCGCAAGGACCAACCGCTGGAAACCAATGCGGACCTGCTCAAGATCATCCGAGAAGCCGGCATCGGTCGCGGTCGGTCTCATCATCCCGCCACCCTCGTCTTCCAGGCCCTGCGGATCGCCGTCAACGACGAACTCGGCGCGCTGGAAGAAGGCCTCGAAGCGGCTCGCTCCCGTCTCAAGCCAGGCGGAAGATTGGTCGTCCTCTCCTACCACTCGCTGGAGGACCGGATCGTCAAACAGACCTTTCGCCGCTTGGCACGAGGCTGCATCTGCCCTCCTCGGCTTCCCGTCTGCACGTGTGGCCTTGCACCGAGTCTGCGCATCCTGACCCGTCGACCCGACCTGCCTGATGAAACCGAAATCAAGAGCAACCCCAGAGCCCGCTCGGCTCGCCTGCGCGCCGCCGAGCGAATCGAGGAGTCCGTCTCCCTATGACGCAAGCCCAGGCCAAGGTCCAGACCCGCATGTCGCTCTTCTCCTTGCGCAAGTCGGAGTCGAAGCCCAGTCGCCTCAGTCGCCTGAAATTGGAAATGAACCGGGATCGGACCGGTCTTCGTGCCGGCGTACTTCTCCCGGTGCTGGTCACCGCTCTCGTCGTCTCCTTGGGGATCGCCGCTCTGCGTATCGACCTGCTTCGCGTCCGCTACGCCCTGGCGGCCGCCACCCTCGAGGAGCAGCGCCTTCTTGACGAGTCACGCTCGCTGACCGCCGAGATGCGCAAACTCCGAGACCCCTACCACCTGGCCCTCCAGGCCCGGGATCTCGGATTTGTCAGGCCGTCCAGGCTGATCGACCTACGCGACGCCAAGGCGGCGCAAACGCCCATTCCGGAGCGCGTCGCCGCTCACCAGACCAGCACCTCGTCGAGCCTGCCATGAGATCGCAGGCTCTCCGATCCGCAGCCATCCGGATTGGAGTACTGCGTCTACTGATGCTCGTGGGTGTTCTGGCCCTGGCCGGAAGAGCCGGCCAACTCGCCATCATGAACCCGGAAGCGGCCGCACACGGCGAACGCCAGCTCCATACCCGCATCACGCTCCCGGCCTCGCGCGGCTTGATCCTGGATCGCAACCACAAAGAACTGGCCATCAGCGTGGATGCACCGTCCGTCTACGTCGTACCCAGCCTGCTGGAGGATCGAAAGCAGACCTTTCGGGCCCTCGGCCGGGCTCTCGGACTTGAACCGGATGCGATTTCTCGTCGGGTGGGTGATCGCACCGGCTTCACCTTTCTCGCGCGCTGGATCGAAACGGACAAAGCCAAGGACATCGAAGAACTCGGGCTTCCCGGAGTCGGAATCGAATACGAGCCCCGTCGCATCTACCCGGCCGGGCGCATGGCCGGCACACTGATCGGTTTTGCCGACATCGATGGCCAGGGACGTCGGGGCATCGAGCAGATGATGGACGAATGGCTGCGAGGCCGGCCTCAGCAGCTTGCCGTCCAGCGAGATGCCCGAGGTCGACTGCTGGGGCGAATCGCCGTAGACCCTCGCGAGGCCGCCGGAGGCGATGTCGCCCTCACCCTGGACGCCGGACTCCAGGCTGAAGCCGAAGCCGCCCTCACCCAGGCCATCGAGTCCACGAAAGCCAAGCGTGGCCTCGTGATCGCCATCGACCCCGCCACCGGCGACGTTCTCACATTGGCCGAATGGCCCGGCTTCGACCCCAATGACTTCCGGAATACGCCGTACAAGCAGACCCGAAGCCCGGCCTTCCACGACGCTCTCGAGCCTGGCTCCACCATCAAGGCCTTCCTGGTGGCGACGGCCCTCGAAAACGGCGCCGTCAACCACGAAACCCAGATCGATACCGAAGAGGGGTGGGTCCGGCTACCGGGCAAAACCATCCGGGATCATCACCCCTATGGCGTCCTCGACCCGGAGCGGGTTCTTCAGTACTCGAGCAATGTCGGTGCGGTCTGGATTGGCCAACAACTGGGCTCAGAGACCTACCACACGTCTCTGACCGCATTCGGGCTCGGGCGACGAACCCAGAGCGGTTTCCCTTCCGAATCCGCAGGGCTCCTGCGGAATTGGAAACGCTGGCAACCCGTCGACCAGGCCACGGCCTCCTTCGGCCAGGGGATGAACGTCACGCCCATCCAGTTGGCCATGGCGACGGCCGCCCTCGCCAATGGGGGCAAGCTCATGCAGCCAAGACTGATCCAGGCCCGAAGAACGGGAACGGGTGAATGGGAGGACATTCCGCCCGTCGTGATCAGTCAGGTCATTTCACCCGAAACGGCCGAAGCCACGGTCCGGATGCTGACCAGCGTGGTCTCAGCAGAAGGAACCGGGCGCCTGGCGGCTCTCGCCCACGTTCCGGTGGCCGGCAAGACGGGCACCGCTCAGCACCTCGATCTCGAAACCGGCCGATACTCCAATCATCGATACACGGCCTGGTTTGCGGGCATCGCTCCCGCCGACGACCCGAAAATGGCCCTCGTTGTCGCGCTGGATGAGCCCCAGGGCTGGGCCCACAGCGGCGGCGCCGTGGCCGCGCCGCTCTTTGCCACCGTCGCGACGAGTCAACTGGCTCGCCATGGAATCATGACAGAACCGGAACCAATTCCCGCTCCGTTGCTTCCAACATGGAAAGTGCTTGAACAAAAACGACTCGCAGAAGAGAAAGCCCGGATCGCGTCGGCCGCCCTGCCGAAACGAACGGCGGCCCCTGTGCCGCCGGCGGTCTCGAGCCCGCCTCCGGTCAGCAGCGCCCGTTGGGTGCATGCCAGCCGGCCCCGCACCTCGAATCCGAGCCCAGAGCCCGTCATGGTGCCGAATTTCCAGGGTGTACGCGTGACTCGCGCCCTGCAGATCGCCGAAACAGAAACCCTGGACCTGGAGATCAGCGGCCCTCGGCAAGGTCAGGTCATCGACCAGAGTCCGGCCGCCGGCACCGTGCTGATTGGCCAACGCCGGACCGTGGAACTCCAGGTCGCCGCTCTGCAAGAGGGGGGTTGATGCAACTCTCGGGTCTACTGAGGAACCTGCCCGCGCCCTTCGCGCCTGTCGCCCGCTTTGGCGCGGTGGACGCCGATCCGATCATCCGGGGGATCGCCTACGATTCTCGCGAGATCTCACCCGGCGATCTTTTTGTCGCCCTGCCCGGCTCCGCTTACGATGGGCATGACTACCTCGATCGCGCGATGGAACTCGGTGCCGCGGCTCTCCTGGTGGACAGGCCTACCGGGGACCTGCCTCTCGGTGAAACCGTAGCCATCCAGGTCCCCGACACCCGGCGTGCACTCGGCCCCCTGGCCACAGCGTTCTTTGGCGTGCCCTCCAGCGAGATGAACCTCGTCGGCATCACGGGGACGAATGGCAAGACCAGCACAAGCTATCTCACAGAATCCATCCTGGAAGCGGCCGGAATCAATACCGGACTGATCGGCACCGTGGATATCCGATACGGGCAGGAACGAATCTCGGCCACCAATACGACACCCGAGAGCCTCGACCTCCAACGCACCCTGCGATCCATGCTGACTCAAGGTGTCTCGACCGCTGTGCTTGAAGTCTCGTCCCATGGACTGGAACTCGGACGCGTGTCCGGTTGCCACTTCAAGGTGGGCGCCTTCACCAACCTCAGCCAGGATCATCTGGACTTTCACGGTGACATGGAGTCCTACCTTGCTTCCAAGGCCCTCCTCTTCCGCAATTTCCTGGATCAAGGCTCCACCGCGGTCATCAATGTCGATGACGCCTCCTCCAAAACCATCCTACAGGCCACACAGGAGGCCGGAGCCCGGATACTCCGGTGCAGTCGCAACCCCGAGACGGAGGCGGAAGTCCACCTTCTCACGGCCGAATCCCTTTTGTCGGGAACCCAGGCGCGCCTATCCCTGCAAGGGAAGCCCCTCGACCTGCAGATGCCCCTGGTCGGCGACTTCAACATCGAGAATCTACTCGTGGCATGTGGGATTGCCGTGGCTCTGGACATCCCCGCCGAGGCCATCGCTCGTGGAATCGCTCTGTGCCCTCAAGTCCCGGGACGTATGGAGAGAATCCAGGTCTCCGAGTCCGACCCCACCGTG
Organism: Spirochaeta sp.; assembly: GCA_002691025.1. Lineage (GTDB taxonomy): Bacteria > Myxococcota_A > UBA9160 > UBA9160 > UBA4427 > MED660. Next base: position 483 of record NZGT01000119.1, on the reverse strand, counting down.
ATTGTCGACTATGCCCACACCCCCGATGCCATGGAAAAATTGCTGACGACGGTGCGCGACCTCGTTCCCGGAAGACTCATCACGGTCTTCGGCTGCGGAGGCGACCGCGACCGGGCCAAGCGCTCCCTGATGGCACAAGCCGTCGACCGACGAACCGATCTGGCCATCGCGACCAGCGACAATCCCCGGACCGAAGCCCCGGACCAGATCCTGCGCGATGTAGAAACCGGCTTGACCCGACTCGACAAAAGCAGCCCGGAAGAATTCGGCCGCCGAGAGGCCAGTTACACCGTCCTGACAAGTCGGCGCGAGGCCATCGAACGAGCCATCGAGATCGCAGGTCCCGAGGACACGGTGGTCCTGGCAGGAAAAGGACACGAGGATTACCAGATCATTGGGACGAAGAAATTTCCTTTCGATGACCGTCTCGAAGCCCGGCGTGCTTTGAACGAACGGGGAGGCCGATGACACTCGTTCCCTTTC
>NZGT01000118.1 GCA_002691025.1 Spirochaeta sp. | reverse complement strand
CTGGCCCGGGTTGCAGACCCGAAGCCTTGATCCCGAGCCGAGGTCGGCGGGACGGATTCCAGCCAGCATGAAATGAGGCGACGAGATCAGCGAGCCACAGTATTGACGCGCCCCCTCCTCCAAGGGAACCGAGCCTACGGCGCCGATTTCGGTCTCCAGATCGAACCCGAAGATCGCTTCGAGAGCCTCCGTTTCCATGTTGTCGTCGAATTCCTGATCCAGAGTGGCTTCCGCGATGAGCCAGTCCTTCATGGTCAAGACCACGTCTTCCAACGTCAGCGGAGCCTCGGCGGGATGCTCCGCATCCCAGGTGCTGGCGGCCGAAACCAACCGATCAATCCAGTCGGATTCGCCGAACGCGGGCGCACTGCAGGTCCCGTATCGTTCCGACCAGGCCATGATGCCCTGGAAGTCAACCGACCGGGTTCCCGGCCGGGAATCATTCATGTACTGACCGAGGTTGATTGCGAAGTCCCGCTCCGATCCGGAGGCACTCACGAAATGGGGCGGAAGCGTGCTGTGACCCATGGCCGAGAAAGCCGAGCGCACGAGACTGCGCGGCGCATACCGATGGACGACGCGCCCCTGTCCGTTGAACTCCTCGATGGGTTCGGTCGCTTCGCCCGGAGGCTGGGCGAGCCACGGGTCCAGCAGCATGGGAAGGTGGTAGGGAGAGGCATTCACGGCTTCATTGGCTGCATAGGGCGCAGCGCGGTTGAACCAATCGCTGGTCAGGATGGCTTCAAGCATGCTTTTGAGGGACCAACCCTCCGCCAGAAGCTGATCCTCTGTGAGGAAGCGCAACATATCCCTCTGCTCTGCATTGCGGGAGTAGCCATGAACGACGGTCAGGCGTTCGCCCATCACTTCCTCCCAGACATTGTTGGCGATATTGAGAGCGAGCATGTAGGCGAGCCCCTCATCCGGCGTGAGGTCCGTATCGCTGCCCTCGCCAACAAAACTGTTGAGGGTCGTTCCGGAAAGGCTCCGAATGCCGTTTCGCAAGGCCTCCTCCACGTCAAGAATGTGTTTCCCCGTGCCCACGATGGAAGCCAGGGTCGCAGGGTCGCCTTCTCCGGATGAAAGGAACGGCTTCAGCCCGTCGGTCATCTCGCCTCTGTTGTCTGTTCCTTGCACACAGGACGGATCCAGATCCCAGGGATAGAGGACACCGTCACGGATCGCAGGTTGGAAGACCGCATGGGTGGCGGCGAGGGTCGCCTCCGTACCAAAGCCCGCGTCCCCCAGTACCTTGGCCTCGAACTCGGGGAAGGGCTGAAAGGTCTTCTTCCAGGCAACCGGATGATTGTCGGACAGCGAGTAGGCCTCGTTGTGGCATCCCATGCAGGATTGATTTCGCCCGAGGTAGACCTCATCGAATTCCGTCCCCAGCCTTTCCTCTGCGTTGTTGTTGTAGCCCTCACTCATGATGAAGGGGATCAGGTTGGTGAGATAGACGGGGCCCAGATCGTCAAGTTCGATGGAGGAGCGCACGACATCCACCATATTGAAGGAATCGGGCTTGCTTCCGGGGCCCCAGGGACCGGTGGCGACACTCCCATTGGGATTGTGTTTTCGGATCCAGCGCGCCAGATCTCCGCCGTCGGCCTCCGCCATGGGCTCAAGCCAACAGTCCGTCTCGGCTTTACGTGAACCGGAGTACGCTCCCGGCCGTTGAATCTGGACATCATCCATCAAGACCTCGGACCAATAGACCCTGAATTCATCGTGGGCCATCATGGCCTGACTGACATCACTCCGACCGAGAAGTTCGACGGCCTGGGTCAGCACGTCCGTTTCTTCCCAACCCCGGATCTTTCTTCCGAGAAGTTCCGGAATGGCCTGTTGGGCCCAACTTGCGTCGCCGTTGTCATCGGCATCGGGTTCCGGCATGCAGCCGACTGCAAGGAACAACGCCAGGAAAATCATTACGAGTGTCTTCGACATGGTCATACTCCCAGGATTCGTGAGCCGATCAGCTCTGACATTGCGGGATCCGTCGCAGCCGAAAGCGGCCCTTGCAGATCACCAAGTGAAAAGGTGTTGTGGGTTACCGGGTTGACACCCGCCGCCTTCAGGACCGCCGCCCGGGCATGAGCGGCTTTGAAGGGGTCCGCAGAATCTTCAACCGGCGCATAGGCTCTGGAGTTGTCCGGATTGATGGCCCCCACGATTCCTCGGGGCCCATCGCATCCCAGCAGGACCTGGACCGTGGCCTCAGTCCAGTGATCTCGGCCCTGTTGCGACCCAATCAGGCTCGGCGTCCGCCCCATTTCGGTGGTCAGGACCACCATGGTGCTGTTGAGGTTGATGGCGCCGCTATCGATCAACTGCCTCAGGCTTGAAAGACAGTTGTAGAGATTCCCCATGGTGAAGGGAATATGCTGATTGGTACCGGCTCCCGGATGGGTGTCGTAGGGGGCGCCGCCATACTTGTAGTCTGGGAAGCCTGCATCGAAGACACCCACATAACGGGCGTTCCCCTGGCTCGGGTCGAGCAGGTCCGCGGCGACTTCAAGAGACCGGGCCGTTCGGTTCCAGGAGGTCGAGACCGGTTCCTCCTCACAGGATTCTCCAGGCCCGGCGACGAGTGTGTTGCCACCCAGAAGTTCATGTAAAGAGGACGCGTTCTCCAGCGTCAGGGCCGAAGCTTCGTAGTCGTTGAACTGGGGTGACCGGACCGCCTGGTTGGGATCCCCCTGCCATCGCAGGCGCTTCTCGTATTGTTGACGAAGCATCTGGAGTGCCTCACGAACCTGCGCGTTCGGCTCCGCATCGAGAAAGAGATCTCCCAAACCATCGGGCCCCACCGTCAACTCCACGGGGCGATTGACGCCACCATGACTTCCCGTGGCCAGGATCGAGGACACGATGGTTCGAAAGCCTCCGATATCGCTCGGAAACAGCGCATAGGAGTACGGTCGGTCATCATTGTCACACGCCGGATTTTCTCGATAGGCCTTTGAAATCGCGGCACCGAGCCCCGCTGCCCTGGGGTTTCCAAACGAGAGCCCGGTCAACGCCAGCGGCATAGCCAACTCGTGCACGTTCTTGTCGTGACCAAAGGTGATCATGCGAGTCGAGTCCATGATGTCGGAGTCCCAAAGAGGCTGCGTGGCGGGCCCCCAGTAGACGCTGTTCCCGGCCTCGTCATCGGCAAAGTATTTGACGCGATTGGCAACCGGGCCGGTGTCGCACCAATCGAAGCCCGAAACCTGGCTCGCCGCGCCGCGCATATCGACATTCACGAAGTTCAAGGTGTCGTCGTCCCGGAACCAGTCGCCCCCGCCTGACCCCACCCAGAAGGTCTCCCAGGGAGACAGGCCACCGTAGAGGACGATCTCGAGAACGCGCTTGCCCCCGGAGCAGAAGTTCGGAGCGAGATCCCACGGCCTCGGAGCCAGGTCTTCCGGATTGATTGAGAAGCCAGGATTGAAGCTCCCCTGAATCGCCTGCCCTACCCCAGGGACTCCCATGCCCAAACCCGCCCCAACCAGACCGATACCGGCCTTGCGAAGAAAGTTGCGTCTTGACTTGTCCATCCGTGATTCCTTTCTTGGTGTTTTGTCTCTTATGGGGTTATGTCGCTTTTCTGTGTGGTCTGACCGTGAACCGCTTCACAGATCCGTCGTTTTTCTCTTGCCCGTCATCAGATTTCCAGGAATTCTGCTTTGCCCTGCGCCTGCCCCGTGCTTGCCGTCAGGCCCGGCCCCATCCGATTGTTTTGTCGCCTATGAGAAAGGAGTCCTTTCCACGCGCGATTTCGGACCAGCCTTGGAGGGGTTTTGCGAAAAAAAAGGGAAGATTCCTGATCCCCTGAGGGTGGGGCCCTCGATGGCTGCGCGTGATCCGGGCAGAGCGGCGCGCTCCGCGGTCGCGACGGGTCTTTGAGGTCAGATCCACTGGCGAAAAGCCGGCACGGGCCCCTTTTGAAATTCCCGCGCGCCCTGGCCTACCTTCACGATCTCAGTGAACCCGAGTCGGACCGAACAGGCCTCCATGGGTTATCGCGATCTCATCGCGATGGCCGTGCCCTTCATTCTTGCGAATGCGGCCGTCCCCACCCTCGGCCTGGTGGACACGGCTGTGATCGGAAACACCGGCACAGCGGCTGACCTGGGGGCCATCGCGTTGGGGGCCCTGCTCCTCAATTTCATTTTCTGGAGCTTCGGTTTCCTGCGAATGGGCACCACAGGATTTGTGGCCCTGGCCGATGGTCAGGGCGACGAAGCGGAGGTCCGCGCCGCCACAGGCCGCTCGCTCGTGATGGCCGTCGTGATCAGTGGCCTGCTCTGGCTCTTGGCCGGCCCCATCGAGGGCGTGGCTTTTGCGATCCTGGGGGCCGGTGAAGAAGTCGAGCGGATCGCCGCCGAGTATTTTCGCATTCGGATGTGGGGGGCGCCGGCGAGCCTATCCATCTTCGCCTTGTTGGGCGTCCTCATCGGACTCGGTCAGGCCCGAACCGTTCTGGCGGTGCAGGTCTTCCTCAACGGTCTCAACATCGGGCTCGACCTGCTCTTTGCGGTTCATTTCGAGATGGGGGTGCAAGGGATCGCCCTCGGCACCGTCATCGCGGAGTGGAGCACCCTCGCCGTCGGCTCCGTGCTGGTCTTTACACTGCTCCGCTCGCGCCACCGGGATGACGAACCCGGGTTTCCCTGGGAGCGGATCCGGAAAATAGGATCGATGTGGAGCAACCTGCGCTCCAATCTCAACATCATGATCCGCACCCTGTTCCTGGTCTTCGGGTTTGCCTGGTTCACGGATCATGGCGCCCGCTATGGAGATACGGTTCTCGCTGCCAACCATGTCCTGCTTCAGTTCATTGCGCTCGCGGCCTTCTTTCTCGACGGCTTCGCCAACGTGGTGGAGTCCCTCGCAGGAAGAGCCTTGGGAGCCGCGCGACTGGATCTGTTTGATGTCGCGGTCCGCCGAACCAGTCTTCTCGCCGGCGCCACGGCTCTCGGACTGGCCGTGATCGCCATCGGCCTGGGCGAGCTCGGCATCTCGACGCTAACCGCGCTTGGCGATGTCCAGGAGCAGGCCATTCATGCACTGCCCCTGGCCGCCATCTATATCTTCCTATCCTTCGCCGCGTTTCAAATGGACGGGATCTTCATCGGCACATCGAGGACCCGGGCCATGCGGAACGCCTCGGTCCTATCGACCGGGATCTTCGTGGGGATGACACTCCCCCTGGCCGATCGTTTTGGAAACAAGGGGCTCTGGTGGGCCTTTGTGGCCTACGTCGTCACCCGAGCGCTGGCACTGGGAGCCCAGTACCCGTCCTTGCGGAATTCCATTCGTCCCACCGCAGAGGAAGACGCTTCCTCAACTGACGGGATCAATCCAGATCGGTGACGACCAGGCGCGCTCCCGGAGCGTGGCGGGCACGCGTGGGTCGGGCTCCTGGCCCAGACGCAGGGCGTCGTAGGTCGACCAGCGACAGGTGGGGTCCTGCAAAGCCCGGACATAATAGAAAGCGCCCTCGGTGGGATCGAAATCTTCGTCTTGCCAGGCCACCATCAACTGTCCTGCCCCGGTGTCGCCCTCCCTCTCGCAGGTTTCAAGATCCACCGACGCGCCGTTGTCCGGACAGCGAAGGGTCGCGGGATCGACGCCCAGGCCGTCAGAGCAGACCACATCACGCACTTCTTCATGGGTTTCGCCGTTCTCGTCGATCCAGCCCTTCACGACCTGGATGCGCTGCAGCGGTGCACTCATCCAGTCCGCCCCGGCCCAGACAAAGAAGGTGGGGCTCTCGGCCTGACCTTGCTCAAGACGCAGGACCCCGCCCATGGGAACGCCGCCTTCGGTGGCCACCGCCACCGGCTCCGAATCGTCTACGATGCTTTCGTCAAAACCCCACCCCGCAAAGAAGCGCAACAGGATCCGGGGCCCCGAGGTCGCGTAGGCTTCCCGACGCTGCATGCCCGCAAAAATCGCGTCCCGTGTATTTTCTTCGGCCCACACGGCGGCCAGGCCCCCGGAGCCGTGATCGGTGAGGATCTGGTTGTGGGCCTCGGCGTCCGGCTGGGTGCGAAGGCGTCGGATGGCGGGCGAACTGACGGCCCCGACTTTGCCCACGAAGTCCCACTCCTCGGCGTCGCCCGGGTTTGCGTTGTGGGCGTCCGTGGCCGCAACGAAACCGAACGCCATGGGGTTGAATCCAAGTTCGCGATCCAGTTCCATGCCGATCTTCAGGCCCTGCCGCGCAAAGGAACTCTCAAACGCACAGCCGCCTTCCTGCCCGGACTCACAGGGCTGGAGAACCTGTTCGAACGCGCACTCTTCGTCGGTAGCGCCCACGCCCAACGCGCACTCTGAGGCCCCCTTCACCTGATACATCTCGGCCAGAGGTTCACGACGCATGCGGATCCGCCAGTCGTCCTCGCTATAGGTTTCGCCATCCCAGGTGTACCGGCTGTAGAAGAGACCCCAACCCTTGTTCATGTTGTGGGGGATGGTCAGGAAATCGCAGTCGCCCGTGCAGGTCTCTTCGAGCCCGCGCCACAGATCCACCGCGTTACCGACATCCTGGGATGAAATCGCATGGGCCGGAAGCTCATCTCCATTGAAGATGACGTTGCGGTGATGTTTGCCCGCTCGAGCGAGAACGGGAGAGAACTCGTAGGCGGCGAATGTCGTGAACACGCCGGGCTCGTAATGACGGTCCGCCAATTCGATGTAACGGGCCCAGTCCGCCTGGCTGTCCCGAAGGCAGCGTTCGGGCCCTCCCTCCCCCCACCGGCAGATGGGAAAGCGGGGGCGGGTGGGTGGAGTCCGGTCCCGATTCCGATAGACCCCGGCCNGGTGGTCGGGATCGGTTTCCATGTTTCCCCGGGTCGATCGGCCGGACAAGAAGAAGGCGGCCGTCCAACCCGGCTCNTCCATNACCCAGCAATTGAACTGCTCGAAGAGACTGAGATCGTCTTCGTCACACCGCGTCCGAAGGCCAAAGCCCTCCGCGTGGTCGGTAATGGCCACGAAGTCCAGGGGTCGGGACAACTGCATGCGCTCGCCTCCCGGGCTCAGGAGCGCGTCGCCTCGGGCAAACCGGTAGGCGTCCTCGACGGTGGCCCGGGTCCCGAAAACCGCCGCATCAAAACTCTCCTTGGTGTGCACATGAACTTCGCCCCAGTAGGCGTTCTTGAGTGCATTGAAGGGACGAATCTCAAGCGGGCGCGGATCCGGGATGGAGACCCGGCTGTCCTCCTGAAGCGCATAATCGGCCGGAGCCGTGGCCGGCGAAAGCTGCTGGCCGAATTGGTAGATGGGCCGGATCACCGTCAAGCCGAACACCGCGATGCCGAGAAGAAAAAGCAAGATGACCCCGACGCCAATCTTCTTCCACATACAAAAACACCTCCCACACTCTCCGCGTTCACGTTCACGTTCAGCCGCGTACTGGACGGCTCAGTTCGCGACTCCGCCAAAAACCGTCATGCGCTTGCCCCACCCTGCCCNGATCGNGATCGATTCGCAAAGCGATCCATCAGAAGACCGATCACCACCAGGATCAANAACGGGAGAAGTCGCATGGTCGCAAAGGAAGCTCTCGGCGTGGCCGCCAGCGAATGACTCCGCGCCAGAGCCGCCCATTTGTGGTCCGAATCCTCGGCCCAACTCGTCTTCAAGATGAAGTCCAGGAAATCGCGTCGACTGCGGTAGCGAACCAGATTGACCCGGGTCCAGTCCTGGCGTTCAAACTCTCCGGTGCCCCCGATGGACACCTCGGGATCGAGCATCAATAAGGGATGGGTGGCCCGGACAAGCAGGTTCGGCAGGATCCGCCGCGCATACTCCTGTTCCACTTCCTCCGCACTGCCACTGACTTCACGACCGTCTTCGTAACGAGGCACATCCCGATAGACATTGAGATTGATCATCACGAATTCCTGACCGTCGTCGGTTTCCATGAACTCGCGCAACTTCACCGCCACTTCGCGGTCTCTCTCCGAGAGTTCCCCGAGTCCGTTCTCCGCCCGCTGTGCCTGAGCGATGGCCACATACTCCTCGATCTCACCGGGCGAAAGCGGATCCCCCGAGCCGCCATACCAGGAAAGGAACACGACATAGAGCAACGCCAGAATCGCCCAACGGATCCACGAAGCCTTCAATTGGCACTCCTCTCGTGCGTCCCGCTCGCGCCCTTCCACCGAGACTGTGTCCACCCTTTGCCCAAGACGACAGAACGACGGACTCGAACTCTCCCAACTTGGAACAAAAGGATATCCCGCATCAGAGAGCGCATGCCACTCGTCACGTCAGCACGACATCGGCCCCCGGAGCCGAACTCCGGAGAAAGACGACTCTCTTCGGGAATTGGCTCCCCTTCAATGCCCTTCGGCTTCTTCGGCCCGCTGAAGATCCGTGAGCAGGGCCCGGTAGGCTTCGTGGCGCTGGGTTTCGATGTCGCCGGACTCCAGGGCTGCGAGGACCGCACAGCCGGGCTCCGTGAGGTGAAGGCAATCCCGGAAGTGACACGGTTGGATGAGCGCTTCCTCGAAACCGGGGAAGTGCGCGGCCAGCTCCCGGGACGAAACGGCGACGGGGCCGAAGTCGCGAAAGCCCGGGGTATCGATCAATTCGCCTCCGCCGGGCAGGGTGTGCAGGGTCGCCACCGAGGTGATGTGACGGCCCAGACCGCTCACCTCATTGATCTCACCCACATCCAGATCCAGATCGGGAAGAAGTGCATTGAGGAGCGAACTCTTGCCCACCCCCGATGTCCCGACAAAGGCCGAACGCCGCGCGGGCGAAAGTCCCTCGCCAATCGAAGCCAGGCCATCCCCACTCTGAGCGGAAACAAAGAGAAGGCGCGCCGCCTCACCATAGAGTCGGGTCAGTTCCTCAAAGAGGTCGGCCGCTTCCGACAAATCGTTCTTGTTGACGACGATCCACGGTTCCAGCTCGGCGACCCGCGCTGCCACGATGCCACGGTCGATGAAACCCAGAGGCGACTCCGGGATCGGAGCGACCACGACGGCCAGGACGTCGAGATGCGCCGCCACCGAACGCACGCGGCCGTGGCGGTCCCGTCTGCGCAGCACTCCACTCGAAGGAAGCGTGCGCAAGCCCTCCCCTTTTCTTTCGACCCGGTCACCCACCACGACCTTCTGGGGACGGCGCAACGGAAGCCGGACCTCTTCTCCACTCCCGAAGCGGACCCCCACCGCGATCCCGTAGTGGGCAATCACGGTGCCTTCTTGTGCGTGCCCTTCATCCGACATCATCCACCCCAGAGTGCTTCGGTGAGACCCGAAGAGCGCTCGACGCGACGGGCGATGGATCGCTCCAGCACATCCCGACGCGCCACGAGGGTAACCCGCTCGCGCGCCCGGCTCACGGCGGTATAGACAAGCTCGCGTGTGAGAAGCGAGGAATCCTCGCTGGGCAGCACCACCATGACTTCGGTGAATTCCGACCCCTGGCTCTTGTGGATGCTCATGGCAAAAACGGTCTCCGCCGAACCCAATCGCAAGGTCGAAACCCATCTGGGCTGGCCTTCAGGCGAAGAGAAGACGGCCCGCCCCGCCCGCCCCATGGCGTGGCCCTGTTCCATCACCACGCCCACGTCGCCGTTGTAGAGTTCGAGCTCGTAGTCGTTGCGCGTCATGGCCAGAGGACGGCCCGCATAGAATTCCGATGTGACGTCTCGACCCGCTTTCAATCCGAGTTGCGTCTCGATGGCCTCGTTCAGGGTCTCGACCCCCCACGCACCATGGCGATGCGCACTCAAGACCCGGAAACGATCAAAGGCCCGAAGACGCGCCTCGGGCTCAGCCTCGGCCAGGAAAGCTGCGTAGCCTTCGGCCATCTCGGCCACCAGCGAAGCGGGCCCTTCTTCTTCTACGCGGGGTTCCACCCACCGGATGTCGGGGTAGGCCGGGTCCTCCAAAAGCGAAAGAGCGGTCTCGACCTCTCCTGAATTGATGGCCTGGGTCAACCGGCCCACACCGCTATCGGCTTCAAACCGGTAACTGTGTTTCAACAAGACGATGGGCGAATCGCCCTCCTCTTCTTGCGCCGGCCGAGCCATGTCGCCCAACACGGCCCCTGCCTCCACCGAAGCCAACTGATCGCGATCTCCCAGCAAGATGAGACGCGCGTGAGGAGGCACCGCTTCGACGAGCCGCGTCATCAGAGCCAGGTCCACCATGGAGGCTTCGTCCACCAGGACCACATCCGCCGTCAGCGGACGCTCGAGTCCGAAGCGATAGGGACGGGTCGCGTCACTGGACGCCCCGAGCAAGCGGTGCAGCGTGGTCGCCGTTTTCGGCACAGCAGCGCGCAGGGCCTCATCGAGGTCGAGAGACGAGAGCGTGCGCTCAAGGGAAACGCTCAGATGAGCTGCGGCTTTTCCGGTCGGGGCCGCCAACTCGATCTGGGGAAGAGCGCGGCCCTGGGCCCGGGACTGCTCGATCATCAAGACCAGGATCCGGCCCACCGTGGATGTCTTCCCCGTGCCCGGCCCCCCGGAAAGAACACAGAAACGCGAACACACTGCGGTGCGCGCAGCCACACGCTGCAGGTCATCGGCCTCGGACGCGGGGAAAAGTCGAGCCAGCCCCTCTTCAAGGCAGGCCTGATCGACTTCCTCCGCCGCGGATGAATCCGCCATGCGCGCGCGAAGCGACGAAGCCAGGCGTTGCTGGTATTCCCAGTACCTTCGCAAATAGAGTCGGCGTCCTTCTTCCAGGATCAACGGCGTCTCGCCCGAAGACGGCGCCTGAGGTCCGGCCGAAACACATTCCACCAAGGGGCTGTCCGCCAGGGCCGCAAGCCAGCTCTCGGTCTCCGGCCATTCAAACGAAGACTCCTCGGCTGCGGCCTCTCGCTCGTCCGACCAGGCAGGAAGATCCCAGCCCACATGGCCGGCTCTCAACTGCCGGCTGGCCAGCGCCGCGGCCAGCACCGCCTCGGGACGCTCCTCCCCCGCCAAGCGGGCCATGGACCGGGCGAAGTTCTCATCCAAGGCGCTGATCTCACCCTGCATCCTCATTTTTTCCAGGCTCGGCTTCATGCGGGGGCCGCCTCCTTGGAAGCAGGCGCGGGACCAAGCGCCCGGGAGAGTGCCAGGATCAGTTCCTTGGGCGGACGATCAAAATAGANCCCGTTCGCATCTCCGGGCTCGGGCGTCATACCACGCAAGAAGAGGTAATAGGCGCCCCCCATATGGGTTTCATAGTCGTAGTCCGGCAGACGGACTTCAAGCATGCGATGGAGCGCCACCGCGTAGAGGTGGTACTGAAGCACNTAGTCNTGCTCCAGCATGGACGCCTGCATGCCGGGCTCGTCATAATCCGAGCGGTGGACGCCCAGCCGATTCGATTTGTAATCCACCACATAGAAGCGGCCGTCGTGGCGGAAGACCAGATCCACAAAGCCCCGCAGATGTCCTTCCAGCGGCGGGAAGCCAAGANNCCCGGCTCGCCGTGCGTACTCGGCCACGAAGGGGTCGGTCGCCTCTTCGGAGAAAGCCCGCCCCAGGGCCTCGGCCGTAAGCGGGCTCGCGCCTGAGNNCGACACCGGCAGCGTGAACTCGAGCTCATCCATGCGATCGCCCCGCGGCAGTTGTGAAAGGCTGAAGTCGCGAAGGGGGCCACCCAAGGGAGCCTCCAGCATATCCGGCAAAGCCTCCGCAAGCGTCGGAGCCCACGATTCTGCCATCCCGTGCCGAAGCATGGAAGACTCCACGACCGCAAGCTTGGACTGGGGGTCGCGGTCCGTGAAGTCGAGGTGTTCCAGGACGTGATGGATCAAGGTACCGGAGGCGGCACCCGCCGGAAAATCCGCCAAGCGGATCTGGCTCTCCGTCTCCGCCGCATCCACGGAACCCGTGGAGCTCAACACCGGATCATCGTAATCCAGACCGAGTGCGCGGGGGTGATTGAGGGCGCGCCCTCCCTCAGCAGACGCGGAAGAAATAAGCCCCGAAAAGCTTGAGACCCGCCAAGGGCCCTGCCAGGAAAAACGCAGCCGCGTCCGCGCGGCAAGCGACTCTTCCNTTTTTTCCGACGGAACGGAAGGCGCTTCATCCTCATCGCTNAGGATTTCGACGGTGATACCCCCGTCCGAGGANCCTGCGAGCGCTTCCAGATCAGACCGCAGCCCCTCGTCATCCAGCGATTTGAAATGATCGCGCAGACGTTTCNCAGGATCTTCATTCCAGTTCTCGCGCCAACTCCCGAAATCCTCCGGCGGATGCAGAAGCAGACCCANCGCGGANGACCCCGCCTGGNNNACCGGGCCCCAGACGATCACGAGCCGGTGCTCGGCCCGGGTCAGGCCCACATAGACAAGGCGGAGATCTTCGGCCAACGCTTCCCAGCCCGCCCGGGCCAGGGCCCGCGTGTGCTCTTCGCCCTCGCCGATNTCCAGCACCAGAGCCTGCTCTTCGTCGGGCTCATGNAAAGGCGTCCAGGCCTTTTCCTGCTTGCCCAGCATCTGATCGTTCCAGAGGAAAGGACAGTAGACCACGGGGTACTGAAGGCCCTTGCTCTTGTGGATGGTGACGAGCTTCACGGCATGCTCGTCACTCTCGAGCCGGATCAAGGCGTCNTCGTCGGTGAGTTCACGACGGCTTCGAGAATCCTTACGCAAGGTCCCCAGATAGACGGCCAGGGCTCCAGGNCCCGGGCGTCCCTTCTGCCAGTTCTGCTGAAGGAGCTCTGCCAGATGGAGCCAGTTTGTCAGGCGACGTTCGCCGTCCGTCCGAGAGAGAAGTCGGGCACGGGTATCGTCCTTCGAGAGCACCCACTCCAGAAGCCCCACCGGCCCGGCCCGGTCCCAGGCGGCCTGCCACCCTCGTGCCGCCTCGAGCGGTTCATCCCAGGCGTCGGTGTCTTCATGGAGATCAAAGAGGGTCTTTGCATTCCCTCCCAGGATTCGGGTGCAAAGAGCCGGGCGTAGCGCGCGCAGATCAGCCGGGTCGGCGGTGGCCTNNAGGAGCCATTCGAACTCCAGCGCCTCTTCGGTTTCAAACACACTTTCCTGGCCGGTCATCACCGAAGCAATGCCCAGCGCCTCGAGGGCTTCCCTTGAGTCCGCCGCCTGGTATCGGTTGCGGCAGAGGATGGCGATGTCGGCGGAACGNACGGGNCGGGACGAACCGGCCTCTTCTTCGATGAGTGCTCCCGAGCCGAGCAGGCGGGCGATGTCGGCGGCCGTGGCTTCGGCGGCTCGCTTCCCCGCGTATTTTACAGTCCGGGCTTTGCCCGCCTCGTCATGACCGAAGAGCAGGAACCGACACGCGGCCCCCGCCTCGGCCCCCATACGCTCTCTTGAAAGCTCAGGCGTGCGGGCNGCATGAAAAGGAATCGGTTCAAATAGAAAGGGCGAAGGGATCTGCTGGAAGATGCCGTTCACCGCTCCCACCAGGGAAGTGTCCGATCGCCAATTCAAGTCCAGGGTGTACTGGGAATCCCGCGCATCCNGCTTGGCNCGGATGTAGGCAAAGATATCGGCCCCGCGAAACGAGTAGATGGCCTGCTTGGGATCGCCGATGAGGAAGAAAGGCCCCTCGCCCTCCCCCCAGATCCGGCTGAAGATCTGGTACTGGATNGGGTCGGTGTCCTGGAACTCGTCGATCATGGCCGCCGGGAAGCGGTGACGNATCCGCGCGGCCAGACGATCGCCNCTNGGCCCCTCGAGCGCCGTGGCCAGGTCGATGAGGAGGTCGTTGAAGGTCCGCGTGCCGCTCCGGCCCTGCCGCGCCTCGATTTCCCCNCGGGCATANTCNGCAAANCNCAGTTCCAGGNCGATCCACTCNCTNTCATANGCGGCCTCCAACTCNGCNGCCANGGAAAGCCACTCTTCGCANGCCTCGAAGAAGGGATGCTCGGGCGTGTCTCCCTTTCTTTTTACCGAGGTCCGTTTCTCGAGTATGGAAGTGCGAAACGGGTCGAGCTTGCCACGTTCCTTGCTCGCTCCAACTCCGTCTTGCGACAAGAAGAGTTCCATNATCGGAGGCCACTTCGACTCGATGTTCACCGGCTTGTAGGAGCCTTTGTTGAGCACCCCGTCGTTCCTCGAAACGAGCAGGAGTTCAAGGATGTCTTCGCGTTCAGCGTCCCAGATTACGCGCGCTGCTTCTTGCGCGGAACGCACGTCGGNTTCCAGCGTCGCAAGGTCTTCCGTCTCCATTTCCCCGGGACGCAACTTCACACGCGGTCGCTCCAGGACTGAAGAAAGAAAACGGCTCAACAACTGCGCGGACTTCGATTGGCTGGCGCGCGAACTTTCGAGCACCCACTGAACNAANCCCGGGGGCGCATCAAAGAAATTCTTCGACCAGAAATCCTCCGCCACTTCCTCGCGCAGGAGGTTCGCATCCTGCACCAATTCAGTATCGAAAGAGGCGCCGCTCTCGAACGCGTTCTCCTCCAGCATNCGATCACAGAAACCATGGATGGTCGAGATCTGCGCTTCATCGAAATTCCGCAGGACCCGGCGAAGGCGACCGAGTTCTTNNTCCGGCTGCCCNCGCTCCATGCTCGCTTCGGCAAGACGGTCGATGACCGAGAGTTCACCTCGCGAATCAAAACCCTCACCCGAAAGACGGGAGGCCAGGGAGGTTTCCATCTCCCGCAGTCGCGCGCGAATCCGCTCGCGCAATTCAGCGGCCGCCGCTTTCGTGAAAGTCACCACCAGGATCTGGTCGGCCTCATAGTCCTCTTCCATGATGATGCGCAGATAGAGGGTCGTAAGCGTGAAGGTCTTGCCCGTCCCTGCACTCGCTTCCACGAGCCGGATCCCGCCAAGCGGCACACTATGGGCTTCAAGATGTTCCATCACAGGATATCCTCGCGGTGGGCCAGCAAGGGTTCGAAGACGCGACGCGAAACAAGCGCGAAGTGGATGGAGGCGTCGTCGTCGGGACTGACCCAGGAAGGAGCAAGCGGATCTTCCTCCGCGAAGAGACGGCCCATGTAGAGGTCTTCTATTTCGCCGACACCGCGCTCCCCCCGCGCTTCCTGGGAACGGAAGATCTCGTAGGCATTGAGACGCGCCGCCCGGACCCGCTGGGGCTCATCACTTCCCTTCAAGGAAGTCACGTAGGCCCTTGAACTCTTTGGGAAAAACGGGAGGGGCAGGCAGTCCCCATAACGCCGGAGCGCCACCAGGTCCGCGAGGAGCGAGGCGGCCTCCTCGACCTCGGAGAAACAGACATGGCCCACACCGNCCCCCGTATCGGGACGACCGATGAGGTGTGTGGCGGCGGCGGCGCCGTCCGGCGAGGCCGCGCAAAGCACGAGATGCTTGATCCAGTTTTCCAGTTCAGACATGGCGCCGAGTCGGGAGTAACGAAGGTCCACGCGACCCGAAGGCCAGAGCTCGTCGAGCTCACCCACCACCCGCGCACCCGCCAACGAAAGATCGATCTCAAGCGGTGCGTGCGGTTCGCCCTGACGGAGCGACTCGGCATGAGCAAACAGGCGTTGGGACATCCCGGCGATCTTCGCGTACGCGGAGTCACCCGCCTGGCCGAGGGGCAGGATTCCCTGAGCACGAATGGATTCGGCGACTTCTTCTTCCGCGGTGCCAAGGAGCAGCGCGTCCAATACGGCGGAGCCGACCCGCCACCNATCCAGGCCCGCCACATCCATGGGCTCCCGGTCCACCGACACCGCATCTTCATCATTGGGCAACCAGACACCCAGTCGGTTTCGCGCAAAGTGTCGAGCCGGGTTCCGGAAGAAATCCACCAGATCCTGGACCGTGTACTCCACCGATTCGGACGAAAGAGGAGGAAGCGCTTCCGAGGTAAAAGGAGTCGGCTTCACTCGCGGCGAGACAAGCGCACGAGCCGCGCCACAATCCGATTCGGAATAGCTGAAGAAGCGGGAATCCTCCTCGGAGAAATAACGGGGGCTGAAGGATTGCAGCGGATGACGAAAACGCAGGTGGTCGTGCGCCGCGCGAGAAGCATCCGACTCCTTCGCACCGGGAAAAGTNAAGGCCGCCCCCACGTGCTCCAGCAACTCATCGATGACCACCGAAGGAGGAAGGTCCTGGTTGTCTCGCCAGTTGCTTCCGGTGTAGGTCACAAGTAGATGGTCTCGCGCCGAGAGCAACGCTTCGAGAAAGAGGTAGCGATCATCATCCCGACGACTCCGGTCACCCAACTTGCGCTCGCGACCCAGCAGGTCGAACGAAACCCGGCGACTCGTTCGTGGAAAGGCACCGTCGTCCATCCCCATGAGGCCGACCACTCGAAANGGAATCGTTCGCATGGGAACCAGTTCACAAAGTGTGATCCCACCCGAAAGGAATCCCCCGCCCGCTCGGCGGTCCTCCATGCGACTTGAAAAACTCTCCATCACCGCCTGGAAGGAAAGCGGCTCCGCATACTCGGCCTCCCGGGCCGAGTCCGCCCAGCCCTCGATGGCTTCGCGGATCTGGCGATGCTGATGCACGGTCTCGCCATCGGAGGCGATCATCGCATCGAGCACTTCGGTCATGAAAACGGCCCATTCCGCCGCCNCACGAACTCCTCGCGCNCTCTCGTGCAGNTCCCCCAGGGTATTCACCCCATCCACCAACCGCCCGAGGGCCTCCGACTCCGTACCGGATACCGCGGGCTGGGGACGAATCGAGCCGAAAACCCGCTGTCCATCGTCCTCCATCGCATAACCGAGCAGAAGTCGGTCGAAACCGAACCGCCAGGTATTCTGCTCCACCGCGGGCTGGCCTTCNGCTTCGCGGTGCGCGGGGTCGGCTCCCCAACGGATTCCNGAGCTNCGNACCCAGGCTCGAATGCGGGACTCATCNTCTTCCACCAGNCCGAACTTCTCCCGAATACAGGCGGCGGACAAGAGATCCACCACCTCACTCACCCGCATTCGTCCGCGCAGCACCTCAAGCACACGGGAGAAGGCATCCAGGAGTTCAGAAGAAGAGCGTGCCGAAGCGTCGGCCACCTGCAGGGGAAGGCTTCCCGAAACGGCGGCCGAAAAAGCAGCCTCCACGAAGGGCGCATAGCGATCCACATTCGGAGTCATGATCACGACGTCCCGGGCCTGNANGCTCGGATCTCTNTCNAAGAGTTCGATCAGCCGATCTCGCAACACCTCNGCCTCTCGCATGGGCCCGTGACACGCATGNACTGAAATCGAGTCATCCGCCGGATCCACAGCCCGCAATCCGGTATCCGACTCTTCCGCCGGATCCCGCAACATCAGGATGTCGGATTGAATGGCCCGCAGCACACTGCTTTCGCCCGGGTCCGCGTAGAGGTCTTCGTCCGATTCCAGGTACTCGGTCCGACTCTCGAGAATCTCCTGGAATTCNCGCCCCACCCGGCCCAAGGAGGCNAGGAGCGGATGGCCCTGCTCGAAATGGAGATCGGCCTCGTCCACCGAGGAACCCCGCTGACGGATCTGCTCGCGTTCACTCCGGATATGACCCCAGTATTGTTGCGAGGGGCTCAAGACGAAGAGATGCATGGGCATTCTCCTGGACAACGCCACCAACCCCTCGACGAAGAGGGGCGGCAGCGTCGACACCCCGAAGATCGAGACCCGTTCCGGCAGATCGAAGGCGACCGAGTCCGAGGCCTCCAAGGTCCGGATGAAGTCCAGGACACGCGAAGCCAGGTGCCCCGGGCCACAACGTTCCACGAGGCTGAGCCAAAGCTCTCGTTGCCAGTCCAGTTCAGGATCGAGTCGGTCTGTCCCCTGCCCGGCCGCGCCCGACTGCCAGCCGAGAATCATCTCCGGTCGATGGATCACATAATGGTCGAAGGTCTCGGCAATCCGGCGCGCGAGCTGCAACCTCTTTTCGCCGTGCTCATCGTCCACCAGATACTGGGCCAACGGAGCAAAGGAGCGTTTTTCCAGATGCTCGGGAAGAGCCGCCGCCACGGTCCACGCCAACCTCTCCGGTTCATAGCGAAGGGTATCGTCCTCGTCCGGCCCGAGGACCGCCTCGATCATCTGCGTCAGGAAAGTGCGCGGAAAGGGAAATCGGGGATTCGCGAAAACGCCGTTCTCGCGAGAGAGGGCCATGGAGAGCCATTTCTCCATGCCCGGCCCCTGGACCACGATCCACTCGGGCGCAAAAGGATCGGACACCGGGGAATGGACGGTCCGCGCCAGGGCCGGAACAAGAGATTCGACCCGATTGCTCCGATAAATGCGCATTGGCCTCACGATAAGGCCAACCGACCCTCGGCGCACGTGATCCGTGGACAGAAGAAGACCTTCGGGCTCAATCAGATCCCGAGCCGGCGCCTCGGACATGGCGAGCCAGCCGGGTCACGCCCTCCAAGGCGTCCTCGGGTGGCATCGCGGTGTAACACAGACGAACCCAGTCCCCGTAGTCCCGGCCCGCCGAGGAACCGGGCGCCACCAGGACACCGTCTTCGAAACAATCCTCAAGGAAACCATGGAGGCCCCGCTCATCGAGACGATCCGCCACATCCACGAACAGGAAGGTCGAGCCACCCGGGGCCGGTAGGCCCAGCGCTTCCGCGGCCACCACGGAGACCGCGCGATAGGCCTCGCGCGCCTCGTCCTGCCAGGCCTCTCCGCCCTCCAGAGCGTGCAAGGCTGCCCACTGCCCGGGCGTCGAGGCGCTGTAGAAACTATGGGTGCCGAGCTTTCGCGCCTGTTCGATCCATTCGCTCGGGCCCACCAGGCTTCCCACCCGGTAGCCCGCCATCCCGTAGGCCTTGGAGAAGGAGTCCACGCAAAGCGTGCGGCTCGGCGCGAGAGGGGCCAGCGAAACATGCTCCCCTTGATAGACGAAATCCCGGTAGACCTCGTCGGAGATCAACCACCAATCCTCGCTCTCAGCCAATTCGGCCAGCGCCGAGAGGATCTCACCCGAGAGAACACGTCCCGTCGGATTGGAGGGCGTCGAAACGTAGAGGGCCACAGTGCGATCGCTCGCGCAGGCCCGAACCGCCTCGGCGGCGGCTTGGCCGTCGTCCTCCACCCGGTCGTAAAAAGGCACTTCCACGGGGACCCCGCCCCAGGACTGGAC
>NZGT01000117.1 GCA_002691025.1 Spirochaeta sp. | reverse complement strand
GTGGCCAGGTATTGATCGATGGAAAGGGACATCAGGGCCAACACCCCTTCGGTGGCCGAGACGTCCAGGTACTGGGCTTCGCCACCCAGACTTCGACGCACCAACGCCGCCAGGATCGCCACCACGGCATGCATGCCCCCGCCTGCACTGTCGGCCACCGTGGCTCCCGGAATGGGCGGCCCCCCATCCGCACGTGGCTCCGTGCAGGCCAACAGGCCGGACATAGCCAGGTAATTGATGTCGTGCCCCGCCCAGCTTGAAGCGGGGCCGTCCTGGCCGTACCCCGAGGTCGAGCAGTAGATCAGCCGGGGATTTTCGGCGCGCAAAGTCTCGAAGCCGATCCCGAGGCGATCCACCACACCCGGTCGGTAACTCTCGATCACCACATCGGCCCGGCTCGCCATGCGGATGAAGGCTTCCCGGCCCGCGTCGGATTTGAGATCGATCTGGAGTCGCTCAAATCCACGTCCCGCTCCGTAACTATGGAAAGGGGGCTGAATCTGCTTGGCGCCCTTGCGGGTCGTGGGCGAAATCTGGATGATGCGTGCGCCGTAATCCGCCAGCGTCCGTGCGGCCCGGGCGGCGGGCCCGACGCTGGCGAGGTTGAGAACCGTAATGCCCTCGAGTTGGGGAGTCGGATCGGCCATGAGCGCACCTCGCATTCCAACCACCGGGGGGTCGGGAATCGATCTGGGTTGATATTCAGGCGGACCCTGCGGTTTCCACCCCTGCCTTGCCGATGGCGCCGGCTCGTCCGCCCACGGGATCCCTCCCCATCACAAGCGGCCTCCGGCGCGATAGGAGAAAATATACGATACGCACCGTATTGCAATGCGACCCTGGGGCCCCTACTCCGGCTCCGGACCGCTTGCCTCCCCTGCCCCGGACTCCCAATCAAAGCGTTCAAAAAGGTCGGCCAGCCGTCGCCTGATCTCGTCGGCATCCAGACCGAACTCGTCCAGGCTATAGGCATGCCCCGAAACGTGCTTGCGACCTCGAAGGCTCTCGGCCTTGAGTGTTTCCAGGTAGGCGTCCCCCATGGAGAGCCCCAACTGACGGTAGACCTCGCCCACCGCTGTTTCGGGGTCCTCGACCACCTCTCGATAGTCGACGATCGCGTGTCGTGTTTCGGGGTGGTTTTCCAGAACGGCCAGAGGGTGCGTATAGGTGTGAAAGGACTGGTCGGTCAGAGCATGCAGGCATCGCTCCTGCCGCGGCGCATCCCAATCGAGTTTCCGCCAACCNATCCGCNTGAGCTTCAAGAGNCTCGGAATCGTCTCATAGGGATTGCGCACGGGCACCACGATACGCGCATCGGGNAANGCCTCGATCAAGGTTTCCACTCGACCCGCAAAAATCGGATTCTTGGCGAGGTGGATCTTGTCCGGTCCATTCAGATAGAGCTGACGGCGTATGCAATCCTGATAGAAGCGCATCAAGCGGCGACGCTTTCGCTCGGGCCATTGGTCTACGTAATAGAAATCAAGGTCGCCCATGTAGGGCATCTTGGTAATCCAGAAACCCGAAGCGAGGGACCAGTAGAAGACGATGTCGTCTTCTTCGAACTCGGTCAGCCCCATCTTGTGCACATCGCGCATGGCGCCGTACCGCTTTTCCTCCCACGCCTCCACGCGCCGGCCCAGAAANCCTCCAGCCAGGCGTGCGTCCATGGCCGCAATCCACCGAATGCACTTCTTCTGGATCAGGGAAGGAAANTAGAGTTCGTAGAGCATGAAGGCACTGAAACGCCCCTCATCGCGACTCAGGAGCCTATGGAGCAACGTGGTCCCACTCCGGGCATGCCCCACGACGAAGACCGGATCCCGGATTTCGATCTTGCGAAAACCGGGNAAGANGAGACCGTCCAGGAAAAAGCAAAGAGCGTGGAAGGTGGAGACCACCGGAACCACCAGGATCAGGATCGCCAGGAAATAGCGGCGGGCCATGGGATTCGGTTCCCGCCAGGCAAGCCGGATCATCTTGAAATAGTTCGAGAAGTCGAAATGAAAGAACATGACCTTGAGGCCGCTCAGCCCACGACCTGNTCGAGTTCGGCCGGAATGAAGGCATCCCCGAGTACGGTCTCACCGTCCAGGCTACGCACCGGTCGCGCCACATCATGAAGCAGTTGGCGACTGTAGACATCCTGTCCCACATGCCGGCCCGTGACGAGTTCAAGCGCGGCCTCCACCATGACCTCGATGGGTTCGGCCATATCCGGATTGGCCTTGGCAATATGGCCGACAAAGCGCGCGGCTTCCTGGGTCAGGACGATGGAGACCGGCGCNAGGTTGTTGATGAAAACACCGTCCGACACGACTTCGTCCGCGAGTCCCCGGGTATAGCGACTGAGCGCGGCCTTGCTTGAGCCGTAAGCCACGATCAAATGCGCCGCGTCTCGCGTATCGCGATAGGGAACCGGCGGCTGGCGATAGGAATCGCTTCCCAGGTTCAGGATCCATCCAGAACCTCGCTCCCGCATTCCCGGAAGAACCTGCTGCGCCAGATCGACCGGGGCGTGGAGATTCACCTCCATCATCTTGCGTCTTTCAGCCAGACCGACCTGGCTGGGCATACCCCAGGCCCCCATGGCCGCGTTGTTCACAAGAATATCGAGGGGGCCAAAATGGGACTCNGCCCGGGCGATGAGATCACCCCGGGCCTCTTCGTCAACCAGATCCGCCACCTCAGCGGCGACCTGCCCGCCCGCCGCGCGAAGCTCTTCCACCGTCTCATCCAGCGTCCCAGCCAGCTTTCCATGCGCACCCGATCGGGAGGCCGACAACACCACCGAAGCCCCTTCCGCCACCAATCGCGTGGCGATCGCGCGACCGATACCTCGGCTGGAACCCGTCACCAGGGCAACACGGCCCGTACAACTACCCATGGTCTTCCTCCCAGGATGAATGAACCCGATCCTCATACTCTACCTGTTCGGCGGATCCATGCGCACGACAAGAATGAACCGATTCCACCACCGGGCCCCGCCCCCCACCCTGAGATTGGTCTATACTGCGCCTCCCAACAGCCCTGCAGGCTGGATCAGGAGGGAAAGAAAGATGGCGGATCGCGTGGAAGAGATCCTGAGCTGGTATGGATCAGAAAGCCCGGGCGTACTCAAGAACCTTCGCTGGATGATGGATAGCGGCACTCTCGCGGGAACCGGGAAGATGGTCATCCTGCCCGTNGATCAGGGCTTCGAACACGGGCCGGCACGCACCTTCGCGAAGAATCCAGCCGGATACGATCCCCTCTATCACTTCCAGTTGGCCATCGATGCGGGTTGCAACGCCTATGCGGCCCCTCTCGGTTTTCTCGAAGCGGGAGCACGCCGCTACGCGGGACAGATCCCCACCATCTTGAAGTTGAACAACTCGGACTCCCTCTTTTCTTCGGAAGATCCGAAACCCGCCATCACGGGCAGCGTCGAAGACGCACTCCGATTGGGCTGCGCCGCCATCGGCTTCACCATCTACCCCGGCAGTGCGGATCGGAACGAGATGTATGACGAGTTCCGCGAGATCGCCGAAGAAGCCAAGGCCAGTGGCCTGGCGGTGGTCCTCTGGTGCTACCCGCGCGGAAGTGGCCTGTCCAAGGAGGGGGAAACCGCCATCGACGTCATTTCCTACGCGGCCCAGATTGCAGCTCAACTCGGTGCCCATGTGATCAAGGTCAAGCCACCGACGGATCACATCGAACAGGACGCAGCCAGGAAAGTCTACGAAGAAGAGTCCATCGACATCTCTACTCTTCCGGCCCGTATCGCGCACGTCGTGCAAAGTGCCTTCAACGGGCGCCGAATCGTCATCTTCTCGGGCGGGGCCGCCAAGGGAACAGAAGACGTGCTGGAAGAAGTCCGAGGAATCGCCCAGGGCGGCGGCTTCGGTTCCATCATGGGGCGCAATTCGTTCCAGCGGTCCAAGTCAGAAGGAATAGACCTTCTGCAAACCGTCATGGGAATCTACCGGGACGAAGGCTGAGCCCACCTCCCGCTGGATCAGGCGGCCACCAGGCCTTCACGGATTGCCAGGCGGACCAGACTTGAAACCTTGTGGACACCCACACGGTCCATGACATTGGCTCGGTGGGTCTGAGCTGTTTTGAGCGAAATACCCAGTTCCTTCGCGATTTCCTTGGTAGAAAGGCCCTCGGCAATCAGCTGAAGAACTTCTCGTTGTCGCGCCGTGAGTTCACTGACTCCGCCTGGAGTGGCCTCGGCCGGTGCGGTCAGTGCTGAGATCACCTGATCGGCCAGAGTGGGAGCCAGGTAGGAGCGTCCCTGACGCACAGTTCGAACCGCTTCCAACAGGTCCGCAGCACCGGCGTCCTTGGGAACGAACCCCGAGGCGCCCGCCGTCAAGGCCTGCTTGACCTGACTCGGACCGTTCAAGCTGGAAATGACGATGCACATCGTGTCATGACTTTTTTCCCGGATACGCCGAACGGCTTCGATGCCCGAAAGCCTCGGCAACTGCCCGTCAATGACGACTACATCCGGCTGTTTTTCCAACGCGACGTCCACGGCCTCTCGGCCGTCGACCGCGGTTGCCACCACCTGGATATCCAACTCGCTCTCCAGGATCCGGCTGATGCCCTCTCGCACGAGACGCTGAGCGTCGACTACCATGACTTTCGTGTACATGAATCATCCCCCATGAAATTTCTTCTGGAACAAAAGCGCCCTCTTGTTATCGGGCTTTCGGGCCGGAACTGGATACCCAAAAAGCCTGATCCTCCACAAAGTTCACCCGGCCCGGCGTCGGGCCTTGAACGGATCACCGATCGGGCGTCGAAAGGCGCCCTGGCGCCGCCCCTCTGGGGGAAGGCGGGATTCGGAAGCTTCCGGAGGTCGAATCGACTGGGGCGACTCTAGGAGAGCCGGGTCACGAGCCCGTCCACGCGCTGCAGTTGCCCCACCATCACGACCTGGGACAACCAGTGGGCCAGCAAGGGCTGGGCGATGCGCAGATAGGCGAAGGCCGGCCTTGCGATCTCAAGCACCGTGGTGTCTTCAAGTGCCCGGGCATCCTCGAAATGCGGCATGGAGGCCACACAACCCAGACCCCCGAGAAGTGAGAACGGGCCCAATTCGGCGGTGATATGGGGAGACCCATGCGGCTTCGGAATACCCAATTCAACCTGTCCTTCGCGAAGGAAGAAAATCGAATCATCCTGGTCGAGCGGACTCTCACCGCGCTTGTAGAGATATCGACCCCGCGGAATCACACGAACCCGCGTAGACTGGGCCAGAAGCATGCAATCCTCGAAGCCGATCTTTTCCGAGCGAAGCACCTCATAGAGAAAAGCGCCGACATCGCGCACCGAAGCGTCCACCCATTCGCGCAAGCTCAAGAGCAGGAAGGGTTCCGGTCGGATGAATTCGAGCCCCGTAAGCACAGACTCATCCATGCTGATGCGAGTCTGCCAGACCCCCACCGCGTTGAGTCGCAGGCTCCCGCCAGCCACTTGTAGCCCTACGCCAGCCAGTTTCTCCACCGGAATGGGTGAAGGGGTCGCAATGCACATTCCGCCCGCGCTGACATCTCGCACCTGTGCGGCCAGGGGCAGATCAAAGGAAGAGCAGTAGATCTCCACCGGATGCTGCACTCCGACACGGACTTCACGGCGACCCTCGAGAAGGGCGCTGGCCGTATCGGTGGACGCTACAGGGGCCTGTGTTTCGAAACTGTTTCCCAGGGCCATCGGGTTCTCCCTTGTCACATCTGAGCGGATCGAAATGGATCCGCAAAAGCCTGACAAGGACTCAATCGGCCAATAGCCCTTAAAAGAGTAGAGGGACGTATGAAAGGACCGAAGAATCTTCTAGAACCGAGCCCATGGGGCCTTCACCCGAGGCCGAAAGCCCAGGGTGACATCGCGCGCTCAGACGCTCAGCAGGCGAGCGTGGTGATCGATGTGGTCCTTCATGAAGGATGCGATGAAATAGTAGCTGTGGTCATAACCAGGCTGGATCCGGCATTCCAGCGGAATGCCGGCGGCCTCACAGGCCTCTTCCAGGAGTTCGGGCTTCAACTGCTCCTCCAGAAACGAGTCTGCACCGCCCTGGTCCACCAGGATCGGAGAGGACCAGCCGCTCTCGGAAGCCAGTTCACACGCGTCCCACCTTTTCCACGCGTCCCGGTCCGAGCCCAGGTAGTTCGAGAAGGCCTTCTCGCCCCAAGGGCAGCGGGTCGGCGCGCAGATCGGCGCAAAGGCCGAAAGCGATCGATAGCGATCGGGATGGGCGAAAGCGAGGGTCAAGGCTCCGTGCCCTCCCATCGAGTGCCCCGTGATGCCGCACCGCTCCGGATCAAGAGGAAAATGGCTTTCACACAAGGCCGACAACTCTTCCGCGACATAGGTATGCATCCGGTAGTTTTCGGACCAGGGTGAGGCCGTCGCATCCAGATAGAAACCCGCGCCGGTGCCAAAATCCCAGTCATCGTCTTCGCCCGGAAGATCCAGACCTCGAGGGCTGGTGTCGGGCGCAATCAGCATCAGGCCCTTTTCGGCCGCCCAGCGCTGAGCGCCCGCTTTGGTAATGAAGTTCTCTTCCGTACAGGTCAACCCCGACAAGTAGTAGAGAACCGGCACCGGGCCGGCCTCTGCCTGCGGCGGCGTAAAAACAGCCCACTGCATGGAGCATCCCAGAGCTTCGCTGGAATGACGATAAACCCCCTGCGTACCCCCGAAACACCGCACCTCACTCAGGACTTCCATTTCACTCAAAGCTGCGCCTCCTCAAGCGGGCCCATACCCTCTGCCCTTCAACCCGATTCTATTCTGAATCGCGCTTTCCACCCAGGCCAAGCGAGGGAACGTGGAGGGCCTGCTCTTCCAGTTTCTGCTGGACGATCAGCCGCCTCTCCTGCAACTCTCGATGGGTAATCGAATCCTCGCCCTCCTCCAACCCCAACGTAGCCTTGGCGATACTGAGGTCCACTTCGGTGGCAGAAGGATCAAACCCGATCTGGGACACGATGGTCTCAGCATGGTTCTGGGCAAAATAGCCGTAGATCCGGGTAAACTCCGCCAACATGTCGAGTTCGGGGGCCAACTGGTTCACGGCCCCATCAAAGAAGAGCATATCCTTTGCATAGAGCATGAGCGGCTTCGGCAATCGCGCGCCCTCTCCCATCAAGGCCTTGAGAATCTCCTGGATCTCTCCGGCGATTTCCTCACCGGACATCTTGGTCGGATCACGCGGGGCCTGATCCAGCTTGAGCAGTGTCATCAATTCATCCAGATCCGCGTCGGGGTCCAGAGCACCCAGGTCGCGAAACGCCTCAAGCTGCCCACGCATGTTGCTCACGGCGCCCGACATCATCATCTTTAGGAAAGCCGAGCGCTGTTTCTGCGAAAGGCGACCCGTCATCCCGTAATCAAGCAGCGCCACCCGGCCGTCTTCCATCACGAACAGGTTTCCGCCGTGAAGATCCCCATGGAAGACGCCGTAGATCATGGCGCCCTCCAGGAAGCCGATCAACATGGCGCGAAGAACCTCCTGGGTTTCGATTCCCGCTTCTTCCATTCCCTCGATGTCGTCGTAGCTGAAGCCCGAAAGACGTTCCATCACCAGAATGCGACGGGTCACCAGTTCGGGATGGGGACGCGGCACCACGAGTCCCGTCTGTCCGTCGAGTTTCAAGACCCGCGCGATGTCCAACATGTTCTCCGCTTCCAGTCGGAAATCGAGTTCCTCCAGAACCGTTTCGGCAAACAATTCGACCAAGGCCGGCGGATTGGCCAAAGCCGCAATCGGAATGCGACCCACCAGCTTCGGAGCCACCCAGGCCATGGCGGCAATATCCGAACGAACCAGGCGATCAACATTGGCTCGCTGCACCTTGACGACTACATCTTCACCGGTCTTCAGCCGGGCTGCGTGAACCTGGGCAATGGAGGCCGCCGCCAGGCACTTCGGGTCGAAGAATTCAAAAACCGAATCGAGTGGACCCCCGATCTCCTCCTCCACGGTCCGCCGAACGTCCTCAAAGGAATCCGGCGGAACCTGGTCCAGGCAGTGCTTGAATTCGTCCACCAGTTCTTCCGGAAAGAGTCCTCGACCCGAGGAAATGATCTGGGCCAACTTGATATACGCAGACCCCAGCCCTTCGAAGGCCCGTCTCAATCGGAGCGAAAGGCCCTGGCGTGAGGTTTCACCTCCATGCCGGCCCTCGCGAACTCGCCAGATCAGGAGGGCGCCTCCCACCGCGCGAGCCGCCTCCACGAAACGGCCCAGGGGCGGCCATAGGCGGGCCTGGGTCAGAAGCGGAAGCTCACGCCGATGCTCTTCTCGCACAGCATCCAGTCCATTGAGCCAGCCAATCGACTCCAGGCGCAAGCGCCAGGGCCCCTCTTCGCCGAAGGCCCAGCGCTCGCTGTCCTCCGACGGATCCCCCTCATCCACCTTGGCTATGTGAGCCATTTCCTGCCCGACTCCGCTGGTCAAAACGATCCTCCCTCATCTTCTATGACCCTATAGGCAAACACCCAACCTCGCAGGCCCCGACCTCCCGATCCGCCAAAAAAATTGGCGCCCAGAGCCCCGATTCCCTAAAAACTGAGGAGACTCTACGGGGTCAAGGCCGGGTGAATCCTGCTTCAGAGCCCTGCTGGAACACAGCCACCTCCCGATAGATACTCAAGCACTCGGGTACTCAGCGACTCAGCGACCAGAGGAGACATCCATGCAGAAAATCGAAGCGATCATCAAACCCTTCAAGATCGACGATGTGAAGGAAGCGCTTCAGGCCATTGGAATTCAAGGCTTGACCACATCCGAGGTCAAGGGCTTTGGCCGTCAGAAAGGCCATACCGAAGTCTACCGGGGCGCCGAATACGTCGTGGATTTCCTGCCCAAACTGAAGCTGGAGATCGTCGTCGAAGACGACATCGCGGAGAATGTGGTCAACACCATCGTGGACGCCGCGAGCAGTGGCAAGATCGGCGACGGCAAGATCTTCGTATCGAAAGTAGAAGACGTCGTCCGCATCCGAACCGGTGAGCACGGCCCCACCGCCATCTGATTCATCGCTCTTCCCGGTACGTCCCGGGGCGCTGGGCTCCGAGACTTCGGGGTTCGGACTCAACGTGCCCAGAAACGGCGCCAACTCTCCCAGTCCTCGGGCAGGGTCCCTCGACCCGTATGGTTTTCCGGCCAATTCGCTGGAGTCAGTCCAAGCGGTGAGGTCTCTGATTCCTGGCCGTACCAGAGACGATGGTCTCTGCGAACAAAGTACCAACTTCCTTCGCAGAGCCGATAGTGGTCCCGGTAGAGAATGGCTTGCTGGATCCAGCGATCTCCGTCCTGGATTTCCCCCTTGCAGTAGACCTCCCCGCGCGCGTTCTGCTCATCNTCGAAGTCGATGACGTGATTGCCCACGAAGAGGATGGTCACCCCCACTGCCCGGAGTTGCGTCTGGAAATTCTCCCGAAGTGCTTCGCGACCCGACTGATCACGACCCACCTGGACATCGGGCACGAAGAGATNCACCAGGGCATCCAGATCACGACGATCCGTCGCCGCCGCATAGCGATAGACCAATTGCCGAATTTCATCGCGAGCGATGACCCGAGCCAGTCCGTCCACACCGTCTCTCCTCTATTCCAGATCCAGAAGGGCATGACCCCGCGACGGATCCAACTCAGCCAGTCTACCATCTTCGCCGGGGCGCCATCCGGTTCCAGNCCTCCCTGGCCACAAAGAGTCGCGACGGCGCTAGGGGCCGGAACCCGACTCAACAATCTCGAGTACAAAAGCCACCCGACCTCGCTCGACCAACCTGTCCCGCTCAACCAGACGGATGCCCGGGGGCGNTTTCCCCAGAACCGAAGGATCTTTCTCGGGGGTGACTTCCAACAACACGAAGCGAACGCCGGATGCATGGAGTTGGCGGATCGAGCGATAACCGCGCTCACTACGCAAGGGGTACCAGACCCGGTTGGCATAGTAGGCCGACTTGCTCCGGTCACTGGCCAGTAGCCCCGGAGGCTCTGGCGTCGCCGCCAACCGCTCCGCCACCAACCGACCCGCATACTCCTCATTCCGATGCCCGCGCAGTGCCTTGGGCACACTGATCAAAAAAGCCAACGCCAACACAACAGCCAGAGCGACCTTCGGGCTCCGAAGACCGCGCCTCTCCAACCCATTCGCCACCCAGATGACGCCCACTGCGCCGTAACCGAAGAGAAGCACCAGTGCGGGAAGGAAGTGCCTGCGACTCGCGTACCCATAATTGAGCACCAGGGTGTACAGCATGACGAAACACACCGTCATCAGGAGTCCGAGCAAGAGCGAACTGTTCCGTCCCGAATGCAGAGCCCCGGCCATGAAACCCAGAACGATGAGGAGAGCGTGTTCAGGCCGAAGCGTAGAAATCAGGGTGAGCAGGATGTCCCAGACAGCCGAGAAATCCAGGAGAACCACCCCAGCCAACAAGGCCACGAAAGCCAGACCGAACCACACGGGGGGAACGGGTCGACTGAGCCGACCTCCCCGACCGAGTCGACGAAAGAACCAGACAAAACCCACGGCCCCGAAGACCGCCAACGTCGCCAGCCACAGTTGATTCCNACCCAGGGTCCAGACGAGTTCACCTCCAGGGCCGCCTTGATTCTGCATGAGACCCATCAAGACCAGCACCGATTTCTTCTGCGAGAGTTGCCACGAACCCGTCACCACTTTCAAGCTGGCCATATANGGGAGAGCCATGAGAAAAAAGCCCGANGACAAGCCCAGCCCGACCCTGAGCAGGCTGGATACAGACCAGAACCGTCGCAGCCACAGAATGACTGCGGCGNCACCTCCCACAAGACCGACGACGGCTCCTTCGGGCCTGACCAGATACGCCAGGCCGACGGTCAGGCCGCACAACAAGGCACTCCCAAAACGCGGACGATCCAGGACCCAGATCAGTAGAGCCACCGACCCGACGAAGAAGAGCATGTAGAGCGCTTCACTCTGCACACTGGAAGAGAAACGAATCGCATAGGGATGGATGGCCAACAAGAAGGCTCCCACCGCCGCCACCTGCGCATTCCAGATCTGGCGAAAGAATGCGTACAGAACCAGGACGCACAGTGATCCCGCCAACACCGAAAGGGCAGTCCCCACCCCCTCCGGATCACCGGTCACGCGGGAAACAGCCTGGATCAGGAACGGGTAGAGGGGGTGATACGAATCCCAGAAGGCCTGCTGCCATTCACCCGCGGCCATCCGCGAAGCGGTGGTCAGAAACCGGGGTCCGTCATTGAAGATCGTAACCGCACGGGCGGCCACCCANAGCCGCAACCCNAGCGCGAGCAGGAAGAGGATTCCGAGCGTCGCGAATTCCTCTCTCGAAAAGCGAGGCCCACGAAGGACCGATTGTCCGGATTCGACCGTCTCCTCGGATATCGTCAATGGGTGCTGGTCATCCGACTGTTCTTCTCCCGCTGGGATCTGCCCTGCCTGGGCCCGCCAACCATAGCGAGCCACAAAAATGCTGCCGATCAGGCCCCTCCCCCAGGAGACCGCTAGAGTGTGGCGGAAAGCGGCAGGATCCTTGCCGGCCCACGGAGTTCTCGCATGAAGATAGGCGTCACGATTCACGCCACCGATCAAGCCATGCCCGCCGACGAACTCGCGGTGGAAGCCGAAGAACGGGGGTTCGACTCGCTCTATATTCCCGAGCACACCCACATCCCCACGAGCCGGCGAACGCCCGCCCCCACCGGCGACGCGGAACTCGCCGAGGAATACAAGCGCTCCCCAGACCCGTACATCTACCTGGCGGTGGCTGCGGCCCGAACCTCACGCATCCGACTCGGCACAGGGATCGGCCTGCCGGCCCAGCATGACCCCATCACCTTCGCCAAGCAACTCGCCACCCTTGATGTGGTGTCCAAGGGAAGACTCGTCGTAGGCATCGGCTATGGATGGAATCACGAAGAAATGGAAAACCACGGCATCGATGTCCGCCGACGCCGCGCCCTGACCCGGGAAAAGATGCTGGCCATGCAGGCGCTGTGGAGCCAGGAGGTCGCTGAGTTCCACGGTGAGTTCGTCGACTTCGAGCCCGCCTGGCAATGGCCGAAACCGGTTCAGACCCCTCGCCCTCCGATCCTGATCGGCGGCGGTGCCGGACCGATCCTCTTCTCCCACATTGCCGAATATGCGGACGGATGGATGCCCATTGGTGGCTCTGGCATGGCCAAGGCTCTGGACACGTTGCGCGGCGCCATGTCCGAGAAGGGCCGTGACCCGGATTCGCTGCACATCGTACCCATGGGCGTCTTCCCGAATCAGGAGAAACTCGACTACTACCGCGAAGCGGGAGCCACTGAAGTCGTACTCAGGCTTCCCTCAGATTCACGAGAGACCGTGCTTCCCCGACTCGACGAGTACATGCAATACCTATGAGTCGAGTGCATGGAGACTGTTGACAAAGAGATCTCGTCCGAGAGTTCGCGGACCACTCCGAAATCGCTCTGACACAGTCCGCTGGAATTCTCTAGGCTTCTCCAATCCAGAATTCAAGGGAGAGCAGGAAGCATGGGCGTTCTCGAGGGACAGTATGCGGTTGTCACCGGCGGCGGGCGAGGAATCGGTCGGGGACATTGCCTCCATCTTGCAAAAGAAGGCGCAGCGGTCGTCGTCAATGATATCGACCGCAATGAAGCCGATGGCGTCGTCGACGAAATCCGTGAGGCCGGCGGCCGAGCCGTTGCCAACGACAGCAACATTTCAACCCGGGAAGGAGCCCGCGCCCTGATCGGACACTGTGTCGATGAATTCGGGGCCATCCATGCCGTGGTGAACAATGCGGGGAATGTCCAGGATCGCTCGTTTCTCAAGATGACAGACGAAGAATTCATGGCCGTCGTACAGGTCCACCAGCAAGGCACTTTCATGTGCAGCCAGGAAGGCGCCCTTCGCATGAAGGCCCAGGGCAGCGGAGGTTCCATCGTCAACACGGTGTCGGCCGCTCATTTCGGGAACTTCGGGCAGACCAACTATGCCGGCTCCAAGGGCGCCATCGCTTCCATGACCTACACCTGGGCGCTTGAACTCGCGCGAGCGGGGATACGGGTCAATGCCATCAGCCCCACCGGAAGCACGCGCATGTCATCCACCTACAAAGGCCCCGATGGCAAGGACGTCGAACTCCCTTTCATGGACCCGACGCAGAATGGCGCTTTCGTCGCGTATCTTTGCAGCGATGCGGCCCGCTGGATCAGTGGCCAGGTCTTTGGAACCGGAAACAATCGCGTCTCCGTGCTGGAGCAACCCCGCTACGGTCACACCGTCCACATGGACGGTGGCTGGACGGTGGATCGGCTCACCGAAAAATTCGAGAGCTACTTCAAGGCCTCCATGGAGCCCATCGGGCTCATGAAGGCTCCCTATCCCTTTCTGAACGGAATCCATCCTCCGGAAAAATGAAGGCCTTCCCGTAAGACAGACCCGAGCCAGACAGAGAGGCTTCACATGATCGGGATTTCACGATCCGGCGTATATATCCCCCCGACACGACTCGGGATCAAGGCTCTTGGAGGGGGGCCTGGCGAAGACGGCGGGCCTGAAAAAGCCGTCGCCTGGAGTGACGAGGACACCCTCACCATGGCCGTGGCGGCGGGCTCTGAGTGCCTTCGGGGAACCGATCGACTTCAGGTGGATGCCCTGATCCTGGCCTCGACGAGCCACCCCTTCAAGGAAAAACAAGGGGCCGCAATCATCGCGCGCGCTTTGTCCTTGCGAAGGGATGTGCAGACGACGGACCTCGGGTCTTCTACCCGCTCGGGTCTCAGCGCAATCCGCTCCGCTCTCGACGCGGTCAAAGCGGGATCAGCCTCACGCGTTCTCGTAATCGCAAGCGATTGTCGGATGGCGGCCCCCGGCACTTCCATGGAGGCTCACCTCGGTGATGGTGCGGCCGCCCTGCTCATCGCAAGCGAAGAGGTCATGGCCGAATTCGAAGAGGGATACGCGATCCACGACGAAATCGTCGATGTCTGGCGAAGTGGATCCGACTCGTTTTCCCACAGTTGGGAGGAACGATTCGTCATCCAGGAAGGCTATCAACCGCGATTGATGGAAGCCGTCGAGGGCCTCTGTCAGAAAACAGGCCTTGCCCTCGCGGACTTCACCAAGCTCGCCCTCTACGCGCCAGACAAACGAAGCCACCGTACGGTCTGTGGAAAGCTGGGGCTCGACGCATCCCAGATCCAGGACCCTTTTTTCGGGAGACTCGGAAATACCGGAACCGCCTTCGCCCCCCTTCAACTGATTGCCGCTCTGGAAGGAGCCGCAACGGGAGACCGGGTCGGCGTCGTCGGCTACGGAGACGGGGCCGAAGCACTTTCCTTCCGCATCCACGAACAGGAGATCGGGACCGAGCTTTCGCGTGGTGTGGCCTGGCATCTCGGCCGGAGACGAGCCGTTGGCCGCTACGATCAATATCTCAAAGCCAGGGACCTCTCTACTCGCGAATGGCCTACTCCTTCGGGCCCAGGGTTGTCGGCCACCATCCACTTCCGCGACCGCAGCGATGACATCGCCTTCTGCGGACAGAAGTGCAACGCGTGCGGCGCAATCCAGTTCCCGGCTCAGCGGATCTGCGAGACCTGTTTCTCCAGAGACGACTTCCACCCCATCTCCCTGGCGGACAAGATCGGCCACGTCGTGACGTACACCAAGGACCATTTCTTTCCTAGCCCGAACCCGCCCACCCTCGTGGCTGTTTGTGAAATCGAGGGGGCTCGGGCCTATCTCCAGGTTGTCGATTGCGAACCCGACGCCATCTCGATCGGCCTGCCCGTGGAGTTCTCCTTCCGCCGCATCCACGAAGCCGGGGGAAGGCCCAACTACTACTGGAAGGCCAGACCCGTACCTGAACACGGCGCAAACGACCCAACCCAGTCTCCATCCAGCTGAAGGAAGAATCATGTCCGATCGGGTCCACCGGAAAACAAGGGATGCACTTCGCGACAAGGCCGCCGTTGTCGGGGTAGGCTGCTGCCAGTTCGGCGAGAACTGGAACCAATCGCCCTCGGACATGATCGTGGATGCCGCCTACGAGGCCTACGCGGATGCCGGCATCGAAGAGCCCCAGAAACAGATCGAAGCCGTCTTTACCGGCTCCATCTACTCCCAGGCGGGGCCGCATGAATGCAGCGATGCGCTCAAGCTCTTCAACGTCCCGGTCACCATGGTTTCAAACTACTGCGCGACCGGAACCGATGCGTTCCGCTGCGGCGTGATGTCCGTGGCAGCCGGGCTCTACGACACAGTCCTGGTCGTCGGCTACGACAAGCCCAAGGACCGAGGTGTATCCGGCCCCTCCGTGATGCTGGACGGCGTGCGTGACCTGCCCAAGACGCCCGCCGGCTGGTTTTCCCTTTGCGCCGCCACGTACTTCGAGAAGTATGGAGCCGACCGCGAGGATCTAGCCCGTATCGCTGTCAAGAACCATCACAATGGCACCCTGGCGCCCAAATCGTTTCTCAAGCGCGAAATCACGGTGGAAGAAGCCCTGGCGGGCCGAATGATCTCCTGGCCCTTCGGCCTCTACGACTGTGCGGCTCAGACCGATGGCGCCGCGGCCGCCGTCATCACCCGAGCGGATCTGGCCCAAGGCTTCAGAGACGATCCCGTCATGGTCCGCGGTGTGGTCATCAAGTCAGGGCCCAACCCCCAGAAAGATCCCGACAACGACTTCCTCTCCTGGAAGCCCACCGGCTGGGCGGCGGAAGAAGTCTACGAGATGGCGGGGATCTCCGACGCGGCCCGGCAGATCGATGTCGCCCAGGTGCACGACTGTTTCACCCTGACCGAACTCCTCAGCTACGAAGACCTCGGCTTTTGTGAGAAAGGCGCCGCCCCCGAGTTCATCCGCTCCGGTCACTTTGAACTGGGCGGAGAGCTTCCCGTGAATACGGACGGCGGACTCAAGACCTTCGGGCATCCCACCGGAGCCACCGGCGTGCGCATGATCTATGAGAACGTGCTCCAACTCCAGGGGCGAGCGGGTGCTCGTCAGGTCAAGGGAGCCCAGACCGCTCTCTCCCACAATATCGGGGGTCATCCCACCGTATGCGGAATCGCCATCCTGGGCATGCCATAATCACTGAAACCGTGCCGCTGAGCCCCCGGAGAGACAACCCGTCATGAGCCATGCGCCCCTTTTCGAAACCCTCCTCTATGAAGTCGAAGCGGGCATTGCCACAGTCACGCTGAACCGCCCGGAACGACACAACGCCTTCAACACGATCATGGCCGTGGAATTGCGAAAGGTCTGGCACGAGATCCAGACCGATCCCGAGGTGGTCTGCGCCATCCTCACCGGATCCGGCGACCGGGCTTTCTGCAGCGGAATGGACGTGGCCGACATCGCCTCGGGGACCACGCAAAAAGCCGAAGGCCACGAGGAAGAAGCCGACTGGCGAAAGCTGACGTCCGTACAGAACCAGTGCTGGAAACCGGTGATTGCCGCCATCAACGGGATGGTGGTGGGCGGCGGTCTCCACTTCGTGGTGGACTCGGACATCGTGGTCTGCTCCGAGGAAGCCAGTTTCCTCGACACCCATGTAAAAGTGGGGCTGATTGCCGGCCTCGAACCCGTGGGACTCGCACGCAAGATTCCCCTGGAAGCCGTCATGAGACTTGCGCTGCTGGGGGGCTCGGAGCGAATGAGTGCACAGGAGGCTCACCGTCTGGGCCTGGTGGGCGAAGTCGTCTCCTCCGCCGAAGTACTTCCCCGCGCTCGCGCTCTGGCCGACATGATCAGCGAACATTCCCCGACCGCTCTCGCTCTGACGAAGCAGAGCATCTGGGCCAGCCTGAACGACGGACTGGACACGGCTCTTGAAAAGACGTGGGCCACCATCGAAGCCCACAACGAACATCCCGATCTCAAGGAGGGATCAAGGGCTTTTGTCGAAAAACGCAAACCCCACTGGAAACCCTACACCGGATGAGTCCTGAAACCGCACCCTACGAAAACATCCTCTATCAGGTCGAGGACGGCATTGCGATCATTACCCTCAATCGACCCGACCGTCTCAATGCCTACACCCCCGCCATGGGGAACGAAGTCGTCGAAGCCTTCCGCTCGGCGCGAGACGACGAGGATGTCCGCGTCATTCTCCTGACCGGGGCGGGCCGCGCTTTTTGCGCCGGAGTCGATCTTGAAGTCCTGGCGGAAAGCAACGCCCAGGCCGAAGAGCAGAGCGAAGGCCCTGCCCTCGGCGAAGAGGACTTCATCCGAAGCTTTCCGCTTGAGATGAGGGATTCCAGCAAGCCGCTGATCGCCGCCATCAACGGCCATGCCATCGGGGTGGGGGTCACCATGACGCTGCCTTGCGATATCCGGGTGGCGGCTGATGACGCCAAGATCGGACTCACCTTCAGCCGCCTCGGCATTCTGCCCGGGCTGGGCAGTACCCATCTCCTGCCGCATCTGGTGGGCATGGCACGCGCCCAGGAACTCATCCTCACCGGTCGTATCGTCCTGGGCCAGGAGGCCTGCGACCTTGGGCTTGTTCAGTACAGCGTGCCTCGGGAAGACGTCATCCGCACGGCCATGAATCTCGCCCGACAGATGGCCGAGGCCGACCCCAGCGTGCTGGCCCTGGCCCGAAAGGCCCTGCAAGAGGGTCCCTTGCTTTCGCTCGAAGAAGCCATGAGCAATGAGCAGAAACTCTCCCGGCAGCTGCGAGAGTCACGTGACCCGACCGAATAGAACGGATTCGCCCGGGATCGCAAACGAACCGATCAACCTCGAGCGGCTGTAAAGCGGATCGGCATCCTCTTGATGCCGTGAATGAAATTCGATCGCAGACGCTCCACCGAACCGTCCAGTTCAAAATCCGGGATCCGCTCCAGAACCTCTTCGAGCATGATCTTCATCTCGGAACGAGCCAGACTTGCGCCCAGGCAGAAGTGATTCCCCATCCCGAAACCCACATGGGGGTTGGGGTGACGCCCCACGTCGAATTGATTGGCCCGCTCGAAAACCCGCTCATCCCGGTTGGCCGCCCCGTAGTACATCACGACCTTGTCGTTCTCCGCGATGGCCTGCCCTCCGATTTCGGTATCGCGTGTCGCCGTGCGCCTGAACTGCATGACGGGGCTATGCCAACGGACGATCTCCTCGACGGCCGTCTTGAGAAGGGTCCGGTCTTCCAGCAAGCGGGCCTTCTGATCCGGGAAATGACACAGTGCCTCGATGCCTCCCGAAAGAGCATTCCGTGTCGTCTCATTGCCCGCAATCACCATCAAGAAGAACATCATGTTGATCTCGACGAAGTCCAGCTCGCGATCGTCGATGCGGGCGTGGACCAGGACGCTCATCAGGTCATCACGCGGATCTTCTTTTCGTTTGTGGGCCAGAGCAGCGCAATACTGGAAGAGCTCCATCAAGGCCGCCTGGGCGTCATAGGGGTTCCCGTATTCCGGATCATCCAGCCCCATCAAACGGTTCGTCCAATCAAAAAGAAGTTGGCGATCCTCTCTGGGGACACCGAGCAACTCAGCCAGGACCAGAAGGGGCAACTCGGCCGCGACCTCGCGCACGAAATCGCAACTCCCCTTCACAGCCACCGCATCCACGATCTCACGCGTGAGCTCACGGACATTGGCATCCATCCGCTTGATGGTTCGCGGCTTGAAGAAATCGTTGATGGCCCCCCGCAGTTGGGTGTGGCGAGGTGGATCCATATGGATCATCTGCTGCCGGAACATGTGGAGATCCTGCTCCCGCATATCGGCATTGATCGCCGTACCACGCTCCGAGGAGAAGAGCTCCTGATTGCGTGACACCGCCACCACGTCGGCATGTCGGGTCAAGACCCAGAACCCTCTTTGCTCGGGCTCGATCATGCCTACCGCCCTCTCCCTCTCGGGCCGGCCGGGGTTCCAATGAACGGGCTCATTCTCACGCAACCAATCAAAGAGTGCGTGAGGAGCTCCTTCCTCAAACGTCTCGGGCTCGAGAAGACTGACAAGATCCGCAACCATGAAAACTCCCTCAGCCCTTGATCAACTTGATGGCTTCCATCATCTCCTCGGCTGCGTTGCCGGGAATCGTGTATCCAGCGGGATCCCTGATCTGATCGAGGTGATCGCGCACGCCTTCGGCCGTCACGGTTTCAGACTCCACATCCGCCCACCCCGGGCACAGTCCGACAAAAACCCGCGCGTAGCGACCGGCACCCACGGAATAGATTTCGTGGGTCTGCTGGCATTCTTCGGAACCCAGGTAGACCACCATGGAGGTGACGTATTCGGGGTCCAACTGGAGCCCCAGGCCGTCCATGATCCCGGTGGTCATACGGGTCAAGGCAATCGGTGCAATCACATTGCTCTTGATATCGTTCTTCACCCCTTCCTGGGAAAGCACGTTGGAAAGACCCACGAGCCCCATCTTCGCCGCCCCGTAATTGGCCTGGCCGAAATTACCGAAGACGCCGGCCGCGGAAGCGGTAAAGACGAAACGGCCGTAGTTGTTCTCCTTCATGGCTCGAAAGGCCGGCTGGGACACGTAGAAGGCGCCGCGAAGATGAACATCGAGAACGGAGTTCATCTCCTCTTCGCTCATCTTCGAAAAGCTCCGGTCCCGAAGGATTCCAGCATTGTTGACCACCACATCGACCCGACCGAAATTATCCAGGGCCGTCTGGACGATACCCTCACCGCCCTCCTGACTCGAAACCGAATCATAGTTGGCCACCGCCACGCCTCCCGCCGCTTCGATTTCCTGCACCACCACATCGGCGGCCGCATTTCCGGAACCCGAACCATCGACAGCACCGCCGAGATCATTCACGACGACCTGCGCACCCCGGCGCGCAAACTCCAGCGCATGGGACTTTCCAAGCCCACTTCCCGCTCCCGTGACAATGACAACGCGTCCTTCAAAACCGAGATCACCCATAGTCTTCTTCCACCCCACTTGATGCTTGATTGAAATTGGTCTTCGGGAGACGACCCACGACTAGAGTCGTTCGATGATCGTCCCTGTACCCACTGCGGCTCCACAACACATGGTGATCAGAGCGGTCTGCTTGTCCTGCCGCTCAAGTTCATGCAGCGCGGTGGTGATCAGACGAGAACCGGTGGCGCCCACGGGATGGCCGAGCGCAATGGCGCCGCCATTGACATTGACTCGGTCCATGTCGGGTTCCATGACCTGGGCCCAGGAGAGGACCACCGAAGCAAAGGCCTCGTTCACTTCAAAGAGATCGATGTCACTCATCTTCATGCCTGACTTGCTGAGGAGCGCACGGGTGGCATCGATGGGGCCATCGAGCAGGTAATAGGGGTCTGCCCCCACTACCACATCGGAAATGATCCGCGCGCGAGGCTTCAGCCCGAGATCGCGTGCTCGGTCCGCATCCATCCAGAGGACCGCCGAGGCCCCGTCCGAAATCTGCGAGGAGTTGCCCGCGGTGTGCATGAATCCAGGCACGGCTTCCTTCAACTCACCCAGGGCTTCCAGATTCGTCGCCCGGATGCCCTGATCCGTTTCCACCCGGCGCGTTTCGCCCGTCGGTGTCCCATCATCCGCCAAAACGGGTGCCTCGATGGGGAGGATCTCCCGCTCGAAGCGCCCCTCGTCTCGGGCCTGCGCGGCGAGCGTCTGCGAGCGAAGACCGAAGGCGTCGATGTCGGCCCGTGTGATGCCCCGGTTTTCCGCGATGCGATCGGCCGCCTCGAACTGGCTCATGCTCATGTCCCATTCCCACCCTTCGGAAGGAATGAAGAACCCGGGGCCGTTCATCACATTGGCTCCCAGTCCGACATGGCTCATGACCTCACATCCACCGCCGATTCCACACTCGATACTGCCGGCTTGAACCAGGGCCCTGATCAGATGGTTGGCCTGCTGGCCCGAACCGCACTGGGTATCCACCGTAGTGCCCCCGGTCCCAAAGCCTCCATTGCGAGCCAGCCAGGAGATGCGCGCCAGGTTGCCCGATTGCTCACCCGCCTGGGTGACACAACCGCCAATCACCTGCTCGACGCGTTCCGCTTCAATGCCGGCCTTGTCGACCACTCCCTCGAAAAGCTTGCCCAGCAGAACCGCAGGATGAAAACCGCTCAGGTCCCCCTTCCCCATCTTGCCACGGGCAATGGGGGATCTCAGTGCTTCAACGATGACGGCTTCGGCCATATCTTCTTTCTCCTCGTAGTAGTCTCGTGTCGATGGATCGAATGCTTCCCGAACCTGATGCCAAGGCCGCAAGCCTTCAAACCGCTTGCATCAACATCAGGTCTCCGGGTGCGGGCGGAAGACCGGGCCAAAAAGCGCCTCGGGCTCAAGGGGTCCTTGCGGGTCCGCTGCACCGGCAGGAAGCGAGATCATACCCTGAAACCGATTCCGGGTCGCGGTCTCCACAACAAGCCAAAGGGCCCCGCGGGCCAAATCGGTGGAGGCCCACTTCCACCGAGGCCTCTCAAATCCATCCAGACTC
>NZGT01000116.1 GCA_002691025.1 Spirochaeta sp. | reverse complement strand
CGCTCGATGAGGCTTTTCTTGATTTGACGGGCACTCGGCGCCTGCTTGGAGAGCCGGCCGAGGCGGGACACCGGCTCCGAGAGCGCGTGCGCGAGGAGACCGAGCTTCCGGTCTCTGTGGGG
Source organism: Spirochaeta sp. (assembly GCA_002691025.1). Lineage (GTDB taxonomy): Bacteria > Myxococcota_A > UBA9160 > UBA9160 > UBA4427 > MED660. Next base: position 21,766 of record NZGT01000116.1, on the reverse strand, counting down.
ATCGGTCCTGTGAAATTCGTAGCCAAGATCGCGAGTGCGGCCGCCAAGCCGGATGGCTTGCTGGAGGTGCCTTCGGGTGCGGTGAGGGAGTTCCTCGCTCCGCTTCCGGTGCGTCGGCTTTTCGGGGTCGGGCCCGTGGGAGAGAAGCGTCTTCTGGAGCGGGGTTTTCGGCTGATAGGTGACCTGGCGGCGGCGGAGCCCAAGCAGTTGGAGAAACTGCTTGGGGATTGGGGGCGCCATCTCTCGAGGCTGGCTCGAGGGGAGGATGTGCGGGAGGTCGAGCCCGACGCGCGCGCCATTTCATACAGTGAAGAGAATACGTTTGGCGAAGATGTGGTGGATCGGGAAGTGCTGGCCTCGACCCTGATTTCCCATGCCGAAGCCGTGGCCCGAAGACTTCGTCGCGCCTCGGTTCGCGGGCGCACGGTGATTCTCAAGTGGTGTGAGGCCAAGCGGGTCCGATCGGGACCGCGAGGCTACCCGGTGCATACGCGGCAGACGACCTTGCTGGAGGCCACCGACGATGGAGCCGTCATTGCGCGTGAGGTGAGGCGATTGCTAGTGGAGGTGGGGCCCACCGACCCTGTCCGCCTCATCGGCGTGGGGGTTTCGGGGTTGGACGAGGAGGGGAGTGCGGAACAGTTGGGCCTCTTCTCCGAATCCCAGGCCCAGGGGCGGGAAGGGACCGAAGATCGTGCCGCCCTGAATCAGGCCCTGGACGAGATCACATCTCGCTTTGGTTCTGGCACGGTGGTGAGAGCGAGTCAGGGCAGCGCCGAAAGAGCGGGGCTGTCCAATCAGATCAAGCGAGGCGAGGATCCGGACGAGCAGCGCTAGTCGTAGATGCCATCGACCTGCCAGACGCGAGCCACCCAATCAAAGCAGAGTCGAGCCACGAGTCCATCCTGCATTTCGATATCGAAGTGGTCAAAAGCGAAGCGCTCTGATTCGGACCACCAGCGCCCGGTGGTCCGCCAGGGGCCGGATGCCTTGATGACCCTGCCTTGCGTCAGGGCGCAGCGGATGAAACGAGGCCCTCCCTGGCCCACCTGGACTTCGGCTCGCAGGGGGGGGCGAAGGGCCCGCAAGGCAGGAAGAGGAAATGAAGTTTCGTTGGGCAGGGGGGCTTCTTTCAGCGCAGGTGGACTGGACCCGGAGTCTCTCGGCGGGCGTTTCGGGTGTCTGGCCCGAGGAGGAGAGAAGGGCCGAAGGTCGAATTCCGAGGGGTGGTGGTCACGGGCAACTCGGGGCGTACCCACGCGTCCTTCTCCGCAAAGGGATTCCAGTTCAGCGAGAGTGCGTCCCAGAGCAGCAGGGTCCGGGCCACGGGGAAGGAAGAGATCCAGTTGGTCGCCATCAGCCGCGATGCCTTCGCTGCTGATGGCGACTGATTCGATGGCGGCATGAGGGGGTCGGTCGGTAATTCCCAGCAAGGTGACACGGAGAAGAATTCGGAGGTCGAGGGTGGGCCCCGCCAATCCGATCCGCCTGGCGTCGTGACCCCCGCCTTCCAACTTCAGTGCCAGGTCGAGTTTTCCGCAGGATAGACCGCGGAGTTCAAGCCGTTCCACCAATCGTGAGAGCAGTCCCCGGAGCACGAAGCTCAAGGGCTCCATCTGTTCGATGGGCGTGTCCAGATCAATGGCTTCCTCGATGCAGTTGGATTCGGGGACAGGCAGAGCCGGTTCCGTTTCTTCTCCACGAGCCAGGGCGAGCAGCCCGAGGACTTCGGTTCCAAGGCGCTGTGTGAGGGCTCGGCGAGGGAGCCGAAGAAGGTCACGGACAAAGACCACACCCAGACGGGTCAGCATCTGGGCGACGCGCGGGTCCGGGTCAAGTAGGTCCAGGGAGAGAGGAGCGAGGTGATGACGCTCTGCTTCGGGATCGAGGATGCAGATCGTCTGGGGATCGGCTCGAGCGATCATCTGCCTTGCAATCAGGAGCGATGTAATGCGCGAAGAAGTCACGACGATGACGCCGGGCAGGGTTTGTTTCTCGGCTCGGGCCCCCAGAGCCGAAGCAAAAGCGCGTTCGGATCCGAAGAGGCTGTCTACACCGGAGGCGTCGACGAAGACCGAGGCGTGATTGCGGAAAAGCCCTCGGCCGGGTGGGCCGAGGGCGGCCCGTGGCGAGACCGAAAGAGCGAGGTCAAGCAGGGTCTGACGAGCGGCCTTTTGCAGGGAGGGTGAGGCCACGCGGACTTTGACGTCCGGGCAGATGGAACGCGCCTGGGCGACGGAAAGAGCGGGACGCAAGCCGGCCTGGGAGGCCTGTTCCGAGACGGAGATGATCTCAGCCCGTGGGCCCGAGTGGGAGGCCACGGCCCAGAGGGTGTTGGCCAGTTCGGGATGAGCTCTTTGTTCAGCGTATCGGGGGAGGTCTGGGACGAGAAAGCAGGCTGTACGCGAAGGGTTCTCGGCCTTCATGGACGACGAGGACGGAGATCGAAGGAGGAGCGGCTTCCGAGCAGGACCTGAACCGGGCGTTCGTGTGTTTTGTGTTTGCGTCGCAGGATCACGGCCTGGGATTCCAATTCGGTGAGCAGGGGCGGAGATCCTTCGAAATGGGATTTCTCGGGTTTCAGTTCCAGCACCATCTGGGCTGCGTGATTCACTTGTCGATTACGACTCAGAACGACCAGGGCACTTTTCGTTGTGTGGGCCAGGCGCGATAGGCGTGTCCAGGCCGGCTGGGGAATGGGGGGAGAAGGGCTTCGGGCCTTGATTTGTTCGGGGGTGTCGAGATCCAGTAGAACCAGAGGAAGCCCTTCGGTTTCGAGCAAGCGTTCGGTGGAGCGCAGGGCTTCCTGGATCTCGCTTACGCGCACCCAGAGAACCCGATCGAGGTCGACCCCGACTGTTTGTGCGGAAAGGGGATCGAAGGCATCGGCTCGGTCAACGATGGCCGCCAGTTCGCCTTCGGACGAAGTGGTTCGAGCGAGGAGAGAGAGGCATAGAGAGGTCCGTCCGGAGGAAGGGGGGCCCACGATTTCACTGAGGTGGCCTCGGGCAAACCCTCCGCCGAGCAATTCATCGATGGCCGCAAGCCCGCTTGGGTGGAAGGAGGTGGGGCCCGTGTTCTTCTGCGCCACTTCGAGGCCCTGTCCTGAGTGCACGGCAGGACCGAGTTTTCCAAGCAAGGCTTCGATGCGGGTGTGAAGCGGGCTTTCGGGAGGCAGCGCATTCTTCAGGGCGTGGCTTTGAGAAGGACGCTCCCGGTTGTGGGCGGGGTCAGAGGGCATCGATCTATCTTCGCCTTTTGTTCGCCTTTCAGCAAGGCAAAATCCAGGCATGGAAGATCATTTCCGAGGCCCCATCCAGCGTGTGGGGTGGGGCCGTGCCTCTCTCGAGAGGGTCGGGGCTACTTCTCAGTGGGAATGAGGTGGGTCCGGCCATTTTCGACCTCGACCCGCCCCTGGGCAATCAACTGGATGGCTTGGGGGACCAGTCTTCGCTCCGCGGCCGTCACCCGGTCTGCCAGGGTTTCGGCCGTGTCGTCGGCTTCCACCGAGACGGCTTCCTGGAGCAGGATCGGGCCATGGTCGTATTCGTCATCCGTGAAGTGGACGGTGGCCCCCGTCACTTTGACACCCGCATCGAGCACGGCATCGTAGACGCGTTGGCCATAGAATCCCTGCCCGGAAAAGGCCGGGATCAGGGCCGGATGGACGTTCAGGACCCGATTCGTGTATTGCTTGCGCGATTGGAAGAGGGAGAGGAAGCCGAGAAGGGCGATGAGATCCGCATCGTGATCTGCCAGCGCGGCATGAAGCGCATCATTGAACTGATCGATATCCGGATAGTCCCGTCGGGCCAGGGTCAGGGCGGGGATGCCTCTTTTCCTGGCGCGTTCGAGTCCGTAGGCGCCCTTTTTGCTGGAAATGACGGCCACCACCTCGGCTTCGACTTTTCCGGCATCAATGTGCTCGAGGAGGTTTTCCAGGCTGGTGCCATGGCCCGAGAGGAGAACGGCGACGCGAAGCGGCTTTTTCGAGAGGCTCATGACCGTTTTCCTGATCGGCTCGGGGTGAGCGGGCCGGATGTGTGGAACTTCTCTTTCCGATGAGGCTGGATTGGGTCGCCAGGAAGGTCGAGTTCAAGGATACTCATCACCGGATTCTACCGGGCTACGAACTGGATCGCTTCACCCCGGGCGATGGAGATTGGGCTCGAAGGGAGAATCCTTGATCGGGTGCCGAAAAGGCATCCGTCTCAGAAAAGCTGAAAATTTCCGGGGAGCGAAGAGAGACTATGTCCATTCTTGTGACGGGATCCGTGGCGATTGATCACATCATGACCTTTGATGATCAATTCAAGAACCATATTCTGGCCGACCAACTGGAAGGTCTGAACGTGGCTTTCCTGGTTCCGGAAATGGCGAAATCCTGGGGGGGGACAGGCGCCAATATCGCCTACAACCTGCGGGCGCTCGACCAGGACCCCATTCTACTGGCCGCGGTTGGAAATGATCTGGGCGAGTACGCGGATTGGATGGATGAAAAAGGGATCCGACGGGATTGGCTCCTGACTCTTCGAGACAGCTTCACGGCTCAGGCCTTCCTGACCACCGACCTCGATCACAATCAGTTGATCATGTTCCATCCGGGGGCCATGGAACGGGCTCACGAAGCCCGGCTTGATTCGGTGGAGGAGGCACTCTCCGTGGGCATCGTGTCTCCCAACGGCAAGCAGGCCATGGTCGATCTGGCTTCGGGCCTCAAGGAGCGGGGCACGCCCTGTGTGATCGACCCGGGCCAGGGACTGCCCATGTTTGGTGGAGACGAGTTGCTTGAGATGGTGGAGGGCGCCTCCGTTTTCATCGTCAACGCCTATGAGTGGGCGATGGCTGAGGAGAAGACGGGCCTCTCGCAAGAAGCGATGGCGGAGCGGGTGGGGGCGCTGATCGTGACTCAAGGTGCGGAGGGGTCGAGGTTGATCCGAGGTGGACAGTCAGGCGGGGTTCTGGTGGAAGAGGCGCGGACCGAAATCGGGGTCGTCCAACCCGAGGCGGTGGTGGATCCCACGGGCTGTGGTGATGCCTATCGCTCGGGCGTGCTCTACGCCATGGCCCACGGTCTGCCTCTCGAAACCGGCGCGCGACTCGGGAGCCTGATGGGTTCCCTCAAGGTGGCGAGCCGGGGCCCGCAGAGCGTGGAAGCCACGCACGCCGATGTGAGTGCCCGCTTTGAAAAAGAATTCGGTTACTCGCTCGGATGAGATCGGGGCAGGAAAAGAAGCTCAGACGCAGGGATTTCCTCTGGTTTGTATTTGCGGTGGCCCTTCCCATCCCCTGGGTCATTGCTGAGGCCTGGCAGGGACTGGGGATTCAGGCGGAACTCGTCGCTGTGCTCTCGGGGATGGCGATCCTGGGTGCGGCCTTCATGCTTTCCTGGTCGTGTGAGTTGGCCGAACGGGAAGTCCCCCAGGCTCTGGCGCTTCTGGTCCTGGCCCTGGTGGGTGTGCTGCCCGAATATGCAGTCGATCTCCATTTCGCCTGGACGGCGGGCATCGACCCCACGTATGCCCCCTACGCGACGGCCAACATGACGGGCGCCAACCGACTCCTGATCGGTGTGGGTTGGGTGGCGGTGGTCTTTGTTTCCTGTCGAAGGACCCGAACGAATACGTTGGAAGTGAGCCCGAGTCAGCGACTTGAACTTCGCTATCTGATCTGGGCCACCCTCTACTCGTTTGTCATTCCGCTCTCTGGAAGCATCAGCCTTCTGGACAGCGTGGTTCTCCTTCTTCTCTTTGCCGGCTACGTGCGAGAGGCGATCAGGGGAGAGGAGTTTGAAGCCGATCTGGTGGGGCCCGCGGCCTTGATCGATACCGAGTTCAAGGATGGGGGGCGACGTCTGTGGGCCATCCTGCTTTTCATCTTTGCCGGGTTTGCGATCTTTGTTTCCGCCGAACCGTTTGCGGAGAGCCTGGTGACCGTGGGCCGCGCGAGTGATTTTGATGAATTCCTGCTTGTGCAGTGGTTGGCTCCGCTGGCCTCGGAGTCGCCCGAATTCGTAGTGGCTTTGATTTTTGCCTGGAAGTTGCGTGGGTCCATGGCCATCGGTGCCCTGGTTTCCTCAAAGGTAAATCAGTGGACCCTTCTGGTGGGCGCGATTCCCATCGCCTACGCGCTCTCCCTGGGCGCCGCCCAGGGCCTGCCGCTGGATGCCCGGCAGTCCCAGGAGTTGTGGCTCACATCGGCTCAATCCCTTCTGGCCACGATCCTGTTGGCCGACCTCCGATTCGGTCGTTCGGAAGCCATGCTCCTTGCGGCTCTCTTCTTCATCCAATTGATCTTCCCTTGGCCTTTTGTCCGGATTTCGTTCATTGCTCTTTACCTGTTGATCTGTGGCTACCTGCTCTTCATCCGAAGAGGGCCTGCTTCGGAAGCCTTCTTCGACCTGCTTCGAGCGCGACCGCATCGGGTCGAGTCCTGAGTCACACGTGATGAAGGATATGGATGTCGTGGTGGTGGGGGCGGGGGTCGTAGGCCTGGCTGTGGCCACGGCCTGGGCTCGGAAGGGTCACTCGGTTCTTGTGCTGGAATCCGAGTCCGGTCCCGCTCAGGGGGTGACAAGCCGAAGCAGCGAGGTGGTGCATGCCGGCCTCTACTATCCGACGGAGAGTCTCAAGGCGCGATTGTGTGTCGAGGGAAGAGAGCGTCTCTACGCTTTTTGTGAGTCGCGCCAGGTGGCCTTCAGGAAAACGGGCAAGTGGATCGTGGCCACCGAAGACGATCAGATCGAAAGACTTGAAGCGATCGAGTCCCAGGGCCGCGCGAATGGTGTGTCCGGTTTGTTTCAGGTCGATTCCGATCAGGTCCGTCAAAGTGAGCCTGATATCGAGTGCCGAGCGGCTCTTCTTTCGACTGAGACAGGCATTGTGGATTCCCATGGCCTCTCGCTGTCTCTTCTGGCCGAGTTGGAGGGATTCAAAGGCCGGATCCTGACGCGTCATGAGGTGGTGGGGCTGGAGAGAATCAGGGATTGCTGGCGGGTCGATGCCCGGCATCAAGAGGAAGTCCAGTCCGTGGTCTGCGGCATCCTGATCAATGCAGCCGGTCTGGATTCGGATCAGATGGCGGCCTTGGCGGGTATTCCGGTTGAGACGTCGGGGTATCGTATCCATCTGTGCAAAGGGGACTATTTCTCCCTGGCCCCCTCGGCCCCCATCGAACTCAGCCGATTGGTGTATCCGGTTCCGGCCGGAGCGGGTCTGGGCATTCATGCGACCCTGGATCTTGCCGGGGCGATTCGCTTTGGGCCGGATGCCGAGTATGTCGACGCCAGAGACTTCCGGGTCGAGTCGGAGAAAGCCGGGCTGTTCGCTGAGGTCATTCAGCGTTATCTGCCCCGGGTCAGGGCGGAATGGCTCTCGCCCGACTATTCGGGCATTCGCCCCCGACTGGCTCGCCCTGGAGAGGCATTTCGTGACTTCGTGGTGGCCGAAGAATCCGCTGTCGGTCTCCCAGGCTTGATCAATTGCGTGGGGATCGAATCGCCTGGGCTGACGGCCGCGCTTGCCATTGGCGAGTACACCCTTGGCCTCGTCTGAGCGAAGGCGGGCTCCTTCTTTCCGGCGCACAAGACTCGGGCGTTAGAGGGCCGAGCCGTCGTACCGGGGTGCAGGCGGAGTGCGCAGGTCGAGAAGCGCGCACGCGAGGTTGTCGCCGGCCCGCTGGGCTCTTTGTATTTCCAGGGTGGCGAAAGAGAGATGTTTCGCCATTTCAAGCGGCCGGATCGAGGCCTCCAGGGAAGCGGTCTGGGAGGCCGTCTCATGGACCTGGGCCTCGGGGTCGGGAAAACCAATGCCGGGTTCGGAGAGTCCATCGGTGGCCAGGGTGACGGCAGAGAGCGACGAGAGCGGAAGAGATCCGCAGGCAAAGGTGTTCTGGATCCCTTCGCGTGTGGCGGCTTCGTAGCCGACGAAGTAGGTGCGTTTGTGGCCCAGGCTGGACCAGCCGACATCCCGGGTCTGCGACGCGTCGGTGAGGAAGACATGGCTATCTCCCGCAGAAAGCCAGAAAAGGAGATCCTCGTCTGGGCGGGCCAGGGCGATGGACAGGGTGGAGGGCGCCGGGGGGACGCCGATCTCGGCTGAACGCGTGAGCACGGCGCGGCCGCAAGCGTAGACGGTCTCCAGGGCGACTTCTTCCCAACTGGAATCCTGGAATTCGGGCTTTCCCGCCCGGGTCCAACTCTCAGCACAGGATTCAAGCAGATGGGCCGCCATGGCTTCCGAGCCACTGGCTCCAGAATGCCCATCGGCCACGGCAATCAGGCTGCCCCCCTGGCCGAGCGCGAAGAGGGCTGCATCTTCGTTGGGCTCGGTGTGGGAGTAGGTCTTCAGCGCGCCACCCCGGGAGAGTGTGATCGCAGCTTCGGCCTCGGCAATACTCGCCAGACTTCCCACCTCGTGGTGGTCGCATCCAAGCAGGTGGGCCTGTCTCATGGTCTCTCCCATCCGTTTTGGCCGGGTCTTCAACATGGGGCGGAACTATACAGCGCAAGTGGGCAAGGCGCGCTAGGCTGCGCGCGCCTTCCTTGCCGGGTGAATCCTATTATGAGTGAAAGACAGTCACGTACAGATCTGCGCAATGTCGCCATTGTTGCGCATGTCGACCACGGAAAGACCACCCTGGTCGATGGGATGCTGCATGCCTGCGGCGCTTTTCGCGAGAATCAGGCGGTGGCCGATCGAGTCATGGACTCCGGGGATATCGAGCGCGAGCGCGGCATCACCATCGTCTCAAAGAGCACTTCCATTGAATACAAGGGCGTTCGTATCCAGTTGGTGGACACGCCGGGCCATGCTGATTTCGGAGGCGAAGTAGAGCGCGTTCTGGGCATGGTGGATGCGGTTCTCCTGCTGGTGGATGCCGTCGAAGGTGTCATGCCGCAGACGCGATTTGTCTTGCGGAAGGCTCTCGATCATGGGCTTCACCCGATTCTGGTGGTGAACAAGGTGGATCGGCCGGAGCAGCGAGCGGAAGCGGTGCTGGACGAAGTCTTCGATCTTCTTGTGGAGTTGGGGGCCAACGACAGCCAACTCGACTTTCCGGTGGTCTATGCCTCGGCGAAAGACGGTTTGTCGACGCGCGAGTGGGGCAAGCCCATGGAAGATCTCCGCCCCGTGCTGGATACCATTCTCGAACATGCGCCAGCGCCCCTGGTAGACCAAGAGGGTCCGCTTCTCTTTCAGGCGGTAACACTCAGCTATGACTCTTTTGTGGGTAGGCTCGTGATCGGTCGCGTGGAGCGCGGCGAGTTGGTTCGTGGGGATCCGGTGGTCAGGATCCCGGCCGAAGGGTCGCCCGAGTCCTTTCGGGTCACGAAGCTCTTTGGCACGGTGGGAATCGAAAGGACCGAGCTCCAGAAGGCCCGAGCCGGCGATATCGTGATGATCGCGGGCGTGGACTCCATTGATATCGGTGACACCATCGCCCATCCGAAGAATCCGGAGGCGCTTCCTCGGATCGCCATCGACCCGCCGACCATCCGGGTCAATTTCCTGGTCAACAATTCGCCCTTTGCGGGTCAGGAAGGGAAGTACGTAACCAGTCGACAGATCCGGGAGCGACTCGATCGGGAGATCCTCGGGAACGTCTCGATCCGCGTTGAAGACACGGGTCGGCAGGATGCATTCCAGGTTTCGGGTCGAGGGGAGCTCCAACTCTCCGTTCTGATCGAGACCATGCGGCGAGAAGGCTATGAGTTCAGCGTTTCACGCCCCGAAGTCATCTTGCGTGAGATCGACGGTGAACGTTGCGAGCCGGTAGAGCAGGTGGTGATCGACGTACCTTCGGATTCGGCCGGTTCCGTCATGGAGAAGATGGCCGAACGCAAGGGACGGATGAACTCGATGGATCACATTGGAAGCCGGATCCATATGGAATTCATCGTTCCAAGTCGGTGCCTTTTCGGGTACCGGAGTGAATTCCTGACGGATACCCGCGGTGAAGGAATCCTCTATCGTGCGGTGGCAGGCTATGAGCCGCATGCTGGAGATCTGGCCCGCCGGAGTGTCGGCGCCCTGATCTCCACCGACCAGGGCTCGTCGACCCCTCACGCGATCTTCAAGATCCAGGAGAGGGCGGGCCTGTTCATACCGACCGGAACCCCGGTGTACGAAGGTCAGATCGTGGGCGAGGCGAGGCGTCCCGGCGACCTCAACGTGAATATCTGTCGCACCAAGAAGCTCGACAACATGCGGGCTGCAGGCAAGGACGACAGCCCCAACATTTCACCGCATCACAAGCTCACCATCGAGTTCTGTCTGGAATGGATCGAGGACGATGAATTGCTTGAAGTGACCCCTGAAACGCTCCGCCTCCGCAAGCGGGTCCTGTCCTGGAATCAGCGCAAGCGCTGATTCCAGCGCGCGCACGGCTCAAGCCTCGAGATCGCGCAGGGAGGCATGGGCGAACGCCTTCCTCAGTGCCTCATAGGATCGGGCCACGGGGAACTGGGGAAACTCCTCGACTACGTTGTCCGGCGGGCAGAAGAGGATTCCCGCTTCGGCTTGTGTCAGCATGGTCGTGTCGTTGTAGGAATCGCCCGTCGCGATACAGCGATAGTTGAGCAACTGAAAGGCACGGACGGACTGACGCTTGGGGTCTTTTTGGCGGATCTGGTAGTCGGTGACGCGCCCCTTCGGGTCGATGACGAGCTTGTGGCAGAACAGGGTTGGCCAATTGAGCTGCCGCATGAACGGTTCGGCGAACTCATAGAAAGTGTCCGACAGGATGACGACCTGAAAGCGTTCTCGCAGCCAATCGAGCATCTCGAGGGCCCCTTCAAGGGGCTCCATGGTGGAGATGACATCCTGGATCTCTTGAATACCAAGCCCGTTTTCCTCGAGGATCCCCAGGCGCTGCTTCATCAGGACGTCGTAGTCGGGAATTTCGCGCGTGGTGGCACGCAAGGCCTCGATCCCGGTTCGTTCCGCCACATTGATCCAGACTTCCGGGATCAGGACTCCTTCTAGATCAAGGCAGGCGATCTCCATCTTGTTTCTCTCCTCTGTCGCAAAAGCCAGATACGGTCGCTTGAGTAGCGCGGAGACGCCCCTGTGCGCAAGGGTGAACGGGTCGGGAAGCCGTGTGGGGCCGAACTGGGCCTGAGCCAGCGCATCGGATACGCTTGCCTTCACAGGGGGAGGGCCTTGCGTTGAGGGTGGCCGGATCATGGCGAAACCCGCTTGGGCCTGTGGAGGGGACCGAATGAGTGGCCTGGAAGCCATCTGGCTGGGGCTGGTTCAGGGGGTGACAGAGTTTTTTCCCGTATCGAGTTCGGGGCATCTGGTTCTTTTCCAGACGCTTCTCGGCATTCGAGGCGAGGGAGGGTTGCTCTTTGAGATCGGTGTTCATGTCGCCACGCTGGTTGCGATTGTCGTTTTCTATCGGCAGAGAATTGCAGAGTTGATTCGGGGAACGGTGTCCTTGGATCCTGACTCCTTGCTCTATGTCGCTCAACTCGGTGTGGCGACGCTGCCTGCCGTGGCCGTAGGGCTTTTGGCGAAAGACGTGGTGGAAGAGGTTTTTGCGAGTCCTGGCTGGGTGGCGGGGGCCCTGGTCCTCACCGGATTCATCTTGTGGACCACGAAGTGGACGGTTTCACGGGCTCATGCGCTCCATCCGACCTGGGTGCTGGCCATTGGAGTCGGGCTTGCTCAGGCTCTGGCCATCGCGCCAGGGATATCGCGCAGCGGCACAACCGTGGCTGCGGCTCTGGCTTTGGGATTGGCGCCTCGTGCTGCCGCCGAGTTCTCGTTTCTGCTCGGTACGGTCGCGATCTCGGGAGCAGCCGTGTTGATGCTTCCTGATCTCGCGGGGGCCTCATCGGCGCAGTTGGGGAATCTCGCCCTCGGGAGCGTGGCCGCTTTGCTTTCCGGCCTGGTGGCCATCTGGGCCTTTGTCCGGATGCTGGATCGACAGGCCTTCTATTTGTTTTCCTGGTACGCCTGGGCGGTGGGCCTGGCTTTCGGGGTCTATCTCTGGCTTCAGCCCGGCGCGGCGTAAGCGGAGCCTGAAAAAGAAACCCCCTTGAGAAGCAGGCTTCTCAAGGGGGCCGGATGGGGCTTGGTCAGGCCGATGAGTCGGCCTGTTCTTTTCTCAGGGCTCCAGGATCGGGTGTAGACGCTGGGCCGGTTGGGTTTCGCGGAGCTTCTTGAGCGCTCGCGCCTCAAGCTGTCGAACCCGTTCACGCGACAGCCCCAGTGATTGACCGATCTGCTCCAGCGTGTGCTCTTCCTCACCCGCCAGGCCGTATCGCAACCGCAGGATCAGCTGCTCACGAGAAGTGAGGCTTCCGATCAACGTGCCCACGCCAGTGCGCATGCGATCATCATCGATCCCGCCGTCCGGCTGTGAGGCCATCTGATCGGGAACGAAATCCTCCAGACGTTTTTCCGTACCGGCCACGTTGGACTCAAGCGAGATGGCTTCTCTGGAAAGTCGATCCAGTGCTTCCAGGGAATCCGTGTCTGAGCCCAGCGCCGGCGCCAGCTCGGCCGGTGTCGGATCGCGGCCCAGCTTGCCGGTCAACTCTGCGCGGACTCTCTGGCTTCTTTGCAGACGGTCGTGCACATGGGAAGGCAGCCGAATGGTCCGAGAGTGATTCTGGATCGCTCGAACCAGAGCCTGCCGGATCCACCACACTGCGTAGGTGGAGAACTTGAAGCCGCGCCGATGGTCGAATTTCTCCACCGCCCGGATCAGTCCGAGATTTCCCTCCTGAATGAGGTCGGGAAACGAGAGCCCGAGATTCCGGTAGTCCTTCGCGATGGCCACTACCAGCTTGAGGTTGTGCTCGATGAAGCGATTCTTGACCGAGGTCATCTCATCGTGGGCATCCTCTACATTCTTGGCGAGCTCAAGCATTCTCTTTCGTTGTACGCCGGCTTCCTGTTCCAGTTCGCCCAGCCGCTTGGTCCGTTTGCGAGCCCGTTTCATCTCACGAGCCTGGTCCAGGGAGAGTTCGCGGAGTTCGACGAGGACAGCCAGCGAAAGATGGGCACTGTGCATCTCTTTCGAGACTTTCGTGTCGATCTTGGTCAGGCTGGCGGGGTAGTCATCGCCCGCTTTCGCGAATTTCTTTTCCCGGTCCTCCAGCAGCACCCGGAGCTTCTTTACGGCTCGTTCCACACGCGCCGCGATTTCGCCCGTCTCTTCATCTCCGATGGACTCGGACAGCTTGGCTCCCGTATGCGAGAGCGCTCGCAGCGAGTCCCATCGTGCGACGACGTGCTTGGCTGCGGTAGGGATGGCATAAAGCGCCGCCCGGAGGTCGGCGGTGGCCGTCTCCAGATCCTTGGCGAGATAGACCTCTTCTTCTCGCTTGAGAGTTCGCGTTCCCCCGATTTCCTGGAAGTAGGACTCGAGCGGTCTGCGCTCGCGTCCCGGGTCCAGTTCTTCGGCCGCAACGACCGGTGTAGCTCCCATGGCGGTTTGTGCGGTGGCGGTTGTCTTGGCTTGTTGGTTCTCACTCGTCACGGATTCGTTCTCTCCCTGTCCGTCTCGCGGTCCGGTTCCGAAATGTTCGGATACCGACCGAAGCGGTTCGGTTTCTCTACTCTGTGGATCGTTGATGTCGCACACGGAGCGACACGATCGACAGCCCCCGGTTCTGTTCTGGTCTTGGTTCTTTTATGCCTGGCTGTGCTCTTTGTTTCTTTGGAGCTTCTTTCGAGCTTCTTCCGAGTTTCTTCCGAGCTTCTATTCTTCGTTTGCGTCTTCGTTTGCAGTGTTTGCGTCGAATCCCGTAGTGGGTGCCGAAGTTTCAATTCGGAAAAATCGCTTATGTCTCTGCTCATCGAGGAACGCACAAAATCCCCCCTGTGAGGAGATGCAAGCCAGCAAGTCGAACCAAGAGCCGATGAGCAGGTTGAATAATGAAGGTTTTCAATGACTTTGACCAGCTTTTTCTTGAGAATTTGAGGTTTCTGACCGTCTGGCTTGCTGTTTTGTGCAGTTAGGAGGTTTCTTCTCACGCCGCTGTACTCGATTGAGGGTCGTGCCTGAGATTCCTGGGTGCTGTCTAGGCTAATCGGTCAATTGGATGTCTTTAATCAAGGATATGTTGCAAAAAAAACACACCCTCTGTCATTTTTTTGGGGGGCTGCCTTGAAGAGTCATGGCTCGCGCTGGGTAGTGAGGGGGCCAGGAGCAGAGAACCCCTCGGGACATTGAAATTCTTTCGGAATATCCAAAGGCCGAGCCAGAATAAGGGGGACCGAGGGGGAGGTGTCTACGTCCTGCCACGCGGGTCGAACCGTTTCGGGTTGAACTGGCAGGCGGCTCAGAAGGACCAGAAGTACGGGATGACCACCAGGGCGATGACTGCGGTCGCTGCGTTCAAGGGCAACCCGACTTTCACGAAGTCGCTGAAGCGATAGCCCCCCGCGCCGTAGACGATCAGGTGGGTCTGGTAGGCGATCGGGGAAGCGAAGCAGCAATTGGACGCCATGGCCACCGCGATGATGAAGGGACGTGGATCGGCCCCGACCTGTCCAGCCGTGGCCACCGCGATGGGGAACATGATGGCCACCGCAGCGCTGTGGTGAAGGGTCTCCGCCATGAGCATGCAAAGAAGGTAGATGACGATCAGGGCTCCCATTGGGCCAATATCATGGAAGAAGGATACGAGCAGCTGGGCTACGGCAGTGGCGGCTCCGGTTTTGGCCATGGCATGAGCGATTCCCAGACCCGAGGCGATGACGATCAGAATCGACCAGTCCACGCTCTGTCGAGCCTTNGTGGCGGTAATACAGCGCGTGGCGAGCAGAATGCCGACGCCGAGAAAGCCCGCNAGAGTGATCGGCAGGAGGCCGGTGGTCACAGCGATCACNATGCCCGCCAGGGTGGCCAGAGCGACCCAGGCTCGGTCAAAGCGCGGCGATTCGCTCCCCGGCAATTCACTGATCAGATAGAAATCGGCGCTATTTCGGTGGTTTCCGATGAAATCCGGAGAGCATTGCATCAGCAGGGTATCCCCCGGAAGCAGTACGATTTCGCCCAGTTTCCCTGGGAGCCGGACGGCATTGCGGTGTACGGCAATGACAGCGGCTTCATAGGTGGCGCGAAAGTCCGATTCGCGCAGGCTGCGCCCNACCAGGGGAGAGGAACTCGATACGACGGCCTCGACAAGGCGGTGCCGGTAGTTGGACAGCCCGCCCGCCTGCTCCGGGTCCTCATCTGAAACCGGGACNAGGCCTCGAATTCGTTGAAGATCAACGATGGTGCTGACCACACCGGCGAAGACCAGCCGATCCTTCGCTTCAATGGATTCCTCTGGAGCCACCGGCGTGATGATTCGTCCTCGTCGCTCGATCTCGACCAGGAACAGGCCGGGCAGCTGTCGCAGGCCTGCTTCCTCGACGGTCTGGGAGACCAGGGCGGACTCGCTTTGAACGAACATGCTGGTGACGTATTCCCGGCGGCGTTCGCCAAGCACATCGAGCGCGTACGGGCGGTCGGGGAGGATGCGGGGCGCCGCGACCAATAGATAGATGAGGCCCACCACGATGATCGGCAAGGCCACGGGGAGGAACTCGAAGAAGCTCAGTGCCGGCATGTCGGCATCGTCTACAAGGCCAGCCACCACCAGATTTGTGCTGGTTCCGATCAGGGTCAGGGTGCTGCCGAGGATGGAGGCGTACGAGAGCGGGATCAGGAAACGACTGGGCGAAAAGTTGTTTCGGCGGGCCCAGTCGCTCACCAGNGGGGTCATCATCGCGACAATCGGTGCGTTGTTGAGAAACCCCGACAGAGCCGCGACGGGGCCGGTAATCCGAGCCGTACCATTGAAGGCATCCCGGGCCCGGCCAAGGAAGCGACCCATGGTCATGTCCAGGGCCCCGGTCTCACGCAACGCCGCCGAGAGCATGAAAAGCACCCCAACCATGGCCACGGCCGGATTGGAGAAGCCGATGAAGGTCTCGCGCGGCGTCAAGATGCCCGTAAGGCCCAGACTCACAAGAGCCGCCATGAGAACAAGATCGGGTGCCGCGACCTCCCAGACCATCAGGCCGAGAGCAATCAATACCGCAGCCAACGTGAAGGCGATCTGCCAATCCATCGAAATCGCACGATACTGCCTCTGGCNGCTGGAGGCCAAGGATTCGGGTNGAATTGCGCCTCTATCTTGCGTGATATAGAGGCGCGACTCGATAAATTCGCCAAACTCAGGCCATGGAACCCAAATCGCCTCGTCCTGCAGAGAGAGACTTCTATCTGGCCGAATTCCGNGGCCGCAGCCTTGGTCTGGTNCTGGCGGATGGCCGGGAGTCTGAATCCGAGGTGGGGGCTGTTTTGGATCAATTGGCGGAAAATCCGACCCGTTGCGTCCTGATCTCGCCGGATCGAAGTCTCCTCGAAGAGTTCGCCAGCGTGGTCACCGAGCCGGATGAGTCCCCTTCGTGGCCGGGGCGCGTCTGGGAGGCGATTGATTCCGACGGTCGNGTNGGGGTNCATGTGGTCGGGGAAGACCGCGGCCAAGAGGCGTCGGCTTTTGCCGCCGAGTGCCGCCGGGTGACCTTGAAACTGAAGCTTTCGAAGCTGGTCTGGATCCAGCAAGACGGGGGGCTGTCGAGCGCTTCGGGAGAGCGGATCTCGTTGGTCGATCTTGAAGAATTACGCCGACTCCAGACTGCCCAAGACCCTGGAGATCCGATTCGGNCCGCTCTTCTGCGNGAGGTGGCTGTGATNCTTGAGCACGGCACNCCTTCCATCAGCGTGTGCAGTTCGCAGGGGATTTTCCAGGAACTCTTTACCTATGCGGGGTCGGGCACTCTTTTTACGAAGGAGCGGTATACGCATGTGCGGGATCTGGGGCTCGATGATTTCGATGCGGCCGCTGACTTGATCCGGGTCGGGACCGAGGATGGCTTCCTGCTTGCGCGCTCGCCGGAGGAGATCCGTTTTGTTCTCAGCCACGCTTTCGGCGTTTTTATCGAGGGGCGCTATCTGGCCGGAATCGGGGCTCTATTGCCTTATCCTGACGAGAAAGCGGCCGAGATAGCCAGTCTGTATACGGTGACCCGCTTCGCCAAGGAGGGGATAGGGGGGCACTTGATCTCGTATGCGCTGGAGAAGGCTCGAGAGGCCGAGCTTGGCAGGGTCTTTGCCTGCACGACTTCCGAGCGAGTCGAAGGCTTTTTCCGGCGGCAGGGCTTTGAGGCCGTAAGCGTGGAGGCGCTTCCTCGCTCCAAGTGGAAGGGCTACAGCGAGGAACGGGTCGCTGAGGTGACGTGCCTGGCACGAAACACCNCGNGCGCCGCCGANTGAGATCGGCGGACGNGGTTGGTCGAAGCGTCCCGGGCGTGGCCGAAGCTTCTTCCCAGGACGTCGGAACAGACAAGCTGATCCGCGTGGACTTTAAGCCGGGTTTTGTCTCGATCCCGCGTTGCCGTGGGACCGGAGAAGATCATTCATCTAGGCTTCGCGTTGCCGCGAAGCTCGAGCGCTCTCACCCGGGCGCCGTGTCATCCTTTCGNATGCGCATTCGGCCGGACCGGCCTCAACGGCACCCCTATTCAAGCTTGCTCCGGGAAGGGCTTGCCTCGTCGCCGGTCACCCGGCTCTCACGCGTGGGCTCTTACCCCACGATTTCACCCTTACCGGGCGAACGCGAAGCGCTCGCCACATCGCTCGGCCCGGAGGTCGATCGATGCTCTTCGGCGGTGTNATTTCTGTTGCGCTTTCCCTCGGGTCACCCCGGGTCGGTGTTACCGACTTCCCTGTCCTATGGAGCCCGGACTTTCCTCCCGCGNNCGATGCNTGNNCGCCGGCGATCTTCCNTCCACCTNCGGCCNNCNNGTTCCGGNTCGNAGCTGATCCCGCATCAGGTTCATGGCCGTGCGATGTACCCCTCGGGGAATTTGGGTGAGGTTGAATCCGGACCGGGTGAAATCCGGGACGGAAGAGCCTGGGCGAAACGGCAATTGCCCCTTTTTGGCTTCTTGCGTAAAGTATCTTTTTGATACTAACGCTACATCCAATGGTGTACTTCGATCGCTTTGCGGTCGGTTCGAATTGAGACCACCCCCTCCATGGACGAATCCGCCAAGAGAATCGGCTTTCCGAGCCCCGGTCAGATCTTTGATCCGGTCGGGCGTGCTCTTGAGGTGATTGGAGATCGCTGGACCCTGGTCCTGCTTCGTCAGTTGCTGGGAGGCCCCAAAGGCTTTCAGGAACTTCGGATGCGTACGGGCATCGCACCTCGGGTGCTTTCGGGGCGGCTCAAGCAACTCGCGGATGACGGTTTCGTGGAAGCGGTGGGAGGCGGGCCCCGATCCTTGTACGGCGTTTCCGCCCGAGGACGCTCGCTTGAGCCGATTATTGCGTCCATCGCTCGGTGGTGGATCCATCATGGCCTTGAGGATCTCGAGATCGACCCCGTTCGCTTTACCGATACCTCGGCTCAGTCAGTGATTGAGTCCTTGCCCTTCTTGCTGCGAGAGGATCGGGCGTCGGAAGCCGAGGTCACCTTCGAGATCCGTCTCACGGGCGAGGGCGGCGGTGTATGGACGGTGGTGATCACGAAAGGTCACTGCGAGGTCCAGGCGGGTTTCGCCGCTCACGCAGATGTCCGGTACACGGCCGAGGCTCGTATCTGGTGTGGTGTGGCCCTCGGGCTTATCGATGCTCGCGATGCGGTACGCCGAGGCGGGATGACCAAGGATGGCGGCAAGGCCGCCATGGATCACTACTTCCACCAAATTGCGCCGTCGGGTCGGCTCAGCCCCGAACTGGCCACGGCATCGAACACGAGTCCGGGCGGTCCTGAAGAGGCCGCTTGATCAATCCATTTTTCAAATAAGAACAGGAGAAAATCAAGATGTATTCATTCGGTATGACCGACGAGCAGACGCTGGTCCGAGATGCCATGCGCGATTTTGCCGCTGAAGTCTTTCGGCCAATCGGGCGCCAGTGTGATGAGGGTTCATCCATCCCGTCCGACGTGTTGCAGTCGGTCTGGGAGTTGGGTCTCACGAGTACGCAATTGCCGGAGGAGTATGGAGGAGGCGGTGAGCCTCGTTCTGCGGTCACCAACGCCATCGTGCTCGAAGAACTCGCGCACGGGGATGCGGCGGTGGCGGTGGCGGCTGCGTCGCCCAGCCTGTTTGCGAACGCGATCGCAGATTATGGCAGCGCCGCGCAAAAAGAGCGCTACCTGCCGGCTTTCTGCGGCGAATCCTTCCATAGCGCCTCTCTGGCTGTCGTAGAACCCGGTCCATTGAGCGAACCGATGCGGCCTCGGACCCAAGCGGAGCCGAAGGGAGATGGCTGGGTGCTGTCCGGTGCCAAGTCGTGCGTGGTCCTGGGTGACCAGGCCAAGCAGTTCCTGGTTCTGGCTCGAAACCAGGATCAGGTGGACGCGTTCATCGTGGATCGCGAAGCCGAGGGGCTTACGATCTCCGAGCCCGAACTCAATATGGGACTCAAGGGACTCAGCACGGCTCGTCTTGACTTTGAACGGGTCAATGTGAGTGCCAGCGATCGCCTCGGTGAAGAGGCGGGCAGCAACGTGGCGGCGATCTTGAATAGTACTCGCATTGGTCAGGCGGCCGCTCTACTCGGACTCTCGCGTGCGGTGCTTGAGTTCTGTGTCCCCTACTCGAAAGATCGAGTGGCGTTCGACGAACCGATTTCCAAGAAACAGTCCATCGCCTTCCGACTGGCCGAGATGCATATCCACATCGAGGCCCTGAGGAATCTGGTTTGGCAGGGCGCGAGTTTCCTGGAGCAGGGTCTGGATGCCACAAAGGCCGCTCGACTCGCGCGAACCTACGCGAACGAGCATGCGCTTTGGATTTCGGACAACGGGATCCAGGTGCTCGGGGGCCACGGCTTCATTCGTGAGCATCCTGTCGAGATGTGGTTTCGACATGCCCGCACATTGAGCGTCTTGGAAGGCACCGTCGCCGTCTGAGCCGCCTTCAAGGATCAATTCAAGCCGAGTTCCCTACAGGGAAGCGGAAAAAGCAAAGGAAATAGAGATGATCGATTTTGTACCCAGCGAAAACGACCAGAAGGCGTTTGATCAAGCGCGAGCCAGCGCGATGATCTGCCGGAAGTACGCGCGCCACTACGATGAAAATGAGCAGGAGATGGCTCCGGAGAAATTGCCGGAGGCGGATGAGTTCTACGCAGAACACCCGAATCCGGCACCCCCGGGGGAGGGGGACTCCTCCATGCTGACGCGCATGGCTCGCATTTCCATGATCAACTACTGGGGGGACTACACGGTCCGCCTGATCCGGGAAAGTGGCGGCCTCGGCAATGCGGCTCTCGAAGCCTCCGGCACCCCGGAACAGATCGCCAAGTGGGGAAAGCTCTGCCTTTCCATGGCCATCACGGAGCCGGGTTGTGGGTCGGACCCCTCTCGCGTGGCGACCACGGCGGTTCTGGATTCGGAAACGAATGAATGGATCATCAACGGAGAGAAGATCTTCGTGACCACCGGGATCCGTGCGGATGCGGTCGTGCTTTGGGCCACTTTGGATAAATCAGCCGGCCGAGGCGGCATCAAGTCCTTCTTGATCGAAAAGGGCACACCGGGCTTCAACGTCCCTCACAAAGAAAAGAAGTTGGGGATCCGAGCGGACGACACCGCGGCCTACGTGTTCACGGATTGTCGAATCCCGCGTGACAACCTGCTTGGGGGAGATGAGAAAGTCAATCTCAAGAACTCCGGTGGGTTCCGAGGCGTGATGAAGACCTTCAACATGACGCGTCCCTTGACGGCGGCCATGGGTCTCGGTCTGGCGGAAGCTGCGATTGACTTCACGCGTGACCAACTCGAGGCCTCCGAGATCGAGATCGACTACATGGCGGGGCCCGGGAGCCAGACGGCTGCGGCTGAAAAGTTCATTCGACTCGAGGCGCTCTTTGACGCCTCCAAACTCACCACCATGCAGGCCTGCTGGTTGGCAGGAGAGGGCAAGCCGAACAACATGGAGTCTTCGGTCTGCAAGGCGCATGCGGGTGGAGCGGTCAGGGCCGTGACCCAGGGATGTATCGAAATCCTGGGGGCCATGGGTATCTCCCGAGAGCATCTGCTCGAAAAATGGACGCGAGATTGCCGGATCACGGACATCTACGAAGGAACCGGCGAGATCCAGCGCCTGATCATTGCCCGTGGCCTGCTCGACTACACGCGTGCGGACCTGAAGTAGCCATTCACGCCCTTCTCGGGCGCTCTGAGGCGGGTTCGGGTCTTTGGCCTGGACCCGCCAGGGTGGGTTTTTGATGCAAGGAATCGTGTATGACAGCCAGGCGGACGGGCATCCGCTGAGTCTCACCGAGGTGGAGACGCCTGCGCTCGTGCCGGGCTCGGTTCGGATCGAGGTTGCTGCTACGGCCGTGAACCGTGCGGACCTCATGCAGCGGCGCGGCCTTTACCCGCCTCCCCCAGGCGCCTCGCCACTCCTGGGACTGGAGTGTTCAGGGGTGGTCACCGAGGTGGCCGAGGGCGTTTCTCAGTGGTCGCCCGGCGATCGCGTGATGGCCCTTTTGCCGGGCGGAGGCTATGCGGAACAGGTCGTGGTCCAGGCCGGGCACTGCCTGCGTGTCCCCGAGACGGTGGATCTGGTCGAGGCGGCCGCATTGCCAGAGGTCCTGCTGACGGTCTTCCTCAATGTCTTTGAATTGGCGGGCTTGAAGAGTCGGGACTGGGTTCTGGTTCACGGCGGTGGCAGTGGCATCGGAACCGCCGCGATTCAGCTTGCTGCGGCCGCGGACGCGAAAATCGCCGTCACGGCGGGCA
>NZGT01000115.1 GCA_002691025.1 Spirochaeta sp. | reverse complement strand
AGTTCGGACCCCATCGAAGAAATCCGCTTGGACCCGGAAAAGGGGGATGGGCGTGACAACCTCTACCCTCAGGTCACTTATTGGAAGATCAAGGAGATCCTTGAACGACCCGAATACGATGGCCTCGTCTTCCATCACACCGGCGATGTACCGCTCAATGCCTTGATCAACATCCTGATCGGGGAAGAGAGTTTCGTGCTGGGCCTGGGAACCGCCGCGGTTGTCGGACTGCTTCTACTCTTCTTCTTCCGTTCGCTCGTCGGAATGATTGCGTCGACCCTGGTGATCCAACTGGGTGTCGTGGTGACTGTCGCCTTCATGACACTCATGAACTGGAAGCTGGATATGAGCTTCGGCAGCATTCCCACTCTCATGACGGCGATCGGGGTCGCTCATTCCGTTCATATCCTTTCGGAGTTCCGAGCCTTCTTCGCCGAGACCCGGGACCGACGGACCGCCCTCGTCCGCACGCTCGGGCTGGTCGGCACGCCCTCGTTACTGACTTCGCTCACTACGGCGGTGGGCTTTGCTTCCATGTCTTTTTCACCCATCAAGAGTGTCGCGCACGTGGGGGTCTACAGTGCAGTGGGAATCCTCGCCATCTTCGTCCTGTCACTGACCCTCCTCATGTCCCTGCTCTCTTTCGGCTCTCCCACGCCGAGAAACGCGGACGGTGAAAAGCAGAGGGTCCAGGCCAAGGGCGGAACCTGGATCATCGGCTTCCTCGAAGCCACCTACCGTTTCGTCATCCGTTTTCGTAAAGGGATCCTGCTCTCCTTTGCCAGCCTGATGATCTTCATCCTCGGAGGCATCTCCATCCTCAAGGTCGATTCCAATTGGCTGAACGATTTCAAGGAGACCGAGCCCGTCAGGGTGGCCTCCCTCTTCGCCAAGGAACACATGGGCGGAATGTCGTCACTCATCTTGACCTTCGACGGAGATGGGCCCGGCTCCCTGAAGACTCCAGCCGCCATGGAGGAAATGACCCGAGTCGAGGAATGGGCCCTGAAGCAACCGCTGGTCGGACAGGCCTATTCGATCAGTGGCATCATCCGGGATCTGAACAAGACCTTCAATGAGAACAATCCCGAGTACTACGCGATCCCGGAGAGTCAGGACCTGATCGCCCAGTACATGCTGCTCTACGAAACAGCAGGCGGAACCGATGCCGTCCGATTGGTGAATCCCGATTACAGTTCAGCCCAGCTTGACCTCCGGATCCGACTGGGCAGCACAAGCAAAGTCGCAGAATTCTCAGAGAAACTGAATACCGAACTGGAAGAGAGGCCTCTTGAGTTCACGAAGGTCCGGATCACGGGAATCACAAGCCTCTGGATGAGACTTTTCGACTACATCGAAATCAGCCAGATCCAGGGCTTCACCATGGCCTTCACCGCCATCGGGCTGCTTCTGTGCCTTCTTTTCCGTTCCTTCGCTGTGGGAGCCGTCTCCATGCTTCCCAATATCTTTCCTTCCCTTCTGACTTTGGGCGTCATGGGTTGGTTCGATATACCACTGGATTACAACAAGGTCCTGTTGGCCTCCGTAGCCATGGGCATTGCTGTGGATGACACCGTGCATCTTCTCTCCCGATTCCGGCACGAATTCAGGGTCAGGGGATCCTACGAAGAAGCCCTGCGAGCGGCCATGTTGGATGTCGGGCGCGCGCTGACCATCACATCGGTCATCCTGGTATTCGGGTTCCTGGTCCTCCTCTTCTCGGGGCTCGAAAGCAACACGAACCAGGGTCTCCTGCTCGCAGGAACCATCGTGAGCGCCCTGATCGCCGACTTCCTGCTGATGCCAGCCCTTGTGCTGACCTTCAAGCCCTTCGGAAAAGAGAAAACAGGGCCCGACGCCTCTGCAACCGTCTCCTGATCCGCCCCACCACCGTCGGCCGCTGATTCCGGCAACTTCCGCTTTCAAGGGGACCCGAGTGGGGCTAGAGTCCCGGCCTCCCAGGAACGGGACCTCCTGATCCCGTCCGTCGATACCGAGCCGATTCTGTCCTGAATCCACGCCGGGCAGATGAGATTCATGGACGCCATTGAACTTGAAAGAGAAGAAAGCGGCCACGACGAACTCGGGAGCCCGATCCCGGACGCCACGGGTCCAGGCACACCCGGGATCTTGCAACTCGCCTGGCCGGCCATCCTCGGGAATCTCGGATTCTCGTTGGTCGGACTGGTCGATATCAAGATCGTAGGATCATTGGGTGCATCAGCCGTCGCGGCCGTTACGACGGGGCACCGGATCTTCTGGGTGCTTGAGGCCGTGCTTATCGCCATCACGGCGGGAACCACCGCCATGGTGGCCCGGGCCTGGGGGGCCGGAAATACCGCCGAAGCGCAGCGTGTGACCCAGGTCTCATTGTGGCTCTGCGGTGGGATCGCCGTTCTCATGACCGCACCGGTCTACATCTTCTCGGACTTCTTCGTCAGCGTCTTCAATCTCGATCCAGAGACCCTCTCCATGGCGGCGGATTTCCTTCGCATCCTTGTTCTCTTCAATGTCTGCTTCGCAACCAGCATGGTCTTCGGGGCCGCCCTCCGCGCCGCCGGGGATGTCATGACCCCTCTGTGGGTCGGGCTGATCACCAATGTCTTCAACATCGGACTGGTGTACGGACTCGTGAACGGTCACTTCGGACTCCCCGCCATGGGCGTCATGGGAGCGGCTCTCGCCAACGGGATCGCCTTTGCGGTGGGAATGGTGATGATGGGAATCCTGTGGCTACGGGGTCGGTTGAGGATCCGAGTCGCCCAGGGGCGATCGGTGACACGCGAAAGGCTCCAGCAGATCTTCAAGATCGGCTACCCGGCCGGCATCGAGCAACTCGCCATGGAGATGGGTTTTGTCCTCTTCTTGTGGGTGGTGGCTCTCTACGGCACAGCCGCCTACGCGTCCTACGGGATCGGCGTGCAGATCCTTTCCGTCTCTTTCCTTGTGGGCTTCGGATTTACCGTAGCCGCCTCCACGCATGTGGGTCAGAAGTTGGGTGCGGGAGATCCGGAAGGCGCCATGCGCAGCGGTTGGCGTGCCACCTCTCTATCGATCCTCACCATGACGGTGCTCGGCGCATCCATAGCCGCCGCGGCCGAACCCCTGGCCCGTTTCATGATCGACGACCCGGACGTCGTCCGCATTACCGTGACCTTCATCTACATCATGGGAGCGGTACAACCCCTCATGGCCATCGTCTTCACCCTTGGCGGCGCGCTTCGGGGCGCGGGCGACACCCGCTTCCCCCTCCTCACGACATTGGTGGGACTGGTCGTGGTGCGCGGCGGTGGATCTGCTCTGTTCGCCTGGCTTGGATTCGATGTCACCTGGATTTTTGGCGCCCTGATTCTCGACTACCTCGTCAAAAGCGCCATGCTGACCTGGCGATTCCACTCCGGACGTTGGCAGAAGGTCACGATCTGAAGCATCTGAGAGGCGCGTGACTCGGGCGCCCTGAAGCGATAGCGTGACAGGCCATGGATGAACGAACTCCGATTCTAGTGGGCGTAGCCCAGGCCAACCAACGCGACGATGCAAAGGATCCCCTGGAGCCCGTGGATCTCATGTCTGCGCGCGCCCGAGAAGCCGCCCTGGATGCCGGGTGCGAATCCTTGATGACGCGCGCCGACTCCATTGGAATCTTGCAGGGCATCTGGCCCTACCGCGAACCGGGACTTCTTCTCAAGGAAAGAATCGGCAACACCCGGGCCCGGACCCGGATCCGACCCATCGGCGGAAATGAAGGACAGGATCTGATTCTTGAAAGCCTGGCCGACATCCAGTCAGGAAAGAGTGACGTGGTCCTCGTCACCTCCGCGGAAACCATGCGAACCCGGCGTCGGGACAAACAAGCAGGAAAAGAAACACGCTACAGCGGCGATATTGGCGACGGCAACGTGGACTCCCTCTTCTTCCAGGGAAAGCCCATGCTCAGTGCACACGAAGTCGCGTCCGGCATGGGACTCGCCACGGTCTTCTACGCCATGATCGAGAACGCGCTGCGCCACGAACGGCGTCAATCCTTCAGCCAACACCAGCAGGAGATTGCGACGCTCTGGTCTTCTCTCTCCGAAGTCGCCAGCCGCAACCCCCACGCGTGGGTTCCGGAGGCCAAGACACCGGAAGCCATCGGCACCCACAGTGCAGACAATCGCCCGATCACACACCCCTATCCAAAATGGATGACGTCCAACATCGACGTGGATCAATCGGCTGCGCTCTTCCTGACTTCCGTGGGCACAGCCCGGGACCTCGGCATCTCAAGCGATCGTTGGGTCTTTCCCTGGTCCGGTGCGCGGACCCATGACCACTGGTTTCCCAGCGAAAGGGACCGGATCCACTCCTCTCCCGCCATGCGGATCGGGGGACAGGCCGCGCTGAGTGCCGCCGGAACAAACCCCGAGGAGCTTTCCTGGATCGATCTCTACTCCTGCTTTCCCGCCGCGGTCCAGGTCGCCCGCAGTGAGATCCGCCTGCCCCTGGATCGGGTTCCTTCCATTACAGGAGGATTGACCTTTTTCGGAGGCCCCTTCAACAGCTATACGGTTCATAGCGTCGCGCGGATGATGGAATTGGTTCGGGCCGAACCGGATCGCGTGGGCTTCGTCAGTGGAGTCGGTGGATACTTCACCAAACACAGCTTCGGCGTCTACTCCGGGCGTCCACCCGAAAAACCCTACCGCTTCGAGTCCCCCCAGAAGGAAATCGATTCGCTTCCTCGACGAAAAGAAGCGGCGGATTTCAAGGGTGTTGCCGAACTCGAAGCCTACTCGATCAAATATGGAAGCGACGGTTCTCCTGAATACAGTGTCGCCTGCGCACTCACACCGGAGGGTCATCGGACCTGGGTTCGAAGCGAAGAGCCGACCATGGCGGAAACCTTCGAAGCGAATGATCTGTGTGGCGCCCAGGCCCGCGTTTCGGAAGGCGCTCTACTCTCCATCGAAACCAACTAGACGGGAGGCATGAAACCATGACCGAGAAGACTGTGCTCCCTCACCCGGTCTACGACTGTGACAGTCACTACTATGAAGCCGTCGATGCCTTTACGCGCCATGTAGATCCCCGCATGCAGGGTCGCTGTGTGCAGTGGGCAGAAATCGAGGGCAGAAAGCGCCACCTCGTCGGGGGGGAAGTCGACTACTCGGTGGCCAATCCGACTTTTGACCCGATCGCACGACCCGGTGTCTTGTGGGAGTACTACCGCGGCAATCCGACCCAACGCCCCGCCTCTGAAATCATGCGAGGAAACCTCGAGCCGATTCCCGCCGCGTATCGCGAACCCGAAGCCCGGCTACACGCCATGGACGACCAGGGGATCCAAGCAAGCCTCCTCTTTCCCACTCTCGGCGTCCTCTATGAAGAAAAACTCAAGCACGATACNGAAGCAGTCTGTGCGCTCTTCCAGGGCTTCAACCGCTGGCTCGAGGAAGACTGGGGNCTGANNCATCAGGAGAGGATCTTCTCCGCACCCTACATCAGCCTGGCCGATGTGGANTGGGCGTGCCGCGAACTGGACTGGGCCTTGGAGAACGACGCTCGGGTCATCGTCATGCGCCCTGCGGCCATTTTCACGAAAGCGGGCCCCCGCTCTCCCGCCGACCCGATCTTCGACCCCTTCTGGTCCCGAGTGGATGAAGCGGGCCTGTCAGTGGTCATCCATACGGGAAATTCAGGCTACACCAGTCAGGGCTATGCGGACGATGACTTTGCGCGGTCTTCCATTGGCATGAGCCGGCGCCCCTCCATCAAAGGTCTTGCAGTGGAACGCGCCGCGGCCGACTTCCTTCTCACGCTCGCCTACGAACTGCTTTTCGAACGCTTCCCCAGGCTACGCATCCTGTCCATCGAAAACGGGTCCGGTTTTCTTCCGGATCTGCTTCGCAAGATTGAGTACGCAAGAGAGCGGAATCCCTGGCATTTCAAAGAAGACCCGGTTTCTCTTTTCCGAGAGCATGTATGGGTGAGTCCNTTCTGGGAGGACAATATCCCGGAGGTCGTTTCCTGGATCGGCGCAGACCGCGTGATCTTTGGATCCGATTGGCCTCACATGGAAGGCCTCCCAGAGCCGCTCGGAATCCTNGAGGAGATCAGCCCCTTGAGTGATGCAGAGCGCAAGGCCATCCTCTTTGAGAATACCCGGGCGCTTACACAACGTTTATAGCTTTTGCGGATCCAGATGACGCGGTTCGGAAAAGCAATCAGGAGCACTGCCCATGAAGATCGGAGCCATCTTTCCCACGTGTGAAATCGGTGATGACCCCGCCTTCATCCGAGACTGGACCCAGGCCGCAGAGGCGCTCGGATACTCTCACATCGTCTGCTACGACCATGTNGTGGGGGCCGAACATCGCGATCGAACGCCTCCCCTCATGGGGCCCTACACCGAAAGAGACCCCTTCCANGAGCCCTTTGTCGTCATGGCCTACATGGCTGCACTGACGACACGCATCGAATTGGCCTCTGGCGTATTGATCCTGCCCCAGCGCCAGACCGTGCTGGTCGCCAAGCAGGCGGCCGAACTCCAGCTTCTTTCCCAGGGACGATTTCGAATGGGTGTGGGCACCGGCTGGAACCATGTGGAATACGACAGTCTCGGCGAAGACTTCGCCTCACGCGGGCCCCGACTCACCGAGCAGGTCGATCTGCTTCGACACCTATGGGATGAGGAGGTCGTGGACTACACAGGCGACTACCACCGGGTCGAGAGAGCCGGACTTCTTCCTCGGCCTCCCTCGAAGATTCCCATCTGGTTCGGTGGTTTCAATGATCTCGCCTTCCGGCGCGCTGCCCGGATCGGGGACGGATTCATTTTCGGAAGCTGGCCCAAGCGCATGGAAAAGATGCTGATACGCGTACAAACCATGTTGGAAGAATACGGACGCAGCCAAGAGGACTTCGGCACCGAGGCCCTGGTTGACTTTACGGGCGATCCCGACTCATGGACCGAGGCCATCGCATTCTGGGAAAAGATCGGGGGAACCCGGATCGCTCTTCGCGCCATGGATACGGCGGCCGAATTTGCGGGCGAAAAATTCCACGGATACAAAGGTCCGAAAAGCTATATCGACGCTCTTGAGACCTTCATGAACGAAGTCGGCTCCCTGAACTCTCCCGGCTGAAGGTCCCGCTGGCAGAGGTACATGAAGCGATTCACGGAGCCCAGGGCCTCATTGGGGCCCCGACAAAGCTCCACCGTCTCCGCGGAGGAACTCGCGCGCTCCCTCTAGCCCGTCCACACACTCCGGGGTCAGAACCCTCTCGGCCAGACACGCTTCAAGGAGCGACTTGAAATCAGCGTCCACCGAGGACTGGGATCGACTGTCCGCCATCTGCTCGCAGATCTCATAGGTCTGCTGCCCCCCTCGGCAGCGACCCCATATCTCGAGAAGAGCCTCGGGCCGAAACGGCGCTGCATGATGGTAGAACGCCGCGTAGTCCTTCTGGGCCTGGCGAGCCGTCCGAAGGTCGACAGGCTCTTCCGACATCTCCTTTGGGCCGGCAAAGAGCTGCGCCAGTCGCTCGGCTCGATCGAATCCGACCTCACCGCCATAGGAGCCGTCCCTGCTATAGGACTTGATGCTCTCCTTCATCCACTCCCGCGTCTCTTCGTATTCCTTTGAAGACGGATCCTCGCTGATCCACTGGGCCATCAGGGTCTCGCTCAAGGGACCCAGGGTCCGAAAGGTTTCCCGGATCATTTCCGCCCGGGCCTGATCGGGAATGCGCCGACCCGAGCNAAGAGCATATCCCTGGGTCATGGAATTCTGCTTGGCCAGTTCCGCCACATCCCCGTACCCGGTAAACGGAAGCGGACCGATTTCACCCAGGAAGAAGGCCCGGCCGGCCTGNTCGTTGAGAAGCGGTCGGTACAGCGTGTGGATGGGCCCCGGCAGATCGGCCTCGTGCAAGACACCCACTGGGAGGAGTTCATGGGAAAGCAATTGGGGGAAGCTATCGATTCCCAGCCGTGCCAGCGCCTCCTTGTATTCCGGCTGCAGCGATCTCTCTTCAAGGCGGTAGTGGTCGAAGGCCACCCCCGGCTTGTCCAACCCCAGAAGCAATACGTCCTGATAGCCCGCCGACCAGACAGCCACATGATCAAAGACGTCTGCATAGGTTCTGAGAACGAGCTCCACAGTGGCCGCGTCGGTTTCGTAGAGGTGGAACCACTGGGCATAGACACCGCCCGGGGCCAGTCGACTCTTGGCCGCTTGAAGGAACTCACGGCTGAAGAGCATTTCGACACCCGTCACCCAGGGATTGCTCGGCTCGGAGACGATCACATCGTATTTCGTGTCCGAACGCATCAGTGCCCTGTAGGCATCACTCTGGATGACCTGGATTTTCGGATTCCTCGTCGCCTGCATACTCGCAAAATCAAAGAGCGGAGCCGCCTCCATGACGCCGCTTGAGATTTCGGCCACATCCACTTCCTTCATCGAACTGAGAGCGGCCAACTCGCCGGCCGTCATCCCGGTCCCCCAGCCGATGACAAAAGCC
The DNA here is from genome assembly GCA_002691025.1 of Spirochaeta sp. Lineage (GTDB taxonomy): Bacteria > Myxococcota_A > UBA9160 > UBA9160 > UBA4427 > MED660. The sequence continues at coordinate 16,020 of NZGT01000115.1, read as the reverse complement.
CGGTCGGCTTTGTCGGCCAACATCGCGGGCAGGATCGCAGCCAGTCCCATGGTCATACGGTCAAAGAAGGTATTCCCGTCGTTCTTTCCGTTGTTGATGATGGAAATGGAACGGACTCCGCCGGGCGCGATACGCTCGGTCACCGCCACGCTGACGATGGGATCATCCCCTGCATAGAGGATCGGGTCCCCATAGAGGTCCGGATGACTCTTCTCAAAAGCAGCCGGGCCCGAGAATGTGTCCTCCATGGGCTGCCGATTACGGAAGAGACCCACGTAGAGATTGGCAGGNTCCCAACCCGGCATGAGAAAAACCACCCCCAGAAGCGGAATGGCCAACACCAACCAGGCAAGCGCCCGCTGATAGATGCGCACCGTCAACAAAAGAGCCGCCAGGAGCAATGAGCCCACCGCCACGCGGTAGACCTCATTCAAATCCAGCCAGAAGAGCAACACGTACCCTCCCAGAAGTGCGCCGAGCAACGAACCCACGGTGTTCCAGCTGTAGAGACTGCCTGCGAGATCGCCCAGATGCCCCACCTCGCGTCGCATCTGATGGAAGAGAAGCGGCAGCGAAGCGCCCGAAAAGAGCACCGGAAGGCCGATGGCGCTCAAGNCCATCAAGAACCCGAGCAGATAATAGACGGTGAAACTCGCCGTCTCCTCACGAAAAAGAGCGCGCAGATAGTGGACCCAATAGGGACTGTCTTCCAGAACCCAATAGAGCGCGATCAAGCACAGGGCGAGTGCCCATTGGTTCGCGACAATGAGAAGCTTCGAAATATTGGAGAGCGCTGAAACAGCAAAGCTGCCCAGNGCGATGCAGAGCACGAAAACAGCGACCACCATGGAAAAGGTGAACTGCGATGANCCNAAAGAAAGCCCGGCCACGCGGATCACGGTGGTCTGGAGNGCCATCATGGCAAAGCCCGTCAGCAACGCCACCAGNGANTAGANGAAGAAGGTNTCTCCACTCGNAGAATCTTCCGTCTNGATCTCCTGTTCGAGAGANACNACCTCTCGGCCGCGCCAACCGATNAGCAGGAANACGGCNCCCGCGGTGAGGTTGATGGTCCCCATGATCAACATGACATTGACGAGACCGAGCCGGGGNATCAGNTAGAAGCCCGCNGCAAGAGCNCCCGCGAAAGCNCCCACGGTNTTGAAGGCNTAGACAAAAGCATGGAAACGGGTGGCGTCCTCNAGACTGCGGGCCAAGGCCTGGGTCANCATCGGGATCGTGCCGCCCATGAGAACCGAAGCCGGTCCGATCAGGAGAGCGGCCAGCGCAACATCGATCACGAACCCCATCCCGCCCGCNCCGTGNGGCANTGCNTAGGAAAGAGCCTGAATGGCNCCAAAAAGCCATGGGAAGGCGAGCACGTAGACGCCGATCCCCCCCTCGAGGAGTCCGTAGACGAAGAGCAGTCGGGGCGGCGTGCCCGAACGCTCGGCGCTTTCAACGATCCGCCGCGTGACCTTCCCGAAAAGCCAGTAACCCACAGAAAGACCACCGAGAAAGATTCCCAGAACGGCCGAAGTGGCCTCGCTGTGGGATCCGAGCAAGGTGGCCAGGTAACGTTGCCAGGCGACCTCGTAGACGAGGCCGCTGAAGCCGGTCATCAGAGTGAGCAGAAGAGCTATGGCTCGGGTCATTCGGGCGCGCTCCAGCAGCTCTCTGCCNTGGGACAGGAGCCTCGTTGTTCATTTTCTCAAGCGGCCCACACCCTGCGTGGGCTTCTTGATGATACCCCATCTAATTGCCGGAAGATCCACCGGAAGACTTGAGCCAAGGCGGTCTGCGCTATGGTCCCGNCCATGCGAATCGATCAGCTNAAAGGCCATAAAATAGGGATCTGCGTGTCGGGCGGCCTCGACAGCAAAACCGTGACCACTCGCCTGCTGCGAGAAGGGCTCGACGTCACTGGCTTTACGGCCGACCTGGCTCAGCCGGACGAAAAGGATATCAACGACATCCGCGAGAAGATGGCCCCCACCGGTGCAGAAACGGTGATCGTCGACCTTCGTGAGCCCATGGCGGAAGGCTGTTTTCTCGTACTCAAAGCCCAGGCCACCTACGACGGCGGCTACTGGAACACCACCGGACTCGCCCGCGCCATCACGGTGCGCGGACTCCTCGGGCCCATGCAGGAAAAGGGATGCACGGTACTCGCTCACGGAGCGACNGGCCGTGGTAACGACCAACTCCGCTTTGAGCGATACACCAATGTCCTGGCTCCAGAAATGAGCGTCTACGCACCCTGGCGGGACCCGGATCTCCTGGAAAAATTTCCCGGACGAAAAGAGATGGCCGTCTATCTGCGCGAACAGGGCATTGAAGCCGAAGAGGGGCCGCGGAAGCGATATTCCACGGACGCGAACCTCGCCGGACTTTCCCATGAAGCCGAGGATCTGGAGTCCCTGGAAACGCCTGCACTCATCGTCGATCCGATCATGGGCGTATGGCCTCAAGATGCGCCGGACGAGATCGAGACCCTGACCCTTCGCTTCGAAAAAGGACGCTGCACGGCCATCAATGGAAAAGAGCAGGATGCCCTGGGCATCATGCTGACCGCCAACGAGATCGCCGGCCGCAATGGCGTCTGGATGAGGAACGCCCTGGAGAACCGGGTCATTGGAACCAAGAGCCGGGGCGTCTACGAGGCGCCGGGCATGGAGGTGCTTGGCTACGGACTCCGTTGCGTCTATCAGGCAGTCCTGGACCGACGCGCCACGGCCCTTTTTGAGGATCTTTCGCGCTTGATCGCCGATCAGATCTACGACGGTCGCCTTTTCGATCCGAGCACCCAGGCCGCCTTGGCCGCCATCGATGTCCTGGCCGAAAGTGCAACCGCCACCGTCGAGGTCGGGCTCTACAAGGGCAATCTCTATTTCCAGAAATTGACGGACTGCCCGGCTTCCCTCTACAACGAGGCCGATGCATCCATGGAAGCCAGCGAAGGCCTCAACCCCGCAAGCTCACAAGGCTATGTGGAAGTCCAATCGGCCGAGGCTCTCAGCCTCGCCAAGGCCGGTCAGATCCGTCACGACTGAGCTTGCCTCTTGCGTCCAGACTAGGGCGTCATGCCACTGGCCTTGGTGGCCTCGAGTTGCTTTCGGAAAACCGCCGGATCCGACGTGGGGAACTGACAGACATGGTTCTCGCAGACAAAGGCCGTCACTTTTCCGGCCAGGGCCCTCCGGTTCTTGACGGGAGGCAGTAATACCGAGAGTTCCCGCAGCGAAGGCCCCTGCTCGGTGACCGCCACCACGCGATTGGTTCCATAGAGGTCACGAAGCGGTGCGAGCATCACTTCCGCATCCTGAGAACCCTCCGGCGTCACGATCACGATTTCCCGCATTCCCATCAGTTCATCGCTCAGAGTCGAAAGAAGATGCGGGGCCCGGACGGGCTGCGATTCGAGGCTGTCATGAAAAGCCGAACGCAAGCCTGCAAGACGCTCGAGATAGAGATCCTCTCCGACCACGGTCCCCAAGCGCAGCAGATTCGAAGCCGCCACGGAGTTTCCACTGGGGATGACCCCGTCGTCCAGGGGCTTCTCGCGAGCGATCAAGACCTCACCGTCCTTGCTGGTGCGAAAATACCCTCCCCCTTCCGCATCGAGGTAGTACTCGTCCACGGTCTGCTGCAGAGCGAGCGCGGCGCTCAACCACCGTGACTGGCCATCCACCTCATAGAGATCGATCAAGGCTCCGATCATCAATCCGTAGTCTTCCAGAAAAGCGGGACCGCCCGCCTCCCCGTCCATGGAGACACGATGAAGGCGACCGTCTGTCTCCATGCTGTCGAGTACGAAGGATGCGGCGCGCTGGGCCGCCTCCAGATAACGGGGTTCATCGAGAACAAAACCCGCTCGCGCGAAAGCCGAAATCGCAAGGCCGTTCCATGCAGCCAGGATCTTCTCATCTCGCTCAGGCCCTGGGCGCCTCGCACGAACCTCCATGAGCCTACTCCGAGCCGAAGCCAGTTTCTTCGCAAACACGTCTTCGGACAGTTCCAGTTCAGCGGCCACTTCGGCCTGGGTCCGAGGGGTGTTCAGGACATTGCGTCCTTCCAGGTCTCCGGCTTCCGTGATTTCGAAGAAAGCCAGCGCAGCGTCCGCCTCCGAAGGGGGAAGCGCCGCCCTCACCTCCTCAGGCGTCCAGGTAAAGAACCAGCCCTCTTCCTTCTCGCCCGACGGTGTCAGCGTATCGGCATCGGTGGCGGAATAAAAGCCGCCCTCCGGGCCCTGCATCTCGCGGAGTAGATAGTCGAGGATGCCACGGCTGACCTCAGCAAAATCGGCCCGGCCCATCAACTGGCTTGCTTCCAGGTAGGCCAAGGCGAGTTGGGCATTGTCGTAGAGCATGATCTCGAAGTGCGGGATCAGCCACTTCCTCTCGGTGCTGTACCGGTGAAACCCACCCCCCAATTGATCCCGCAGGCCCCCGGACGCCATCTTCTCCAACGTCAACTCAAGGGCGGCCCGGATCTCGGGGTTCTGCGTCCTTCTGTATTCACGAAGCAGGTAACGAGATGGAAACGAGGAGGGAAACTTGGTTTCAGAACCGATCCCGCCCCAGACCGGATCCAGATTGCTGAGATACAGGCTTGTTGCGCGATCCAGAGCACCCGGGTCGATGGAAGCGTCACCCGGGACCGAAGCCGCCTCAAGCTCCTGCTTGAGGAGGGATGCCAGGGTGTCCGCACTGGCCGTCACCCTCTCCGGCGAAGCCGACCAACTCGACTGGATCCGCTTCAGCATGCTGGTGAAGCCCGGTCGACCCCCTCGGTCTTCGGGCGGAAAGTAGGTCCCTCCAAAAAAAGGTTTTCCATCGGGTGTCAGCCAGACATTGAGAGGCCAACCCCCTTGCTTCCCCATGGCATGCAGAGCCCCCATGTAGACGGAGTCCACATCCGGCCGGGCCTCCCGATCTACCTTGATGGCAATGAAATGTTCATTCAGGTACTGGGCAGCCGCCACCTGATCAAAACTCTCTTCTTCCATTACGTGACACCAGTGACAGGTCGAATACCCGATACTGACGAAAATGGGTCGCCCCAACCTCTGGGCTTCCGCAAACGCTTCTTCGCCCCAGGGATACCAGTTCACGGGATTGTGAGCGTGCTGCCGCAGGTATGGACTTTTTTCCAGCAAGAGACGATTGGTAAAGAGAGGACGTCCCTGCGCATCAAGCCTCTGGGTCCGGGGCCTGTAATCCGGGCCTTGCCCAACCAGATCCATCTCCAACTTTTCGCGGATTTCTACAGGCAGGGGCGGTGCGCCGGGCAGCGCCTTCGGAACCCCGAGCACCCGGTCCGCGTCGGCGAAGCCCAGAGTCGGAAGAAGGAGGGTGAGAAGTGCAATCCAGAACCGATTCACAGCGAATTCTGCTCCAAGCGAATACGCATCAGCATATCCTTTTTCCGAAGCCGCGTGGCGGATTCCGCTGCAACCTCGTAAAGGGCATTCGCTTTTTCTTTTTCCCCTCGCTCCGCCTCGATCCGAGCCAGATACCAGTTCGCAGAGATATTCCTGTTCTCCAGCGCGAGGGCGCGCTGGAAACACACCTCGGCATCGGCCGTTCGTCCGAGTCTTACGAAAGACCGACCCAGATCAACCCACGCCGCCTTGGCGTCAGGCCTGAGCACCAAAGCCGCTTCGAAAACCGGCACCGCCTCCTCAAACCGACCTTGTGAGAATAGGCTCCTCCCCAGATTCACTCGCATGGCTACTTCATCGGGAAAAAGTTCGATTCCCTGCACATAATGCTTCACCACATCTTCCGGACGACCGTCAATCGAGGCTTGATTGGCCAGCAGGGAATGGGCTTTCGATGCGATGGGTCCCGAAAGACGGCCGATTCGCTCCAGGCGAGCCTGCCCTGCCTCTTTTTCACCCAGAACCATCAAGACGACACCCAGCGCAAGGTCGGCTTGCAGATGATCCGGCTCAAGACGCAGAGTCCCCTCGAGTTGCTCTCGTGCTTTCGCGAAATCACGTTGGTTTCCGGACACGATGGAGGCTTGATACAGCCGCTCCGCTTCAGAGGGAGACTCCACGGACGGAGACAGGGCTGACTCCGGATCCATTTCACCTTCCACGGGCCCTGCCGAAACCCCCAGGCCCAGCGTAAATAAAAGAAGGGCCAACAACCTGAGCCGGTTGGGCCGGCCGGCCCAACTCTGCGGGCGCGCATGAACTCCCTCATCGGGGCTCTGCCTTCTTGTTCGATGATTTTGTGTAGGCGGGCCAATCATGGAAGAGCAGTGTAGGAAACACGGCCCAAGGCGCCGAAGCTGGATCCGATAGGCCGCGCCGTGCGGTCTTTTTCCCCAGGGGCAAAGTGTCTGCGGGTCAGGCCAGGCGAGCCTAATCGGCCCAAACCAAACGGAGAACGTTCCCTTCGGGGGAAAGTGTGGCCTCGAACCCTGGAAGGCCCTTCGTGCAAAAAGGTTCTCACTTTTTTTGACACCCCGAGCGCCCCGAGGCCACTTACCCCCAATAGAAACCATGCTTCAGGAGGCAATACAATGCGGACTATCGTTCGTTCTACCACGCTCTCGCTGTTTCTGAGCCTCGGGCTTCTCGTCTTGGGTGCAGCATCCGCGAGCGCTTTCGCAACAACAATGACTAGCAACTACAGCAACGGCACTGTGCTGACCACGGGTGACACCGTGAGCGTCACGGTGAACTTCGACAGTGAAGGTGTGGCGGGTATTTCGCTCCTTTCTGTCAGTGTCCTGTTCAACGACACCATCATGTCGTGGGACCAGGGTGCCAGCACGAGCCCCTCGTACGCGCTCTACACTTCGGGCGGTAAGGGAAACCAGTACCTCGTTCCCGCCACCACGAACCTGACGCTTCGAACGGGCACCAGTGACCAGATCCTTCTGGACTGGCAGAACACCGCTCTGCCGGGTGGTAACCGGGATGCCGGTTCCTTCGACATGGCGACCTTGGTGTTCAGCGTAACCGACACTGGTTCTGGCCTCGCGGCCTTCACCCTGAGCAACAGCTCCCCGGGTAACATCCTGCAGCTTTCGGATGGCTCCAACCCGGCGAATGCTGTTTCGGGTGACTTCGACGTCGTAACTCCCGAGCCGACCACTGCTCTTCTGGTAGGTCTGGGTCTTGCGGGTCTGGGTGTTGCAGGACGACGCCGACAATAGTCATTGAGCCATCGACTACCCGCTTGATTGGTGGTCTACTAATTGGAAGACTCCAACGCATGATTTTAATGCCATCTTGGTGATGAGGCGTCACAGGATTCCCTGAGAATTCGCGACAAGACATCACGGCTCCTCCGCTCGAAAGAGCGGAGGAGAAAAGATGCGACTTGGATGGCGGGTAAAATAGCGCGATCGAGGGCTAGGCTGGACTCAGTCTAGTCTCCTCGGTCGCGCTATTGCGTTTGGGAGACCTTCTTTTGCAGCGCGACAGCCATCGTGCCTGTGTCATACTTTGCCTATTCGAACGCTCGGACCGACTCCACCCCGCCCAACCGACCCGACTCATGACTGACAGGAGACAGCGACCATGCTCGATTACTTGATCAAAGGCGCTCACATCGTAGACGGCACCGGAGCCCCGGCCGAAAATGGAGACATCGGGATACGCGACGGAAAGATCGCGGAGCTAGGCAAGATCAGCTCGGCGGCGGATCAAGTCATCGAAGCCGAGGGCGCCCTGGCCACACCCGGATGGGTCGACATCCATACCCACTATGATGGCCAGGTGACCTGGGATGACCAGATCGACCCCTCCGCCTCACACGGCGTCACGACGGTGGTGATGGGCAACTGCGGTGTGGGCTTTGCGCCCGTGCCTCCCGGTGGCGAGAAGGAACTGATCGAGATCATGGAAGGGGTCGAAGACATTCCCGGCACGGCTCTTTACGAAGGTATGCCCTGGGGCGAATGGGAGAGCTTTCCGGAGTACCTCGATGTCCTGGCTGGAAGAGAATATGCGCTCGATGTGGGGGCCCAACTCGCCCACGGCGCTTTGCGCAACTACGTGATGGGACAACGCGGCCGCGACAACGAGACCGCGACGGCCGAAGACCTGGCGCGCATGGGCCAACTCGTCGAAGAGGCGCTTCGAGCCGGCGCGGTCGGATTTTCCTCAAACCGCACCGCGGGCCACCGCTCCATGTCGGGTGTCCCTGTACCGGGCACCTACGCCGAGGAAGAAGAGTTGATCGCCCTCGCACAAGCCATGGACCGAGCCGGATCTGGGGTCTTCGAGTTGATCCCCGCCAGTACTGTGGGCAACCTGGAAGCCATCGGGGGCGAACGATTCTCTCTCACCGAGGAGTTTGAACTCATCAAGAGACTGGGACGGGCCTGCAGCCGACCTGTGACGTTCACCACCGTTCAGGTTCCCGACAATCCGAACGACTGGCGAGAAATCCTGGCGGGCGCCGCCGAGGAAAATGCCGCGGGCTCCATCCTCCGACCCCAGGTCGCCGCGCGCCCGGTAGGCTTCGTCACCAGCCTCGACACCTACCACATGTTCCAGCGCCGAGAGACGTACATGAAGATCGCCGACCTCCCGCTGGCTGAGCGCGTCCGAGAAATGCAGAAGCCCGAAATCAAAGCCGCCATCCTGGCGGACGACGATGTGCCGGTGGATTCTGTCGGCGCCATGGCGAACATCCACAACCTCATGCGCGATACCGCCGCGTTCGTGATTCCCCTGGGCGACCCGGTCGATTACGAACCGGAAATGAGCCAGGTCCTGGGAGCCACCGCCATCGCGGAGGGCCGGGAGGTCCCCGATGTCATGTACGACTTCCTCATTTCAGAAGGCGGCGAGGCCTACGCGATCCTCATGGGCGCCAACTACATCGAGGGCAACCATGATGTGATCCACACCATGCTCTCCGATCCCCATACCGTCACCGGACTCTCGGATGCCGGTGCCCACGTCAATCTCATCTTCGATGCCGTGGCGCCCACCTATCAGCTCATTCACTGGGCACGAGATCGATCCAGAGGACCCCGGATCCCCGTAGAGCATATTGTGTTCAAACAAAGCCTGAACAACGCACAGATGTACGGCATGACGGACCGCGGGAGCCTGGAAGTCGGAAAGCGCGCCGATCTCAACTTGATCGACCATGACAACCTCAGCCTGGGCAACCTCAAAGCGTATCGGGACCTCCCGGCCGGAGGAAGCCGGATCCTCCAGAAGGCCAGTGGCTACATGGCGACGTTCGTGAACGGCGTCAAGACCCGCGAGAATGACGCGGACACGGGCGCCCGACCCGGAAGGCTCGTGCGAACGGGCTCCGCCTAGAGGGCAAGACCACCCGCTCGCCTGATCAAAGACTCTCAGTCTCCTGGAAAGTGGGGCGCGGCGAGCTTCGCGTGGCCCCCTCCTGAGAGCCTCTTCCCGAGAACAGCTTCCTCACATCTTCCATGATGAGATACCCACTGGGTACGATCAGAAGAGAGATGACGGTGGCAAAGATGACTCCGAAGGCGAGCGATACGCCCATCGGGACCAGAAACGCTGCCCCGAGGTTCTGCTCCAGCATGAGAGGGGTCAGCCCAACGAAAGTCGTGATGGCCGTCAGCACGATGGGGCGGAAGCGGGTCACCCCCGCACCTCGAAGTGCCTCGTCGATCTCGGCTCCCTCTCCGCGCAGTCGATTGACCGCATGCACCAACACCAGACTCGAATTCACCACCACACCGGAGAGGGCCACGACGCCGAAAACGGACATGAAGCTCCAATCCAGACCCAGCAGCAAGTGTCCTCCGATGGCACCGACCAGACCGAAGGGGATGACGGACATGATGAGCACGGGCTGCGTATAGCTGCGCAGCGGAATCGCCAGCAAGCTATAGATGAGAATCAGCGCCATCGTGCCGAAACGGATCAGTGAATCAAAGGTCTCGCTTTGTTCGGCGCGCTCTCCTTCATACGTGTACAAAACGTCGGGGAGATCCCGAAGAAGAGTGGGGAGTTCCCGAGACAATGCAGCCATGACCTGACTCGCATTTCCGCCCTCTTGTTCAGAAACATCCGCCGTCACGTTGATGGTTCGCTGACGATCGATCCGCTTGATGGTGGAGTAGCCTCGGTCCATCCGTGCACGAGCCACGGCATAGAAGGGGACCTCGTCCCCGCTCGGAGTACGGATCCTCAGATTCTCGAGGTCCGCGAGCGAGGTGCGGCGGTCTTCGGGGTAACGCACCATGACGCGTATATCATCTCGCCCGCGTTGAATGCGTTGCGCTTCTTCTCCGTAGAAGGCCTGACGGACCTGCCTTGCCAGGTCCGCAAGCGTAAGACCCAGACTCTCAGCGGCCGGCAGGATGTCCAACTGGATCTCGGCCTTCCCGCCCTGGAAGGAATCTGTAATGTCGAAGACACCTGCGAACTCCGCCAGCTTGAGCTTGACCAATTCCGCCGCTTGCTCCAGGTGATCCACGTTGGGTGACGACAACTGGATGTCGATGGCGGAACCGAAACTGAAGTAGTCGTAGACGAAGGAGACTTCTTCCGCACCGACGATCGGAGGCGTGGCGGCACGCCAACGAGAAACAAATTCATTCGGAGAAATCAGTCGATCTTCTCCGCTCACCAATTCAATACTGATTTCACCTTGATGGCTTGAGTTCGCGGCCGAGATCGAAGTGGGTGGGCCTCCGCGCCCCATACCCGCGCGCCCTCCCGCAACATCCATGATGTGTTTCAACACCAGACCTTCACCGCCCAACTCGGCGCTCAACTCAGCCGCCACCCGCTCCGCAGACTCCCGGATCTGTCTCACCGCCAACGCCGTCTGTTCCACCGGCGTGCCCGGCGGCATGCTGAGCACGGCTGAAACGTAATCGCTCTCCACATCCGGGAAGAAGCTCCACTTCATCGTCCCATAGAAAGCCGCCGAGAGCGTGATCACAAGAAGGCCCACCGCCAGGGTCACGGTCACATAACGCCAGCTCAGCGCCACCTCCAGAAGCCGAAGGTAATACCCCCTGGCCAGTCGAGTGAGACTGGAAGCCAGGAAGCTCTGCCCTTTCATCCAGTTCCTCTGCAGCGCGTTTTTCGGAACCTTCTCTTCACTCTTCCCTTTCGCACCGGCGTGATGGGCCAGGTGAGACGGAAGGATCAGCTGAGACTCGATCAGCGAACAGAAAAGACAGATCACCACAACCACGCCAATGAAGCCGAACATACGACCCAGACCGCCCGGTCCCAACAGCATGGGCAGAAAAGCCGCCACCGTGGTCAAGATCCCGAAGATGACCGGGACGGACACTTCCTGGGTGCCCGTGATGGCCGACTGCAATGGGTCTTCTGCACGCTCTTGATGGGTGTGCACGTTTTCACCCACCACGATGGCATCATCAACCAGAAGACCCAGCACGAGGATGAAGGCAAACAAGGTGAGCACATCCAGTGACAAATCCAGTAGAGGGAAAAGAGCAAGGGCTCCCATGAGCGAGACGGGAACACCAATCGCGACCCAGAGTGCCAGACGCAGACGCAAGAACGCGGTGAGGACGATGAAGACCAATATAAAGCCCGTGACGCCATTGTTGATCAACACATTCAAACGGTCTCGAAGATAGGTTGAGTCATCGCGCCACACCGTCAGCTCCAACCCTTCCGGGAGCTGGGTCTGGAACGTCTCGAGGTATTCCCTCCCACGGCTTGCAAGATCGAGAAGCTTCTGATCACCCACGCGAAAAACCCGGACCATGACCGAGGGCGCACCATTGAAGGAGGCAAAGCGATCATTCTGCTCAAAGCCATCCACGACGGTCGCTACATCGGAAAGCATGAGACGAGTGCCGTCTTCCCGAGTCAAGACCACGATCTCNTTGAAGTCGTCNGCCGTNTAGGCCTGNCCCTTGGCNCTGAGCAGGATCTCNCCCCCTTCNGTCTTGATCACACCACCCGGAAGATCCAGCGAGGAGCGCCTGACCGCATTGGCGACTTCTTCAAAGGTGAGGCCGTAGCGGCGCAAGGAGAACTCGGACACTTCGATCGAGACTTCGAGTCCCCGGACATTGGTCAGATCGACATGGGTAAAACCAGGGAGGGTCAGGAGACCGTCGCGGACCCTCTCGCCCCAATAACGAAGCGTCCGCTCTTCGGCGGGACCTGAAAGCACCGCCTGCAGGACATTGTGTTGGATGTCCACGTGACTGACGATGGGTTTTTCGGTTTCGTCGGGAAAGGTGGAGATCCGATCCACGGCATTCTTGATTTCCGAAAGGGAGCGATCAATCGACTGGTCGGAAAGCAACTCGATNGTGACCGCNCAGGCTCCNTCCGCCGAGGACGAAGTCATCTTTTCAATGCCCGAAAGACCGTTCAGCTCTTCTTCAATCCGGATGCAAACGCCTTCCTCGACCTCCGAAGGCGACGCACCCAGATACGGGACCGACACCAANACCATGTGGGTCTCGAGCTCAGGGAACATCTGCTGCTGGATGATGGGGATGGAAAAAAGACCCGCCACCACCATCACGATCATCAACAGATTCGAGGCGACCGAGTTGGTCGCAAACCAGCGAATGGCCCCATTCATGGATTTCGATCCACCGATCCAGGAAGTGCCAGCACCGGAAGGACCTGCATGCCCTCCACCGCCCAGGGCATGGGCGTCACCGAGACACGGTCTCCGCGCTCGACGCCTCCGCGCACGATCACCCGATCCCGCTCTGAACGGGCGATCTCGATGGGCTGCAGATGAATCCGGTCATCCTGATCGAGCAGGAATACGCGATCGCCCTGCTGAAGTGCGGAACGCGGAAGCACAATCGCTTCATCCAGTTGGCTTCCCTCGATCATCGCATCCACGAAGAGACCCACCGCAAGAGGAGGACCGCCGTCGTCTTTCAAACGCCCATACGGATCCTCGACCCGGACCACCACGGTGACCATGCGGGTCTTCGGGTCGATCTCGCCTTCGGTCCGGACGAGTTCCCCCCACCATTCCTGCTCTTGTCCAGCAAAGTCGGCACGAAGTCGCACTCTCGGCGCGAGAGGACCTTCGCCCTCGAGCGCAAGCGAGTCCTCNCCCGAGGCCGGCAAAGCCGTTGAGAGATCTCGGCGGTATCCCAACGCGAGGTCCATGAATCCAAGTTCCCGATCGGGAATCGGAAGACGAACCTCGGCAAAATCAACTGCGTAGAGATTGGCCAGGGATTCCCCACGCGATACGAACTGTCCCGGATCGACTCGCTCACTGCGAATTCGACCCGCATAAGGAGCCCTGAGTTCTGTTCGCTCCAGATCGCGTTGAGCCTGCCCCAANCGGGACCGGACCTCACGCAACACCGCACCGGAGACCCGAGCGGCGTTCTCGGCATCGTCGATTCGCGCTTGGCTGGCGACAGACCGATCCGCCAGGCTCCGCTGCCTCTTGAGCTCTTTCTGGGCCCGACCGGACTCACTCTCGGCCCGTGCCAGAGCGGCTTCTTCGCTTTCCACTCGGGCCGCGTAGTCNGTTGGATCGATCCGCAAAAGAGGTTCCCCTTCCTCGAAGAAGCCTCCCGAGACCAGGGCCGGAGAAACCCAGATGACTTCCCCCGAGATCTGGGGCCGCAGATCTCCTTCNCGCCTGGGCACTACGGTCCCCTGNGCGTCCACACGGAACTGGAACGGCTCCGGCTCGATGCTCTGGATACGCACGGCCGGAAGGGGAACCTCGACCCTCTCCTTCCGCGCCTGAGGGGCCATCCAGGCAATCAAGACCACCATGGCCACAGTGGCCAGAAGGATCAGGAGCGGATAGACAATGACTCGCTTCAAGACACCGCTCCCTTCCCAGAAGAGGACGCCCCGCTCACCAGAGCCCGGACACCCGATGAAGAAAACGTCACCACATCTTCCAGACGGGATTGCGCATCCCTGCCGTCCGTCGACTTCCCTTCGAGGACTTCATTCCATTCGCTCACGGCACAGACCAACACGCCCGAAACAAAACGAAGGGCTTCGAGGGCCGAAGCTTCCGTCGAGCCGGGCAAGGCCTGGACCAACGCCTGAGCGAAGCTCTGATTCGTCGCTTCGAACACATCGCGCCGGATCCGCGAAACCACGATGTGGGGATCCAGATAGAGACGGAGTGCCAGAGCGGGGGGGACGTGGCCTCGGGCCATCATCTTGGCTTGGCGTTCAAAAGCAGGTCGTATGAAAGCGTCCATGACCGCTTCCACATCCAGCGCACCCTGCGGCCCTCGAGACACCTCCTCGAGCAGCTGGATCCGCCTGGCATTCAACAATTCCGCCCGCCCCGCCAAAGCGGAGCGCAGGAGTTCTTCTTTGCTGCCAAAGTGGTAGTTGGCCGCCGACAGGCTCGTGCCCGCCTCGCGAGTGATGGTTCGCATGGAACTGGCCTGAAAGCCCTTCTCAGAAAAGACCCTCATGGCGGCCTCCAGGAGGCGCTGCTTCGTATCCNNCAGGGAATNTTCCNGGANTTCGGCCTCANTCAGNGCNTGCGACGACATGTCGGGGGCGCCTCCTGCGCATCTCTTTCCACTGCAAGGGCCTCTTGCCCCTCACGAAAGAGACCAAGACCCCCTAGAATTAGAACGTTCGTTTTGAACGAACGTTTCAGATTAACCCACAGGTTCAGGGATGCCAATGCGATCTCGATGCGGGCTGGACCTTGCCCTCTTCCCTGCGCGAATGTGAGCAGGCTTTTTAAGCCTAACGGGAGGCCACCCACCATGCTTACCTCACGATCCGTTTTCTCAGCACTCGGAAGAACCGGCCTCGCCATGGCAGTCCTTCTGCTGACTCAACACAACGAAATCGACGCAAATCCCTCCAAGACTTCGCGCGCACTCGCCCCCTCTGGCCAACCCTACAGTGAAGACAGGGAGCCCTGCTCGAACCGGAGTGAACTGAGGCAACCGTTCTGGGGCGAACTCCATGTCCACTCCCAGCTGTCGATGGATGCCTGGCTCTGGCAGGTCCGCGGAACACCCGACGAGGTGTATGGCTTTGCCCAGGGGCGACCTCTTGACCTCGCTCCCTACAAGGATGGAAAGGCGCAACGAAAAACACAGCTGGAGAGGCCCCTCGACTTTGCCGCTCTGACCGATCACGCCTCCTATCAGGGTGAGGTCTACCTCTGCACCCAGAAGGGATCGGCCAAGTATGACTCGGAGGGGTGCCAGATCTACCGAGGCGAAATCGAAGCTCCTCCGGGACCCGCCGGAGCTTTCGCGGCCCGCATGGGCACTCTTTCCCAGAGCCTCGACCCCAACAACGAAGTCCCCAGCCGCAATCCCAGCCTCTGCGGTGAAAACATGCAGGAATGCCAGGACGCCATGACGCTGGTCTGGCAGCAACAACAAGAGGCCGCCGAACGCAACTACGACCGCTCACCCGATTGCCGCTTCACCACCTTCAACGCCTACGAGTACACCGCCACGCCGGGAATGGCCAAAGTGCATCACAATGTCATCTTCCGTAACGATGAGGTGCCGGCCTCTCCCATCGCCTGGGTGGATCATCCCGATGTGTATGAAATGTGGAGCCTGCTCAAGAAGGAATGTCTCGAGGCCGGAACCGGCTGCGACGTTCTCACTCTTCCTCACAACTCGAACTTGAGTAACGGTCGCATGTTCACGGTGCCCAACCGGAGGGCGCCCCTGAAACAACAACAAGCCATGGCCAAACTGAGAGCCGAGTTGGAACCCCTGGTAGAGATCTCGCAGATCAAAGGCGACTCGGAGTGCCGGAACAACATGTATGGCGTCGTGGCGGCACCCGACGAATTCTGCAATTTCGAAGAATGGCGACCGCCCACCACCGAAGACTGCAAAGAGGGAACCGGCCGGGGGGCCCTTGCGGGCCAGGGCTGCGTCTCCAGACTCGACTACGTGAGACACGTCCTGGTCGAAGGCTTGCGTGAAAAGAAGCGGATCGGGGTCAACCCCTACAAACTCGGCGTCGTCGCAGCCACCGATGCCCACAATGCCAACCCGGGTGACGTCGAGGAATACAGCTACGAAGGCTGGCGCGGAGTCGACGACGCTACGGCGACT
>NZGT01000114.1 GCA_002691025.1 Spirochaeta sp. | reverse complement strand
AGACGAGCCGGGGAGGGGATCATCATGCAGCCCTGGACCTACTTTCCCGACATGATTCGGAGGATGGTGGCCATCTCGAGTTGGTATGAGGGACTCGGGGTGACAAGCCAGGTCCTTTCGGGCTCCGACCCCGTGAATATCGAGGATTGGGCGGGGATCGCACATGCTTTTGGCGGGGTGCAGGGCGTTCTCTCCAATCGGTATCACGCCAGATACTACGGGGGGCGAAGCGGGGTGCTCGGAGGCCTGCGGGCGTTCTGGAATCACGATTGGAAGTTGCTCTACTTGCACGACAACGAAAGCGCGGCTTCGAGCTACTACCAGATCCCCTGGCCGTTCCAGGTTTCCATGGAGCTCACCCGGGCCACGCTGGACGAGCAGGGGGCCTGTGCCTCGTCGTCCTCGAAGTTCAAGAAGAACAACGATGGGGGGCTTTGCTTGCACGGCTCGGGCATCAAGGGAGGCTCGAGCCTTGTCCTCTCAGGGATCCCTGCCAAGGGCGGCCGGGCCTATCGTGTCGATGTTCTCGCCCTTCCTCGATCCAAGGCCAAGGGGCGGGGTCCCGGACCGCGCATCGAGTTGCTTTGGTCGAGTGGGGAGAAGAGCGGGGCGGTGGAGTCAGAGCTCGTATTTTCTCCCAAGCGCGGCGGCCGGTTGAAGGAATTCAGTCGCTATCGGGCTGAATTCAAGGCGCCGAGTGGAGTGGACTCCATGAGAGTGGAGATCCGCTTCCCCAGCGACTCCAGTTTCGAGGCTGCGGACGACGTCATCATTTTNGAGGCCTTGGAGGCCTGCTTTGATGACTGTCAGGNGCGCGAGGAAAAGAAGANCNTTGCNNGTCCCGGTTCCCCCTAGTGGTGGGGGCNGTGCGAATGGCCGTTTCAGTGAGATCGNTATCGCTCGAGCTTTTCGTCCATGGCCCCGATGACGGATTGGAAGAACGAATCGCGATTGCATCCCAGGGCCGTCTTTCTCGCCTCGTGTCCCATTTGCCGGGTCCGTTCCGGATTGTCTCGGCACCAGCGTATGTGNGCGGCGAGAGCGTCAGCATTGTTGTGGGGGTAGACGAAGCCCTGGACGCCGTCTTCGATGAGTGTGCTGAGTCCACATCGGTCCGAGACGAGAACCGGGAGGCCNGANGCCATGGCTTCCAGAACCGTATAGGGATGGAGATCCGCGACAGAGGGAGAGACAAAGAGGTCGCAACTCCGGAAGAGCTCAGGTGTATCCCGGACGAATCCGGGAAGTCGGACGGAAGGAGAGGGGAACCTTTGCAGGATCGGATCGAGTTCCGGTTCAACAGGGCCAGCCAGCACAAGCTCGGATTCGGCCAGGTCCAGACCCGTCCAGGCATCCAGGAGGTATCCGATTCCCTTGATGAGGTTCATGTGGGACGC
The DNA here is from genome assembly GCA_002691025.1 of Spirochaeta sp. Classification (GTDB taxonomy): domain Bacteria; phylum Myxococcota_A; class UBA9160; order UBA9160; family UBA4427; genus MED660. Next base: position 14,676 of record NZGT01000114.1, on the reverse strand, counting down.
GTGGAGGACTCGAAAAGGGCGGGGCTGGGGTTCCTCACTCGCGGCGGGATGAAACCGCTCGCAGTCGACGGTGAAGGTGCCTTGCAGGAGGATGGGCGCCTCTCGATCGCTTCGATGTGAAACGAAGGACCGCTGTGCGAGTTCGGACCCCACCAGGATGTGGTCGACGGTGCGGAAGAACCGGCTGAGTCGCTCGATGCGTTCTTCGTCCGTATAGGCGTCCCCTCCNCCGAGCTGCCAGACCTGCCTTTCGTCGAGCACCGCTTTCTGATTGAAGCGGGGATGCAGAATAGAAGCCCAGACAAAGGTCGGGATCTGCAATCTCGAGGCCCGTTGGACGGTGCGCGGAAATGCCGGTTTGAGAAACAAGACGGCGTCGCTGGCCTTGAGAGTGCGGGAGCGACTGAGGAACCAATCGAAGATACCTTCGCGCATCCGCCGCTCATTGATTCCCAAAAGGCGATGAGCCAGAGCCAGGACCCGCCCGATGACCCGTTGCAACAGGGGGCTCGGCGGAGAATGCAGGAGGTGCTTGGGGATGCGTACGGCTTCGGGCTCGAAGGCNGGACAGACCAGTCCCTGTAAACGTCCCTGAGCGTGCAGGGACTCTGCGATTCCAACGGCTGCACTCGCAGGGCCGCCCGCGTTTCGTACGATATTCACGAAGGTGATGACGAGAACCTTGTGAGCGGACATCGGCGTTCGATTTCTCCTGCGCGACCCGTTCCCCCGCCGACACCAGCAGGGGCAATCAAGGATCAAGACGGCATGCTAGCAAGCGGGGCGGCCATGCCGAATGGCGTATCGATGGAGCGAGAGCGCTGCCTNTTTCCCTGGGGAAGGTCCTGGGTTTGCTTGAAGTCCGGAACGATGCCCCGGGGTCAATACCCCGTATNCGGACCGAGCTTGCGAAGACCTTCGGCTGCCGGGGCGGAGTCCGGGTTGATCTTCAGCGCGCGCTTGAAATAGGCCCTTGCGTGTCCGGGATGGCCCGAGGCGGATTGGATCTCTCCGGCGAGGCGCAGGATGTCGGACCGGTCGGGGGCCAACTCCACCGCTTTCTCGATTGTGGCGCCGGCCGATTCGGGCATTCCGAGCTGAAATTCAAGCCGGGCTATTTGAGCCAGTGTTCCGGCCTCCGGCGTGAGGGTNTGACTGCGCCGGAAGGCCCTCAAAGCGTCCGTGGGTCTTTCTTGAGCGATCAGGGTGTGACCGAGTTGGGTTCGGGCGATGGCACTGTCGCGTGCCATCCAGGCCANGCCATCGAGGAGGGACTCCACGGGCTCCGGTTGCTCATGGTCGAGCCACGCNGGGATGGCGAGTCTCAAGGCGGCGAACTCGAAGGCGGCGATGGCCANAAGNGCGGCCGAGCCCGTCCAGAACAGGCGAGTCCCACGCCAGTGGGATTTCTTACGGGGTGGCCTCGTGGCTTCCTCCGAGGCGGAAGGCCGGATGAGAAGGTTGGCGACCCGGGAGTCACGTAACTTCCAGATGGCGCCATCGAGGATGAAGTGGTGGAGGTTCACGAGGGAAGCGACGAGCAGAGCGACAGTCAGTTCGGAAACGGCGCCGCCCAGGATCTGGGGTGCGAAGAGCATGGCGGGCGCCAGCCACGCCACATTTCCGGCCAGGAGGGTTTTGCCGAAGTATCGCCCATTGCCACCGGAGCGTTTTTCCTCCTTTTTTGCGTAGTAGCTCGTGATCCATAGATACTGCATGGCGTGAGCCAGAACGATCCAGTTGAAGTAGAAAGCCCGGTAATCGAAATCGAGTGCTTCTACGGAAAGACCGGAGTCGCCGAAGTATCGCGCCAGGTCAGGGAGCGTGAACCAGACTGCCTGGGAGAGGACCAGGAGTGCGACCGGGAAGAGTTCGCGAAGCCGGCTCTGTTTTCGCATCAGGGCCGCTGTTACGACAAGTGCGCCCGCCCAGATTCCGGCGGTGGCGGGGATGGCGTAGCTGGAAAACCATTTCGGAATCCCCAGGCGTGCAAGATGGACTCCGCCCTCCGCGAGTCCACGTGGAACNTCCGACTCTTCGTGCATGACCAGGAAGGTGAGCGCATACGAAAGGATGAACGTGGCGTAGAGCCAGCGCTTTTCGCGTTGTGCGGTGATGCCCCGGCGACGCATGAAAAGAACAGAGATTCCGTAGTTCTGGCCCGTGTAATGCCAGGGAGACCAGGTGAGGTAGGCGGTAAAGAGGAGGGTGCCTACGAGGGCATCCTGCACCCCCCATACGAAGAGTCCAATCAGTGCGACTGTGGTCCAGACCGTAAAAAAAGCATAGGCCTTGCGCTCACTGCGATGCTCGTAGACCCGGAGCAGTGTCGCGCCATAGTGGGGCGTGGCCACGAGAAGGATCAGGAAGGGGGCGAGAGACAGAGGCTGGATCGAGCGTAGGCCGGGGCCGGCGAATATCAGGAAGATGAAGAAGGCGATGTACCAGACTCCGCATCCGAAGAGCAGATCCCGGGAGGGTCCCCAAAGCCATTGGTTCTTGATTACGGCTTGGCCATTCACAGCCTCACCATACCCCGGTCCTCGAGNAAAAGGGCATTAAAAAGCCTGAGGCCGGCTCAATGCGCCCTCAGTCTCTCAAGGCCCTTTTGACCTACTGATTTCAAGATNAATCGGGCTGGGTGCCGGTCGCCCGCTTTGACCCGCAAGACCGCTCGTTCTAGACGGTGCGACTGAACATCGGCTTTCCATCTTTTTGCTGGCTCGGGAGATACGCATCGAAAGACATCGCAATATTGCGGATGAACATACGGCCCGTGGGTGTGATGGTGAAGCCGCCATCGGGGTCAAGTTCGAGGAGGCCGTCTTCTTGGAATGCTTCGAGCTGTGGGTAGGCGGTGGCAAACCGGGTTCGGAAGTCTTCCGCGTAGAGTTCCTGATAGCGCGAGGCCGAGAGCCGGGCCCCGCACATGATCTGCGAAATCACCCATCCTCGACGTTTGTCGTCGTCGCTGAGTCGATGCCCACGAAAAGCGGCGAGTCCGGACTCTGCAACGCGTGACTCCCAGGCGGAGAGGTCTCTTTCGTTCTGGATGAAGCCCATGGAGAGTTCACTGATGCCGCTAGGCCCGAAGGCAAAGAGTTCTCCGCAAGGTCGGGTCGTATAGCCCATGAAGTTCCGATGGACCCGGTCTTCAGGCAGGGCTTTGGCGAGATCGTCGGTGGGGAGGACGAAATGGTCCATCCCGATAGGGATGTAGCCGGCTTCCAGGAGTTGGTCGGCGGCGCGAATGAACAACGAGAGCCGGGCGCTGGGGTCGGGCAGGTCGATTCGCTCGAAGCCCCGCTGCTGTTTGGCCACCCATGTGACATGGGCATACCCATAGAGGGCAATGCGGTCCGGTAGCATCGAGGTCACGTGATCGATCGTGTGTTGAAAAGATGANTCGGTCTGGTGAGGGAGACCATAGATGAGNTCGAAGTTGATCCCGTCTACCCCATCTTTTCGGGCGCGGTCGACCAACTNNCGAACCTCGTCCACGGATTGGTGACGATGGATGGCTTCTTGCACNCGGGTGTCGAAGTCCTGCACCCCCAGTGAGATCCGATTGAACCCGTAGTCCCTCAGGGTGTCCATGTGGTCTTCACTGGTCACACGCGGGTCGATCTCGATGGAGATCTCGGCGTTCTCTTCGACTGGGAATGATTGAAGAATNGTATCCATCAGCCGAGCCAGCTGCGGCGGNGTCAGGTGTGTGGGCGTGCCTCCGCCAAGGTGGATCTGCCCCGACCTGGAGTCCTTGGGAAGGTGTCGACGGACTTCCTGGATCTCGGAGGCGATCGTGTCGAGGAATCGGACGGGCGGTTCCGTCTTTTGCGTGATGACGCGATTGCATGCGCAGAAGTGGCAGAGGTTGCGGCAGAANGGGACATGNACGTAGATGGCGTGGGGCGTGGTGCCNTCGTGGGGGAGCGCGTCCAGGATTTCCTGATANGTCGTGGAATCCAGCTCCTCTTTCCAGGCNGGCGCCGTGGGGTAGCTGGTGTAGCGCGGCCCCGCCATGGAGTAGCGGGGAAGGAGGGCTTCAAGGGCCGCCGAGCCGGGTGTGATCGCCTCGCTGGAGTCCGCCGAAGCGGACTCGGGAGTCGAGGAGTTGGAATTNCTGGGACTATCCATGGCTGGCCTCTTGGTCATAGGGTGGACTCGTGGCTTGGCTGAAGAAAGAGAGAGATATATAGAAAAAGAGAGGAAAGCCCGGAAACCGGGCGTGTGGGGCGGGTCGAGACCGTCTCGGCCAATTTGGTTTCGGGTCACGATCCCCAGGTGACTTTCTCGGGGTCCGGGAAGAAGAAACTAGCCCAACCCACCGTGGGCCGCGTGTGCTGTGTACTCGATCTGGAGTGGTGGGGGCGGAGGAATCTCGATGGGGGACGGCGTTCCTGGCGGTGGTCGCCGGGAACTACCTTGGGGGCTCATGCCGTACGTAGTACTCTTTGACAGACTGTAGACTCCCGGCAGTCCCTGTCACGGTTTTCTCCGTGGGCATGGGCTTGTCCTGACCTGGCTGACTTCAATGACAAGCGCACCTGACGCTCCGGATTCTGACTCGTTCCCGCATTCGGGGAGTGGGGCGCCTCGCCTTTCGGGCGGGCTGCCTTTCCTCGGCCACCTGCTGGAAATGCGCAAGGCGCCTATCTCGCTCTTTCGGAGGGTTCGGAGTGAGTGCGGGGAGGTGGGCGAGATCAATCTTGCAGGAACACACGTCACGCTGCTCAGCGGGGCCGAGGCGCAGGAAGCTTTTTTCAGGGCTTCGGACGAACAGTTGGATCAGGGGGCGGCCTATCCCTTCATGAAGCCCATCTTCGGGCCGGGCGTGGTCTTTGATCTTCCTCTCGAGGCCCGGCGTCGCACGCTTCGCACCCAGGCTCTTCGGGATGTGCATATGCGAGGCCATGCCGAGGTCATCGCACGGGAAACCGAGCGCATGTGTGACCAACTGGAGGAATCGGGAGAGATCGACCTCCTGGAGTTTTTTGGTGAATTGACGACCTACACGTCCACCGCCACCCTGATTGGACAGGAATTTCGAGACGATCTGGCTGTGCGCGGACGTGAATTCACGGCAGCGTTTCATCACCTCGAGCGCGGCACCGATGCCCTGGCCTATGTGAACCCGTCTTTGCCGCTGCCCTCCTTTCGGGCACGCGATCGGGCTCGAGCGACCCTGGTGGATTTGATCGGAGAGATCCTGGACCGAAGGGAAAGTGAGGGGCGGCGTTGTGGAGACCTCCTTCAGGTCATGGATTCCCTCGTGGACGAAAATGGGAAGAGGAGATACAGCCGTTCTGAGATCACGGGCATGATCATCGGGATGATGTTCGCGGGGCATCACACGAGCCAGGGAGTCGCTTCCTGGGGGCTCATCGAACTACTGCGGCATCCTGGGATCCTCTCTCAGACGGTGGAGGAGCTCGATGGGTTGTACGCAGACGGCCGCGAAGTCAGTTTTCAATCGCTGCGCGAGATTCCCCTACTCGAAGGTGTGCTCAAGGAGACCCTGAGGCTGCACCCCCCTCTGATCATCCTCATGAGAAAGGTGGTCCATGACTTCCACTACAGGGGTTGGACCGTCAGGGCGGGGGATCTTGTTGCCATTTCACCGGCGGTTTCGAACCGTCTTGAAGAGTACTTTGCTGAGCCGGATGAGTTTGAGCCGGACCGCTATTCGAGTCATCGACGTGAGGATGCCCGGAATCCATGGGCCTGGATTCCGTTCGGGGGCGGGCGGCACAAGTGCGTCGGGTCGGCGTTTGCGATGATGCAGCTGAAGGTGATCTTCAGCATCGTTCTTCGTCGCCTGGATTTCTCACTGGCCCAGCCCGATGACAGCTATGTGGACAACCACTCCAAGATGGTGGTTCACCTCAAGCAGCCGTGTCGGGTTCGCTACCAGAAGCGAAAGCCAGTGGAGGCCAGCGGGGAGCACCTCGATGCGGCTCGGGCTCTCCGGGAAGAGGAGGCCGACCTGCGCCCCTTCCGCATCGTGGTGGATGAGGATCTGTGTCAGGGGCATGCCGTTTGTATGGGAGAGGCTCCGGAGCTCTTTGCTCTCGGTGAAGATGAAAAAGTCGCCGTNCTGGAAGAAAGCCCGCGNAAGGATCTGCGCAAGAAGGCCGAGAGAGCCGTACGCTATTGCCCGAACCGNGTCCTTCGGATCGAAGAGGGNTGAGGGAGCGTAGGAGGTAGACGGGGCCTTGGATGCGGGGCTGCCCCTTTTTCTTTCGAGGGTTCAGTCCGGCGGGTTTCCAGGCCAGTTCCAGATGCGTTTCTCCTTCTGCTTCTCGGTGACGTCGGCCCGGTCGACATAGAACTGCTGGTACCAGTCGCGCAGCAGGGTCACGGGGCCGTCTCCGTCACAGAGGAGAGGGTTGTCCACCCGGATCTTGTTGTGCCAGATTTCGACGTCCTGCTTGAAGGAGAGTTGTGTCATCTCCACGTACTGTGCCTCTACCGCCAGATTCTCTTCTTCGGACATTTCGGGGATTTTCTCGATCATGACCCCGTGTCGCAGGATGAAGTGGTCTCGATCAATGGGGACGTGACTGACCAGTTGCATGGANCGATGCTGCCGGCCGAAGCCCTCGTTGCTCATTCGGCAGACCATGTAGGCCGGACCGTAGTAGGTCGCACGTGAGATCATCTCACCACCCTGATCNTATTCCGAGCCTTCNCTATTGCGTCCGTGGTTGATNTGCGTGAGNACGTGGTGGTCGAAGATGTTCTGGAAATAGGTGGTGCTGACGCCATGCACGTAATCGAAGTGGGCCAGGTCAGCCATGTTGTCGATCAACTCGCGACAATTGATGTCGATCAGGTTTTCTTCAAGGACCCAGTCCGTCCAGGAGTCATCAAAGCATTCTGGCTCGCGAGGAACGATGACGTCGTCGGTGGGCTCGAGCCCTTCCGGGTCATTCCAGACAAAGAGGAGTTGGTTCTCTTCGCAGATGGGCCACGATCGGATACGGGCACTCGGAGGGATGCGCTTGGCGTACGGGATATCGCCGCAGTAGCCGTCCCCTTTCCAGCCCCATTTGTGGTACGGGCAGCGCAAGAGTTCGCCGTCGACTTCGCCCAGGGAGAGGTCTCCGCCCATGTGGGGACAGCCGGCGTCAATGGCATGCGCTTGGCCGCTTTCGGACCGAAAGACGGCGAGGCGTCGGCCGAAGGCCTCCACCCGAGTGGGCGTGGAGTCGAAGCTTTTCGACAATCCGAGACAGTGCCAACCTCTCGCGAAACGCTCGGGAGGCGGGCTGGAGTCGATGTTGCGAATGGGCGCTGCGCTCATGTCGAATTCTCCTCTGTCTCTGTCGGGGGCCGGCTTTCGTCCACGGATGGGCCCGGCCCTGCGACGCAATGGTATCCGCGATGGGCTTGTGATGTCGACGGAAAAGTCATGNCCTTTGGCGGCATGGGGCGGGGGGTCCCTGGGGCCGTTTTTCGGTCCTCTGGGCCGAGAAAAGTCACGGAGGAGGGAATCGGGGGGGCCCTCCGGTCGGCCCCGGGCTTTTTATACTGCTCGCTGGCGAGGTTCTCTGTTTTCGGGTTCGATCCAGGACCTCCTAGGGACAGGCCCGAAAGAGTGGTATTCTCCGACGGGTTGTGAACCACGTAGACGGGCCGNGTNNGCGGCGTGGGCGTGGAGTTGNAAATCCGTAAAGAGCTGTCGGGGCAGGCCGGAATACGGGCTTATCGACCGCACCAGACTGGAGGTGACTGATGGAAGTCGGAATGGTCATGATGATGCAGAGCTTCGGATACGAGGGCCTTACGGATGGCGAAGTCTTTCGGGAGGAAATCAGCCTCGCACTGAAGGCGGAAGATCTGGGATTCGATCACATCTGGTGTGTGGAGCATCACTTTGAGGACTATTCCTTTTGCCCCGACAATTTNGTCATGCTTTCCTATCTNGCGGCTCAGACCTCCACGATTCGTCTGGCCCTGGGTGCGGTGATCCTGCCCTGGAACACGCAGCCCCTTCGCGTGGCCGAGAAAGTGGCCATGCTGGATGAACTCTCGGATGGCCGGGCCCTCGTGGGTTTCGGGCGCGGGCTCGCGCGAGTGGAGTTCGAGACCCTGGGCGTGGACATGGGGGAATCGCGCGGCCGTTTCGATGAGTCGGCGCCGATGATCATAGAGGCGCTGGAGACAGGTTGGATGCCCGAGCACCACGGCCAATTCTTCGACCAGCAACGAGCTCCGATTCGTCCGAAGCCGAGCCGAAGTTTTCAGGGGCGAACGGTTCAAGTGGCCATGACCCCGGAGTCGACGGAGCAGGGGGCTCGTCTGGGGCTTCCCGTCATGGGCTTCAGTATCAAGCCTCGTGAAAAAGAGAAGATGGATTTTGAGGCCTACCGCTCCTCGTTCAAGAAATTCAATGGCGGCAAGGAGCCGGCGGCCCCGTTCCAGGCTGATTTGGTCTACTGCGACGCGGATTCGGGGCGCGCAAGAGAGATCGGCAGTCGGTATTGCGAACGGTACCTCCATAGCGCCATGAAGCACTATGAGCTGATGAGCGATCATTTTGATGGCGTCGGCGGCTACGATGCCTACGGCCAGGATGCTCAGGTCATCAAGGAAGTGGGGCTGGAGGAGTTCGCCAAGGCGTACGTGGACCTCCAGACCTGCGGGACCCCTGACGAAATCCTTCGAGGCTTGGAAAAGAGGCGGGAATTCTTCGGCGATTTCGGTGTGCTGGGGATCTTCCGCTACGGCGGCCTTCCGATTGAGGATGCGTTGAAGAGTCAGGACTTGTTCAGTCGGGAAGTGCTTCCGGTCGTGAAGAGTTGGGAGGCCGAGGGCTACACATCGGCGTAAAAAGGGCTTCGCAAAGGCCCATGCGTGGGTGAGTTGAACGTGGCGGTACGAGGCGCGGAGGTGAAGGAAGAATCATGACAGCGGACGAATATCTTGAGGAGATCCGGGGGTTGGTTCCCGGAATCAGGAGCCGGGTCGGAGAGTGCGAGCAGGGGCGACGTATTCCGCACGCCACCGTGAAGGAGTTCAAGGAGACCGGCGTGCTTCGGGCCCTTCAGCCGCGTAGCTGGGGTGGGTCGGAAATTGATCCGCTCAGCTTCTATGAAGGCGTGGCCCTTGTGGGGCAGGCCTGTCCGTCCAGTGCGTGGTTTCTCGGGGTGGTGGGTGTACACAACTGGCAGCTTGCGCTTTTTCCCGAGCAAGCCCAGAAGGATGTCTGGTCAGAAGATCAAAGCGTTCAGATCAGCTCTTCGTATGCACCCACGGGCCAGGTCGAAGAGGTAGACGGCGGTTTCCGGTTGTCTGGAACGTGGTCGTTTTCCAGCGGTTGTGACCATTGTGACTGGGCCTTCCTGGGCGCCATGGTGCCCAATGACGAAGGACGGATGGGTTTGCGTGGGTTCCATACGCTGTTGGTCCCGCGGAGTGACTACGAAATCGTGGACAACTGGCACGTGGCTGGGCTCTGCGGCACGGGCAGCAAGCAGGTCGTTGTGAAGGACGCCTTTGTTCCCGAGCACCGGACACACCGACTCGTGGATGCCTTCCATCTGGATAGCCCGGGCCAAAGTGTTCATTCGGGGACGAGCTTTCAGCTGCCCTTCGGATGCGTGTTCTCCTTCGGGATTTCGGTTCCTGCCATTGGTGCGGCGGAGGGCGCCTTGCAGGCCCATATGGCCATCATGCAGGAAAAGCGCTCCGCGTATGGCGGGAAGAAAGTGGCCGACAATCCCATTGCACAGCGCCGGATTGCAGAGGCCATCGGTGAGATCGATGCCTCGAAGGCGGAATTGCGGCACACCTGGAACACACTGTGGTCCATCGCCGAGGCCAATGAGCCCATTCCCCTGGAGTTGCGGACTCGCGCGCGATGGACCGCCGCGAATATTGTTCAGCGCTGCGTTCGGGCTGTGGACACCCTCTTTGAGTCGAGTGGGGGGCATGCGATCTTCCTGGACAACCCGATGCAGCGGTACTTTCGAGACATCCACGCCATTCGTGCTCACGCCATCAATAATCCGGATGGTGCGTCGCAGATCTTCGGGTTTGCAGAACTGAATCCGGGCGAGGCACCTCGGGATCTCTTTTTGTAGGAGAGGATGGGGCCAGACCCGTTGGGGATGAGGGGGCGTGCAGGCGATGGATCAATCCGACGGGGATGCGATCAACCTCTTTGATCCGGCCGTGGCGGCCTGTCCGCACGCGAGTTACCAGCGCCTGATCCAGGAGCAGCCGGTGATGCGTGCCCCGCTTGGGGGAGCTGTGCTGGTCTCGCGTTACGAGGATGTTCTCTTTGCTTTGCGCACGCCGGAGACCTTTTCTTCGGAAATGTCGGAGCAGATGGCGCTTGGAACAGAGCGCCCCATGATTCCCCAGCAGATCGACCCGCCTGATCAGACGCGGTATCGCAAGATCCTGGACCCCCACTTTTCCAGAAAGCGGATGGCGTCACTGGAGCCGATGCTTCGGAAGGATTCGCAGGTCTTGATCGATCGATTGATCGATCAAGGCGAGTGCGAATTCAACCGATCTTTCGCCATCCCGCTGCCCTGCCAGGCCTTCCTGCATCTGATGGGGCTGCCGTCGGAGGAACTCGGTCTCTTTCTCGAGTTGAAAGACGGAATCATCCGGCCCCATATGCAGACGAGCGATCCTGAAGAGGCGCTGCGGATCCGGGCGCAGACGGGCAAGCGGATCTACGCGTACTTCGAGGACTTGATCGAGAAGCGACGGCGGTCACCGCAGGATGACATGATGGGGCATCTGCTCGGAGCGGAACTAGGAGGCGAAAGGCTGTCGCAGAACGAGATACTCGACATCTGTTTCCTGTTCCTGCTGGCGGGCCTCGATACGGTGACCGCGGCGCTCGGCTGCAACATTGCGTATCTGGCAGCCAATCCGGAGCAGAGGGGGACGCTTGTGGGAGATCCCTCCCAGATTGGCTCGGCTGTCGAAGAGCTTCTGCGTTGGGAGACGCCGGTGGTCGCGGTGCCGCGGGTCGTGAAGAAGGACTGCGAACTCGGAGGTGTGGAAATCAAGGCGGGCGAGATGGTGATGCTCCTTCTTGGAGCAGCCAACCTCGACCCTGGAGAGTTCGAGACACCCGAGGCGGTGGACTTTGCCCGGGGGCGCAATCGTCAGATCGCCTTCGGGAGTGGGCCACATCGGTGTCTGGGCTCTCATCTGGCCCGGCTCGAGCTGACGGTGGCCATGCAGGAGTGGCACAAGAGAATCCCGGACTATGCGCTCAAGCCGGGCGAGTCGCCCATCTACAGCGGCGGAATTCGGGAAGTGCAGTACCTGCCCCTGGTCTGGTCGTCCTAGAACAACGGTCCGAAGTCGAGGAAAAGCCTGTGTCCCTCGCGTGTGTTGCTGGCGGAGGTCTTTGTAGGTGGGTTCCGTGGAGCTCCTTGAAGGATGGCGGCGGATCCTGACTAGTTCGGTAGACTGGCCCGACTCACTGCAAAGGAATGGACACGAATGAAGAAGCTCAAGAAGCTCAAGGAAATGGCGCCCGAAGAGAAGGACCTCCAGCCGCAGCACGCTCGCCGGAGTCTCCCTGAACCGGTTTCGAAATTCGAGATCCCCGACGAGGGACTGGATTCAAAGCTGGCGTATGAGCTGATTCATGACGAGTTGATGCTGGACGGCAACGCCCGGCTGAATCTTGCGACGTTCGTGACCACATGGATGGAGCCGGAAGCGGAAAAGCTGATGGCCGAAACCTTTGACAAGAACATGATCGACAAGGACGAGTATCCGCAGACGGCCGAAATCGAAGAGCGCTGCGTAAACATCGTGTCGCGACTCTTCAACGCGCCTGAGTCTGGCGTAGGGGCTTCGACCATCGGTTCGAGCGAGGCCGTGATGTTGGCGGGCCTGGCCCTGAAGTGGCGTTGGCGTGCTCGTCGAGAGGCCGAGGGAAAGAGCGATGCGAAGCCGAACCTTGTCCTGGGCTCGAACGTCCAGGTCGTATGGGAGAAGTTCTGCCGTTACTGGGATGTTGAGGCGAAGTACCTGCCTGTGGAAGATGGTCGCTGGGTGATTACGCCGGAGCAGGTCGTGGAGGCCGTAGATGAGAATACCATCGGCGTAGTCGCCATTCTCGGGACGACGTATACCGGTGAGTATGAGCCCATCGAGGAGATCCACGACGCTCTGGTAGAGCTGTCGAAGAAGACCGGTATTGAAACCCCGCTTCATATCGACGCAGCGAGCGGCGGATTCGTGGCGCCCTTTGTGGATCCGGACCTGAGATGGGACTTCCGCTTGCCGCTCGTGAAGTCCATCAACGCCTCCGGTCACAAGTATGGATTGGTCTACCCCGGTGTGGGTTGGGTTGTCTGGCGGAGTCACGAGGATCTCCCGGAGGGTCTCGTCTTCCACGTCAACTATCTCGGTGGGGACATGCCCACCTTCACGCTGAACTTTTCTCGGCCCGGAAATCAGGTGGTGGGTCAGTACTTCAACTTCCTGAGTCTCGGGCGTTCGGGTTACACCCGAGTGATGCGAGGACTCCGAGAGACGGCCACCTGGTTGTCCGGTGAGTTGGCGAAGATGCCGTGCTTTGAACTGTTGAGCGACGGGAGTGAAGTGCCCGCTTTCGCTTTTCGGACCGTGGAGGGAACTCCGTTTACGGTCTTTGATGTTTCGGATGCTTTGCGCGGTCGAGGGTGGCAGGTGCCGGCTTATTCCATGCCTGAGAATGCGACGAACATAGCGGTGCTCAGGATCGTGGTGCGTGACGGATTCAATACGGATCTTGCGCGGATCCTGCTTTCTGACTTCGCCAAGGTGGTCGAGAAGCTCCAGGCCCATCCCCCGAATGCCGAGCATGCGGAAGCCAAGCGAGAGTTTTCTCACTGAGTCGAGTGTCCTTTGTTGCTCCCGGGGCATTTGGGGGGCACAACGTGGGAGTGCCCAGGGCTCCCGTATGGGCTCCTGCGCCCGCAGTCCGGTCGCCCGGGGTCAGTTCTCGCTGGCGCGTGCTTTTTCTGGCCCGAGCAAGAGGGTGGCCAGGATGGACAAGACCACCAGGACCAGAAGGAACACCGCGATGCCGATGGGTGTGTTGGATGGGACGTGAGCTGCGATCAGGGCTACGAGGGCGGACACGAGTGCGAGGGTCAGTCCGAGTAGTCCAAGGTTTGCGATCGGGCTTTCACTGGCAAACCCACTCACCTTGACTTCTACCTGGAGTCCAAGCATCGAGTGGCAGAGGCCGTAGAGGACCATCGGAGCAATCAAGGTCCAGGCGGCGTTCTCGACACTGAACGCAAAGCCCAGGATTGCCAGCGAACCCACCAATCCGAATGCAAGGGCGGTGCGCAGGATCGCGATGGAGGATAAGTGCTTCTGTAAGGATCCGGTGAGGGCTGACCCGATGATCAGTGCCGCAAAGTACGGAGTCAGGGCGAGCCCATAGTCGTTGGCGGACATCCCGAGTGTATGGATCAGGTAGAAGGGAGAGATGGTGTAGAACACGATCTGGCCCGAGACGATCAGGCTGTACATGAGCGAATACGCGAGAAACCGGGGATCCCCGTAGCCGCTGATGATCATGCCGAGCTTCCGTCGGGCGGTCGCGCCGGAGAGCGAGCGGGTAGGCGGTTCTTCTTTTGGGAGCGTGATGAGGGCCAATGCAATGAGTCCAAGCGACAGGATGGCGATGATGACGAAGTTGTAGTGCCAGTCCAGTCGCTGTTGAATCAGTCCACCCAGGATGAGTGCGGTGGGCGGGGCCCACTCCACCAGGATGGCCCACTGGGAGAGCTTCCGGGTGTATCGGCTCTCTTTTGTCGTGTTCTTGATGATGCTGATGGCCAGGGCGGAGGCTCCGCCGATTCCCACGCCTTGCATTGCGCGGCCCACCAGGATCATGTGGATGTCCGGAATCAGGCAGAGAAGGGAACCGAGGAGCAGGAAGGGCAATAGGATCAGGATCGTCCTGCGCAGTCGGAAGTGATCAGCGAGAAACGTCACGAGCAGTTTGGCGATCACCATACCGATGATGAATGCCGCCACGATCATCTGCGTCAGATTCTGCGGGGCGGACAGGCTGATCATGATCGCCGGCAAGGAGGGCAGGATCAAGCTCTGACTCAGGTGCCGACTGAACTTCAAGGTGACCGCTGTCGCAAAGGCGCCCGAAGGTTCGTTTTGAGGAGAGGTCACAGGAAAGGGGCTATCAGCCTTATGGGCAGGATCGCAGTGGAAACCGCGGTGTAGGTTCGACGCCTTCAGGCTGGACGGATGATGAGTCTGGCTTCCTCGATCATGGAGGAAGCTACGACGAAGTCTTCTCGCCAGCGGTCCGGAATCGTGCACTCAGCGGGGTAGACGATTTCGCGTACTCCGCTTTGGATGAGGGATCGGGCGCATCGTGAGCAAGGCGGCCACGTCACATAGGCGATGCAGTTCTTCAGGCTGACGCCGATACGGGCGGCGTGCATGATGGCATTTTCTTCAGCGTGGCAGATCAAGGGGTATTTCTGCTCGCGGTCTTCTAGCCGTTCGGGACGGTCCTCGATTCCGCGGGGAAAGCCATTGAAGCCGGTGGAGCGGATCTCGCGGTCCTCTCCCACCACCACACAGCCCACCTTCGTGGAAGGGTCTTTGCTCCAGGTCGAGATTTCAGTTGCCAGGTTCAGGAAACGCTGGTCCCATTTGTCGCCCACTGAG
>NZGT01000113.1 GCA_002691025.1 Spirochaeta sp. | reverse complement strand
CTTATAGAAGCTGCCCTCTGGAAAGTCAAGCATGCCAACTCACCCCACACCCATCAGAGACAGACGATCCCCCCAGCGAAGGTCCACCGCTCTTCGCAACTCGGTCTTTGTTGCCAGGCCGGGATCTGCGCGCACCGATTCCAGCGCCGCCTCCCGGGCCACTGAAATCAAACGCGCGTCTCGAATCAGGTCCGCAATCCGAAGGTCTGGCAACACCCCGCTCTGCTTTGTGCCCAGGAACTCACCCGGCCCACGAATCCGAAGGTCGGCATCCGCAATCTTGAAACCATCGGTGGTCGCGAGCATGGCGCGCAGCCGGGCTTCGGCGACCTCACCTCCGCCGCGCGCCACCAACAAGCAAGTACCCGGTCGATCGGCACGGCCGACCCGACCTCGCAGTTGATGCAACTGGGCCAAGCCAAAGCGCTCGGCATGCTCCACGACGATCAGGGTCGCATTCGCCACATCCACACCCACTTCGATCACCGTCGTCGCCACGAGGATCTGGATCTCCCCTCGCGTGAAGAGTCGCATGACGTGAAGGCGTTCTTCTGGATCCAGCCGACCGTGAACAATGCCCACCCGGGCATCGGGAAAAGCGGCCTGGATCCGCTCCGTGGACTCCAGGGCGGAACGAAGGTCGATGTGTTCGCTCTCTTCCACCAGCGGATACACGACATAGACCTGCTCGCCTCGCGAAAGCGTTTCCCGCACCTCCCGCATCACACTCTGCCCTTCTCCGTCACGGAGAAGAGAGGTCTTCACCGGACTTCTTCCGGGAGGCAAGCCATCAATCACCGAGACATCAAGATCCCCGTATACAGTCAAGGCCAACGTGCGGGGNATGGGCGTNGCCGTCATCACCAGNCTGTGGGGNNCTCGACCTTCNGTNCCTTTGGCGGCCAGTAGCGCACGCTGCTTGACCCCGAATCGGTGCTGCTCGTCGATGATCACCAGAGCCAGGCCGGAGAAGACCACCGAGGGCTGGAGCAAGGCGTGCGTTCCCACGATCAGGTCGATCTCGCCCGCCGCCACCTGGGCTCGCAAGGCATCCGAATCGGCCGTGGTCATGGACGCCGTCAGAAGCCCGACGCGGACCTGCCCACTCACGGCCCCACCCCGGACGAGACTCGTGAGGGTCCGCATATGCTGCTCGGCCAGAAGTTCGGTCGGCGCCATGAGGGCGGCCTGGAATCCACTCGATGAGGCCGCCACAGCCGCCAACCAGGCCACCACCGTCTTGCCGCTTCCCACGTCGCCCTGCAAAAGACGCCGCATGGGATGCGGCCGAGCGAGATCGGCGGAAATCTGAAGCCAGGCACGTCGCTGAGCCGGCGTCAATTCGAAAGGAAGCTCCGCCATGGCTTTGCTCATGCTCTCACTCTCCGACGAAAGAGCGGTGCCCGGCTGCGCCGCCTCCTTCTGCCGACGAAGAGCCAGACCCAGTTCGAGAAGATAGAGTTCCTCCAACACAACACGCTCGTGTGCAGGCGATGTCCACTCCGCATAGTGGTCGACCTGGGCGTCCCGAGGCGGTTGATGGAGTGCCCGCAAAGCCTCCCCGATATCAGGTAGATTCCTCTCCTTCACGCAGTCCTTCGGTAGATGGCCTCCCACGAGATCGGCGTAGTCGTTGACCGCCATNCCGATGAGCCGGCGAAGCGTCCTCGGGTTGACGCCCTCGGGCGCCGTATAGATCGGGACGACCTGNCCCGCCTCGCTCTCATCNCGGCCCGCCGCTTCGCCCAACTCATCCAGGCGCTCGATTTCNGGATGGACAATCTCTTTNGAAAAACGGTAACGCTTCACGTCCCCACTGATCAGGAGACGGTCCCCCTGGTTGAGATGGCGAGCGATGGACTCGCCTCCCCGGAACCACTTGAGGTTCAAGGTCGCCTTTTCATCACCCACGACCGCTTGAAGAACCCGGCCCGTCCCCCGTCCCCGACCCTGGGAGCGGGAAATGAAATCGACGAGCAGCACATCGGCAATGAAGGTCGCCCGATGTCCGACCTCGATCTCATCCAGGTTGGAAAGTCGGCGCCGATCTTCATAGCGGGAAGGAAGGTGGAAAAGTAGATCGCCCATGTTTCGCAGTCCCCGGGCCGCCAGTTGCTGCTCTCTCTTCGGACCCACACCGGGAAGCACCGAAGTACCGCGAGACAGCAACTTCCCCACCACCCCCGCNTCACCCAGGGGAGACACACGACTCAGGGTNTCCGTGACGCGCTCCANGCGTTCGGCTCCAGATGAGGGCGTCGAAAAGAGCGCGTGAATCGACTCAAAGAGCGCTCGAAGATCCGGGGGAATGGCAAGCTGCACAAGAGACCGACTGGCACTCGCGATCTGGGCGTCCAGATTCTTCACCCGATCGACTTGTTCCAGACCCGACCGCTCCGCAAACTCAAGAGGCCGCAGGAGTGCTGTGAGCCATTCCTGAAACGAACCTGTCTGATTGACGACCTGCTCATCCACGCGACAAGGACTCCGATACCAAAGAAGAAGGGAAAACCGCCCTTCCCCGCTCACTCTACAGCTTCGCGTGAATCTCCTGTAGCGCCCGAACCCCGATGGATTCTTGAGCCAGAGCGCGGATCGCGTCGGAGGAAGCTCGAGCCGCCGCCAGCGTGGTGCAGTACGGGATCCCCCGCTGCAGAGCCGCTCGACGCAACGAATAGGAGTCCGAGATGGCCTGAGGGTCGGCATCCACCGTATTGATCACCATATCGACTTCGCCCGACTCGATGCTTTCCACTGTATTGGGCGACGCCTGATGGGCCTTGTTGACCCGAACCACCTCGATTCCTTCTTTTTCAAACGTATCCGCTGTTCCCGTAGTGGCGATGATGCGGAAGCCTGCTTCCGCCAATTGGCGTATTGCGCCCACTGCAGCCTCCTGCTGATCACGCCGCATGGACACCAGCACGGAACCTCCAGACGGAAGCGAGTTGCCGGCCTGGATCTGCGCTTTCGCAAACGCGCGCCCGAAATCGGAGTCAATCCCCATGACTTCACCGGTGCTTTTCATTTCCGGACTCAGCAGGGTATCCACACCCGGGAATTTCAAGAAAGGCAGAACCGCCTCTTTCACCGAGAAATGCGAGGGCGTCAGCTCCTCGGTGAAACCGAGTTCCACGAGACTCTGACCGGCCATGACCAGAGCCCCCAGCTTGGCCAACTGGACTCCGATGGCCTTGGACACGAAGGGAACTGTGCGAGAGGCGCGCGGATTGACTTCAATCACATAGATCGACTCATCTTTCACCGCATACTGGACGTTCATCAGCCCCTTGACGCCGAGTTCAAGAGCCAGCTTCCGGGTCGATTGGATGATCTCGTCGACCACCGTCTGGGAAAGCGAATAGGGAGGCAACGAACAAGCACTGTCACCGGAGTGGACTCCGGCCTCCTCGATATGCTCCATGATCCCCGCCACCACGACATCCTGACCGTCCGAGATGGCGTCCACGTCGACTTCAATCGCATCATTGAGGAAGCGATCGATCAAGACCGGATGTTCCGGAGAAGCCCGAACAGCAAAACGCATATAGTCGCGGAGAGAGTCCACGTCCTGAACAATCTGCATGGCCCTTCCACCCAGCACATACGAAGGACGAACAAGGACGGGATACCCGATACTGGCCGCCACTTCTTCCGCCTCGGATTCACTTCGAGCCACCGCACCGGCCGGCCGTTTGAGATCCAGCAGTTCAAGCAGATCATCAAAACGCTCGCGATCTTCGGCTCGATCAATGGCATCCGGACTGGTGCCGAGAATCGGAGCCCCCGCCTTCTCCAGGGGAACGGCGAGCTTCAACGGAGTCTGCCCCCCGTACTGGACAATGACACCGTCGGGCTTCTCGACATCGATGATCGAGAGAACATCTTCCAGTGTCAGAGGCTCGAAATAGAGTCGGTCACTGGTATCGTAATCGGTGGAAACGGTTTCTGGATTGCAGTTGACCATGATCGTTTCATACCCGGCATCGCGCAGGGCAAACACCGCGTGCACACAACAGTAATCGAACTCGATCCCCTGGCCGATCCGGTTTGGGCCTCCGCCGAGAATCATGATCTTCTTGTTCTGCGTTGGCTTCGACTCGCACTCTTCTTCATACGTGGAATAGAGATACGGGGTATGGGCCTCGAATTCGGCCGCACAGGTATCCACACGCTTGTAGACAGGAACCACACCCGCCTTCTTCCGCAAGGCCCTGACTTCGTCTTGATCCAAGCCCCACAATTCGGCCAGCCGTGAATCCGAGAACCCCATGACCTTCGCGGGGCGAAGCCAGGCTTCTCGCTCCGGCTCATCCGCTCTGGCCAGAGCCTTCTCCGCATCCACGATTTCTTCAATCCGCCGCAGGAACCAGGGATCGATCCAGCAGCGTTCGTTCAACTCCTCCACGCTCACCCCTCGCCGAAGCGCTTCCGCCAACGCCCACGGCCGGCCAGGACGAGGCACATCGATGGATGAGAAGAGCGCGTCCATGCCCTCTTCTCCTTCCGGGACCTCAGGCGGGTTGAAGCCGTCGTGGTCGATCTCCATGGAACGGATCGCCTTTTGCAGGCTTTCCTTGAGGGTTCGGCCAATGGCCATCACCTCACCCACACTCTTCATCTGTGTCGTCAGGATGTCTTCCGCGTTGGGAAACTTCTCGAAGGTGAACCGCGGAATCTTGGTGACGACATAATCAAGCGTGGGCTCGAAACTGGCTGGGGTCTCCCGCGTGATATCGTTGCGGACCTCATCGAGCGTGTAGCCCACCGCCAGTTTGGCCGCGATCTTCGCAATGGGAAAGCCCGTCGCCTTGGAGGCCAGAGCCGAAGAGCGCGAAACCCGGGGATTCATCTCAATCACGATGAGAGCGCCATTTTCCGGATTCACGGCAAATTGGACATTGGACCCGCCGGTGTCCACACCGATTTCGCGCATGATCGCCACGGCCGCATCTCGCATCACCTGGTACTCACGGTCCGTGAGTGTCTGGGCCGGCGCCACCGTAATGGAATCCCCCGTATGGACCCCCATGGCATCAAAATTCTCGATCGAACAGATCACCACCACGTTGTCGGCGCGATCGCGCATGACTTCGAGCTCATATTCCTTCCAACCCAGAGCACTCTGCTCGATCAGGCATTCAGACGTGGGGGATTGATCCAGAGCCCACTCGACAAGATCATCGAACTCGCTGTCCTCGAAAGCGACACTGCCTCCCGTGCCTCCCATGGTAAAGCTAGGCCGGATGATCGAAGGGATTCCCGTTTCCTTCAGGATCTCCCGAGCCTCCTCGAGTGAATGGGCCAGCCCCGAAAGCGGCACCTTCAGCCCGATCCTTTCCATGGCCTTGCGAAACTGCTGACGGTCCTCCGCCTTGTGGATCGCCTCGACGTTGGCCCCAATCAACTGGACCCCATAGCGCTCCAGCACGCCCTGCTCGGCCAGCCGGATACTGAGGTTCAATGCCGTCTGTCCCCCGATGGTAGGAAGAAGAGCATCGGGCTTCTCGATCTCGAAGATCTTCTCGCAGGCCTCGACCGTCATGCACTCCACGTAGGTCCGATCCGCCGTACCGGGATCAGTCATGATTGTCGCCGGGTTGCTATTCAGCAAGACAACCCGATACCCCTCTTCGCGCAGGGCTTTGCAGGCCTGGGTACCCGAGTAATCGAACTCACAGGCCTGTCCGATCACAATGGGACCAGAACCGATCACCATGATGGTTTTGATGTCGTCTCTCCGGGGCACCTTATCCTCCGCTCAATTCAATTCGAAGGGGCGCGACTGATTGCCGCACCCGTAATCTGTTCACCCGCCACATGGCGATCGACCATTTCCCGAAACCGGCCGAATAGATACGCAGCATCGTGCGGGCCCGGTGAGGCCTCGGGGTGATACTGCACAGAGAAGATCGGCCGCTCTCGATGGGCCAACCCCTCCACCGTCCCGTCGTTCAAGTTGACGTGCGTGACGTCCACCGGCTCCCCGGCTCGCTCCAGGGAATCCGCATCCACCGCATACCCGTGATTTTCAGCACAGATGGCCACCCTGCCGGTCGCTAGATCCTGACCCGGTTGATTGCCGCCGTGGTGACCGAACTTGAGTTTTCGCGTCTCCCCGCCCAAGGCCAGCCCCAGGATCTGATGTCCCAGGCAGATCCCGAAAAGAGGCTTCTGGGTCGACAGCGTCCGGACATTCTCCTGCACCCCGGCCACGGCAGCGGGGTCACCCGGACCGTTGGAGAGGAAGATCGCATCGGGTTCGTAAGAAAGCGCCTCTTCGGCGGAGGTCGTCGCCGGAACCACCGTGACATCAAAACCCTGCTCCACCAGGAGACGCAGGATATTGCGCTTGATACCGAAGTCGTAGGCGACGAGCTTGCGTCGCTCCGTCGGACCTCCGACGACAGGTACTTGACCATCTACCCCCGGCCAGATCCTCTCATTCCAGTCGTAGGGCTCAGCACAGGTCACCCGGGCCACCCAATCGGTTCCGTCCAGACCGGGTGCCACTTTGGCCCGGGCCACCAACTCAGCCGGATCCTGGAAGTCGGGATCCGTGCTGATCACACCCACTTGGGCGCCGGAATCCCGGATCCGTCGGACCAGAGAGCGGGTATCGATTCCGGCCAGTCCGGGAATCCCCGCTTCACGAAGGTAACCTCCCAAAGGACTGTCGGCGCGCCAACTGCTGGGCTCGTCCAACCACTCCTTCACCACGAACCCGGAGAGCATGGGACCCGCCGACTCGGCGTCCGCTCCGTTGACACCCACATTGCCGATCTGGGTATATGTCATGGTGACGATCTGTCCGGCGTAGGAGGGATCGGTCACGATCTCCTGATACCCCATCATGCTCGTGTTGAAGATGACTTCGCCTTCACTCACGGCCTGCGCACCAAAGGAATATCCCGTGTAGACCGTTCCATCCGCCAAAGCCAGCGAAGCCTGGGAAACCCCCTTGGGCACGCTTCCGGGCAGAGACACCACACCTGCATTCTTCGCACTCACTGAATCACGACTCCTCGCCCGGCTTGATACACAAGCCTGCCTTTGACAAATGTCGCCTCCACCACCCCGGTCAGGTTCTGCCCCGACCAGGGAGAATTGCGACTCTTGGAGAACCCTTCCGCGGGCTCGTAGGTCCAGGTGGCCTCCGGATCCAGGATCACCACATCGGCCGATTTCCCTTCCTTCAAGCTTCCTGCATCCAGGCCAAAAATCCGCGCCGGGGCCGTGGACATTCGTTCCATCAACTGAAGCGGAGTCATCTCGCCCGTTCGCACCAGATCGCTGACGATGGAAAAGGCCGTCTCCAGCCCCAGGATTCCATTGGGTGCGGCCGCAAACTCCACGGCCTTCTCGTACTCGGCATGGGGAGCGTGATCCGTGGCAATGCAGTCAATCACGCCCTCGACGAGTGCCTTGCGGAGTGTCTCTACATCTTTCCGGGTGCGCAACGGCGGCGACATCTTGGTATTCGTGTCATAGCCACTCGTAGCCTCATCGGTGAGCGAAAGGTGATGCGGCGTCACTTCGGCGGTCACCGACAACCCCTCCTCCTTGGCCTCCCGGATCAGGTCCACCGAGCCCCCGGCCGAGACGTGACCCACGTGAAGTCGAGCCCCTGTCAGGCGAGCAAGGCGCACATCGCGCGCCACATGCAGCTCTTCCGCTTCCACGGGATTGCCCGGCAGGCCGAGTCGCGTCGACATGACTCCCTCATTCATCACGCCATCCGCTCGCAGACTGCGATCTTCGGCGTGCACCACCACAGGCGCATCCACCAGCTTGGAATACTCCAGGACGCGCCGCATGACGGAAGAGTCCATGATCGCAGCCCCGTCGTCGCTGAAGGCTACCGCGCCGGCCTCCTTGAGGGCCGCCATCTCTGTCATGACTTCGCCCTGAAGTCCCCGCGTCGCCGCCGCCACCGGGAACACCCGAGCGGGTGACTCCTTCTCGGCCCGATCCAGAATGTACTGCGTCACGGACGGGTCATCGTTCACCGGATCCGTATTGGCCATGCAACAGACCGCTGAAAAACCGCCGGCCACGGCGGAGCGCCCTCCCGAAGCGAGATCTTCCTTGTACTCCTGCCCGGGCGCTCGGAAGTGCGCGTGCAGATCAACGAAAGCGGGTGCAACCCATTTACCGGATGCATCGATGACTTCGGCGTCGGCTGCAGACAGTCCCGCTCCTACGGCCGCCACCTTCCCGTCTTCGATCAGGAGATCCGCTTCTTCATCCCGGCCTTGTGACGGATCCAGGATTCGCCCGCCGCGTATCAGCACTCTATCCACTGGCTTGCTCCTTGCCCCGGGAGGCACTTCTTCCGGCAATGAGATAGAGGAGTGCCATACGCAAGGCCACGCCGTTGCGAACCTGGTCAAGAATCACGCTAGGCCGGTCATCCGTCAGTTCGTGGGATAGCTCTACCCCTCGGTTCACCGGGCCCGGGTGCATCACGATGGCATCCGGCCGGGCAAAGCGGAGCTTCGCCCGGTCCAACCCGAAGGTCGCCGAATACTCGCGCACGCTGGGAATCAAAGCGCCGGTCAATCTCTCGGTCTGGATGCGCAAGGCCATCACCACATCGACCCCATCGAGGGCTTCCCGAAGAGACGTGTACGACTTGACTCCAAGCTCATCCACGCCGGGAGGCAACAAGGTCGGCGGCCCCGCAACCCGGACTTCCGCACCCAGCTTCGTAAAGCCATAGATGTTGGAACGGGCCACTCGAGAATGAGCAATGTCCCCCACGATGGCGACACTCAGACCTTCGATTCGACCTTTCTGCTGGTAGACGGTGAGCATGTCCAGCAAAGCCTGCGAGGGGTGTTCATGAGCGCCATCACCCGCATTGATGACCGGAGCGTCGAGAACATCCGCAATCTTTCTCGGCACGCCCGCCACTCGATGCCGAACAATCACCACATCGGGGTCCATGGCATCCAGGGTCTTGGCCGTGTCCAGAAGGCTCTCGGATTTACTCAAACTCGAGGAAGAAGCCGAGAAGTTCACGACATCGGCCGCCAGACGCTTCCCTGCAATCTCAAAACTCGTCTGAGTCCGGGTGGAGGGCTCAAAAAAGAGGTTGACCACGGTCCGACCACGCAAGGTCGGTACCTTCTTTACGTCCCGAGAGGCGATTTCCTGCATGCCCTCGGCGGTCTCAAGGATCAACTCGATCTGCTCACGCTCAAGATCTTCAATGCCCAGCAAGTCCTGCCCGATCATGACTGTGCCTCCTTCACCGCGTCGGCGTCATGAGCACCACGCTGAGTCCGAACGACCACTTCAAGGGATTCATCACGGGCCTCGACCTCTGATTCCTCTTCCCCGATCCGCAAGATCACCGTCTCTCCCGACTGGGTCGGAATATTCTTGCCCGCGTAATCGATCTTGATCGGGAGTTCCCGACGACCCCGGTCCACAAGCGCCACGACCCGCACGGTCCGCGGTCGACCAAAATCCATCAAGGCATCCATGGCGGCGCGAATCGTTCGGCCCGTATTGACGACGTCTTCAACCAGGATCACCAGTCGGTCATCCACGGAGGAAGGCATTTCCGTCTTGCGCAACCTCGGACGCATCCCACGCCGGGTGAGATCATCTCGATAGAGGGTGGTATCGAGGATACCCATGCCCGGTCGGATACCGGACAAGGACTCGATGTTTTCGACCAGACGGCGACCCAAAGGCACTCCACCGTTGGGAATGGCAACCAGATAAAGAGACTCCACCTCAGACGTGGACTCAAGGATCTCGTGAGCAATCCGCATCAGCGCACGACGGATTTTCTCGTCGTCCAGCACAACGCGTGAGTGCGTCTCGGAGGGTTCCGAGTCCATGGGGGCGGAAGGATGATTCGGGCCTCGACCGGAGTCGGCAGGCACGCGTACACGGGGAGTTTGATTCGCCAATTCGGCACCTTTTCCGTCTCGCAGGACGGGATTAAAGGGGCAGTTCAATGAGGCGGATTCTAGAGGCCATCCAGGGAGGCGTCAATCAGCCGAGGGCGGATTCTGGACCGCCGAGCCCGGTTCGGGCCCGGATCCGCCACGAGGCTCAGCCCCCCTTCCCCGTCCAGCGATTCCGGGAGGAATCCCTAGTCCGAAGCCTTCTCTTCTTTGAGTCGAATCTCTCCGCTGCACTCGGGAAAGCGAGCGACCTTGTCGGCATAGAACTGCCGGATCACCTTCATATCCTCTTCTGGAACTCCAGTGGGGACGAGTTCAGGGCCGAAGCCGCCCTGGCGAGCTCGATAGTCCAGATACCCCAGAACCACGGGAACCTTGGCCGCCAGAGCGATCTGGTAGAACCCCGATTTCCAATACGGCGCGTACGAACGGGTTCCTTCCGGGGCAATGGTGAGGACGAGATCCGAGGACTCAGAAAACTCTTTGACCATCTGCGAAACTACATTCTCCCGGCCGTTTCGCCGCACCGGGAGACCCCCGAGCCTTCGCGAAAGCGGACCGAGCGGACCTCGGAAAAGCGTGTGCTTGCCCATCCAGGAGAGTTCAATTCCAGCCGACCAGGCCAGGAGCAGCATGAAGAACAAGTCCCAATTCGTGCTGTGCGGGGCCGCAATCAGCACATAGCTCCGAGCCACCGGGGACGTCCCGTCGAAGGTCCAGCCCGTCGCCTTCAAAACCCGCTTCCCCAGCCACCTTCGAAAGGCATGGGTCGGGCGCTCACTCGATGGCATTTGAGTCATGAAAGGCAAATTTCTTTCGTGCGGTGAAAACGGGTTTCTCTGGACGGTAAGTCGCCGTCGTCGACTCTCTCGTTCCCTTGATTTGGATCCTGGGGTCTACTCACCCCTTCCGACGGCCCTCGTGGTTCCTTGAGTCTTACTCCGGCTCGGGCGAAGTCCAGGGTCGGAACCCGCACTCGCCACGGGCAGAACAGCCCACGGGCGCCCGATGACCCTTCCTCGGCCATCGAAAATGCCCACACGATCAATCCAGCCGGTCGGGACCCCCACCGGCTGGCCAGGAGCGCGCTGCCAACTCCTCGGGCGTCTCGCAACGCACAAGATCCATGAAGCGATCCCAGCGTTTGTCCGCCGTAAACCAGTTTACCGGATTGAAGAACTGCAGGGCATTGCCGTTCACATTCCAGGACCAGTAGAGGATGAACGCAGGCCCCTTCATGTCTTCAAAACGGACCGTACCCCAATTCCGGCTATCGTTGGAATTGTCCCGATTGTCACCCATCATGAAATAGCGGCCCTCGGGCACCACGAATTCACCCCGACGAGACCAGGGACTCGGCGAGATCGGATCCTCCAGGATCGGATGCACGCACTGACCCAGGACTTCCTCTCGCAGCACGAGGGAGGCACCCGACTCATTCTTGAAGGTTTCCCCCGTCGAGATCTGCTCGGCTGGAACTCCGTTCACCGTCACACGGCCGTCTCGAATCTGGATACGGTCTCCCGGAAGCCCCACCACCCTCTTGACGAAATCGTCTCGAGGGAATTCAGGATGAAGATCAGCCGGAGCGATCTGCTCACGCACCCCCGGGAGACTTCCGTCGTTCCGAGCCACTTCAAAGACCACCACATCGCCCCGCTCTGGCATCCGAAACCCCGGGAGTCGGATATCGGTAAAGGGAATGCGAGGCCCGTAGATGAACTTGTTGACGAAAAGATGGTCGCCGATCAAGAGTGTCGGCAACATGGATTCCGAGGGGATCCGAAAAGGCTCGATCACAAAGGCGCGAATCATCAAGGCGATCACAATGGCCACCACAATCGTGCTGACCTGATCCCAGATCGCTCTCAGTCGCCCCCCATTCGGAGGGGCCCCTTCCTCCACGGGATCGTTTCCAGTCGGTCCCTGATCCGATCTACTCATCGTCACCCAACCTAAGCGCCGCCAGGAAGGCCTCCTGTGGGATTTCCACCGAACCCACCATCTTCATTCGTTTCTTCCCGGCCTTCTGCTTTTCAAGCAGTTTCCGTTTTCGGGAGATGTCCCCACCGTAGCACTTGGCAATCACGTTCTTGCGAACTGCTCGTACCGTAGTCCGCGCAATCACCCGAGTCCCGACGGCAGCCTGGATGGCCACCGGAAACTGCTGGCGGGGAATATATTCCTTGAGCTTTCGGGCCAGCTGAGCTCCCTGGGTCTGCGCCGCATCCCGATGGACGATGAGACTCAAGGCGTCTACCGGATCCCCGTTGACCAGAACATCCAGCTTCACCAACTCTCCGGGTGCAAAACCCTCGAATTCATAATCGAAGGATCCATACCCCCGAGTGACGCTCTTCAAGCGATCATAGAAATCCGTGACGATTTCACCCAGCGGAAGCAGATAACGGACCTGCACCCGATCCCCATGGACCTGCATATCCTTCTGGGTTCCTCGCCGGTCCTGACAAAGGCCGATCACTGCACCAAGATAATCCGAGGGGACATGGATGGTCGCGTTGATGATGGGCTCCTCGATCCGGTCGATCTCACTCACCTCGGGCAAAGCGGCCGGACTCTCGATCTCAAAGGGTTCCCCCTTCTTCGGAACCACGAGGTACCGGACCGTGGGGGCCGTAGCGATCAAATCCAGACCGTATTCCCGTTCCAATCTTTCCTGGATGATTTCCGCATGAAGGAACCCCAGGAAACCACAACGAAAGCCGAACCCCAGAGCCGCACTGGTTTCGGGTTCGTACCCAAAGGAAGAATCATTGAGACGGAGTTTTTCCAGAGCGGCCTTGAGCTCTTCGTAGTTCTCCGAATCCACGGGATACAGCCCCGCGAAAACCATGGACTTCACATGCTGAAAACCCGGAAGCGCCTCCTCGGCCGGATTCGATCGCAAAGTCAGGGTGTCGCCAATGCTGACATCCTCAAGCTTCTTGATCCCCGCGACCACCATTCCCACCTCGCCCACCGAGAGCGACTTCACTGCGCGCGGCGCCGGGTCGGCGACCTTGAGCGACGTAATATCGTGCTCGCCGCCTGACATCATCAACTTGACGCGATCCTTGACCTTGAGCTCGCCATCGACCACACGCACCAACAGGATCACACCCACGTAAGGGTCAAACCAACTGTCGAAGACCAGGGCCCGCGTCGGAGCGGACTTATCCCCTCCCGGAGGTGGGATCCGATCCACGATCATCTCAAGCAGGGCTTCCACGCCGGAGCCACTCTTGGCTGAGATCGGGAGAACGTCGGCCGCATCGAGGCCGATGACATCCTCGATCTGCTGCGCGACTCCGTCCGGATCGGCCGCGGGAAGGTCGATCTTGTTCACAACGGGAACCAGCTCAAGGTCCGCGTCCACCGCCAGATACGCGTTGGCCAGGGTCTGGGCTTCGATACCCTGAGCGGCATCCACCACCAGGACCGCGCCTTCACAGGCCGCCAATGCCCGGGAAACCTCGTACGCGAAGTCCACATGGCCGGGCGTGTCGATCAGGTTGAGCACATAAATCTCTCCATCCGAAGCCTGGTAGTCGAGACGAACCGTCTGGGCCTTGATGGTGATGCCCCTTTCCCGCTCGATCTCCATATTGTCGAGAAACTGATCCTGCTTCTCTCTTTCGGAAACCGCCCCGGTACTTTCCATGAGCCGATCCGCAATGGTGCTCTTCCCATGGTCGATGTGGGCAACAATGCAGAAATTACGAATGCGTTCCGTGACCAGGCCTTTCACTGGCGCACCCCTTCACTTTCCCCAACCGATCGAGATGAAAGATACGCGCCCAGGGCCTCGGGCCATTCCCGCAAACGCACACCCTCACTCGCTGCCCGCTCACAATCCAGTACAGACCAAGCGGGGCGAGGAGCTGGACGTTTGAATTCGTCCGAGGAGACAGGAACCACTTCGATCTCCGCGTGACCCGCACGATCCAGGATCTCTCGTGCAAAACCAAACCAACTCGTTTCACCCGAATTGGAAAGGTGCAAAAGGCCGGCCGGCAGTCCTTGCCCCGCCCCCGTCCGGGAATCAGGACTCTTCGAAGCAGGGCCCTGCGCAAGTTCGATGAGCCCTTCTGCCAGGTCAGCCGCATAGGTGGGCGAACCCCTTTGATCGGAGACCACACGAAGCGGCCCCGACGCCTCCCCCCTCTTCCGGAGTTCAGCTTGTCTCAAGATGGCTTCGACAAAGTTCTGCCCAGGACCGAAAACCCAACTGGTTCGCACCACCAGCGAATCCGGACTCCCGGTCATGACTCTCTCCTCCCCTTCCCTCTTGGTCCGCCCATAGGCGGTTTGAGGAGCCACAGGGTCCGACTCTCTATAGGGGCGATCGGCCTTGCCCGAAAAAACGTAGTCGGTGGAGATATGAATCAATCGAATTCCCTTTTCTCCACACCATTCTGCGAGCCACGCCGGGCCATCGGCATTCACCACGCGTGCCTCGGCCTCATTCGTTTCACACTGATCGACGTTCGTAAATGCCGCACAGTTCACAAGGATATCGGACGAGGCCGCCTCCAAGGCGGAGAAAACGGATTCCCTCCGTGAAAGATCCAATTCCTGATGCGAAAAATACCCCACCAGCTCCTCATCGGGCCGACCGGCCAGTTCGGTGCCCATGCACCGTCCGAGTTGTCCCTGACTCCCTGTCACGATCCAGCGCAAAGTATTCCCCCAAGCCTTCTTCGCGAGCCAGAACGGGTGCCTGCATGCCCATCGAGTCTATTCATGAACCCGTATGACGGATCACCCAGGTGGACAGCTTTTCTTCGGACTTCAGACGCAAGGCCACCTGGTCGGCCTCAACCCGAGCCGGAAGCGGCCCGACTCGAACTCGCCAGCGGTCATCGTTTGTGGGCTCCATGACCTGAACTTTCCGTGGTTTTGCCTGTGGTCGATCACTGGCTGATCCATCTTCCTCGTCTTCTTGTTCTCCAAAAAGAGAGGCTGTCTGATCGACCTGCTTGCGTAAAATACTCGCATGTGTCTGAATCATT
>NZGT01000112.1 GCA_002691025.1 Spirochaeta sp. | reverse complement strand
ACGACGTTTCGTCCAAGGCGCTCACGTCTCTCTTGGCCTTTTCCGCTGAGAAGTTCTATCTCAGCGCAGGTCTCAACTGGGGCAAGGTCACGGGCAGCGCCCAGGCGGACGCCGCGCTCTGCAACGTTGCCCTCTCGCCTTGCGACAGTCAGGGCATCTTCGACTTGATCGCGACGGTCAACCCGATCGACAGGCTGATGATCGGTGCCAACTACGATTATCACTTCGGTGATGATGCTGCGGGCAATAGCGATCCGGCCGCCAAAGCGAACGCGATCTCGGTCTTCACGACCTTCCAGGTTCTCGAGAAGACTGCAGTGGGTGCTCGTTTCGACTATGTGAAGTTTGATCAGATCCCCGAGTACTGGGACATCACCGCGACGGTTGCGCAAACCATCACGGACGGTCTTACCGGTAAGGTGGAGTACCGATATGACAAGGACAGTGGAACCGATGTGGACGCGAACACCATCTATGTCCAGATGATGTACGAATTCTAGATCGCGTTTCCGTCGTTCTTTTCGGAGAGCACCCGGGGCGCCGCACTCAACAGAGTGCGGCGCCCTTTTTTCATGGGCCCACCACGGGGATGGCGTGGGTTGGGCCGGTTTCCGGGGTTCGCGGGCCTTTCGCGGCCTGGGCCCCAGGAGACCCAAATCCAGGGCCGGATGGTCCTCGGGGATTCAGGGGGAAGGGCTCACCCCAGAAAAAGGAAGGGGCGCGACGGTTTGGCAGCGTCGCGCCCCTTGTGGTGTGGGCGATGCGGAACCGGCTCCGTGGCTCCGCTCGCCTCGTGGGTAGGGCATGGGTTAAGAGGCCGGTCGGTGCCTAGAAGTTCCAAGACGGGACGATTTGGAGTTTTTCCATCTTGGCGTAGAGGGTTCGGCGCCCGATTCCGAGCTCTCGCGCGGCAGCAGACCGGTTTCCGTTGCACTTGGCCAAGACCTGGGTGATCCGCCAGGCCTCCGCGAGGTCCGTCCAGGCTCGCAAATTCGTTTCCGGGTCGACCTCAACCAGACTCTGGGCCTGTTGGAGAAATCGTTCAAAGTCCGCCTTCCGTTTGTGTTCGGGGAGCGAAGGGGCCAATTCAGGTGTCATCAGGGTTTCAGGTTTTTCCAAAGGCATACTCATGGATTTTCTTTCTTGTCGTTCGCCCAGGAGAGGAAGTCCGATCCCTCCTCCCCCCCGGGTTTACAGTCTCTGGGTTTCAGTTCTTTTTTGGTGATCGGGGCCGTTTCACCAAGGCGTCCTGTCGGAGGGCTTGGTTGCGATTTGCCTTCCATCGGCTTTTCCGATGGTGGACGCCTCGGACCTGGGTAATGCGAATCCCGTGCCGTTTTTTCGAGAGCCCCGATTTACTGTTTTTGAGCCCAAAAATGCCTGAGCCGACTTTCGCGCGATTGGGTCGCAGGCTGTGATTGAATCTGGCGTTGGGCTTGCTGTTTTGCGAGGCACAGCGTGCCCAGCCGGCGTGCAGGAAATGGCACCCTCCATCTAGCGGGCCCCCTCCTCAAGGCGATACCCTCGGCGCTCGGGCGCTCTGAATCCCTGCGGGATTTCATCAAGGAGAATTCATCCAATGAAGAAGATCGAGGCGATCATCAAGCCTTTCAAGCTCGACGACGTNAAGGCCTCCCTGCACGAACTCGGGCTCCAGGGTCTGACAGCCAGTGAGGTCAAGGGATTCGGTCGNCAGCGAGGNCACACGGAGCTCTATCGTGGGGCGGAGTACAAGGTGGACTTCCTGCCGAAGGTCAAACTCGAGATCGTCGTGGCCGACGAGCAGGCCGAAGCGGTCATTGAAGCCATTGCGTCGGCGGCGGGCACGGGCCGTATCGGGGANGGCAAGATCTTCGTGCTTCCCTTGAGNGAATCCATTCGGATTCGGACTGGCGAAACGGGCGACAGCGCTCTCTAGCCTNAACGGAGATGGCTTCCCTTGAGCGGACACGGGCCGCCNAGGCGAGAAGTTCTTGNTATTCGAGCCCGTACACGGTTTCGATCGGATAAAGGCCTGGAGCNTTCCCGATCAGCCAGTCGGCGCATTGCACGGCCCCTTTGGCGAAGTGGTCGCGGGTCGCTGAGCGGTGGGTGAGTTCCACGCGTTCGCCGGTGCCGACAAAGTAAAGAGTGTGCTCGCCCGGGTTGTCGCCGCCTCGAAGGGTCTGGATTCCGATGGCGGCTTCGGGACGCGGNCCGGTCTCGCCCGCCCGCTCAAGGATGACGTGGTCGTGGAGGGATTGATCGCGGCCCTCGGCCACGGCTTCGGCCAGGAAGAGGGCCGTNCCGCTGGGTGCATCTCTTTTGGCACTGTGATGGATTTCGAAGAGTTCGGCGTCGAATTCGGATCCAAGTTTGCGAGCGGCTTCACGGGCCAGCCAGCCCAGGACGTTCACCGAGAGTGAGAAGTTCGGGGCGTGGATGATGGGCGTTTCGTTTGAGAGCCGGTGGATCTCTGCTTTTTGTTCCTCGGAGAGTCCGGTGGTGCCGGTCACGTAGGCGACACCGGCCCGGGCGGCCGACTGGAGATTCTTCACAGTGGCGTCGGGTACCGTAAAGTCGATCACCACATCGGCGTCGCCGATTACGTCGTCGATGTCAGAGCACAGCGTGACACCCGGAGCGATGGTTTCCCCCATCGCCGGATGGTNGGACGCTTCCAGAGCCGCTCCGAGAGAGAGGGACGGATGTGCNTCGACCCATTTCCTGACCTGCTCACCCATGCGGCCGCAGGCGCCGACCACCAGCACCTTTCTTCCGCTCATGAGAGGACTCCTGTTTCCTTGAGGACCCCTTCNAGACGGTTTCGGTTNGGGGNCGTAAGCGGCGTCAGNGGCAATCGGATCTCGTCGCTCGCCCAGCCCATCAACGCCAGGGCGGCTTTGATGGGAATCGGGTTGGTTTCACAAAAGAGAATGTCGAAGAGAGGCATCATTTCCTGATGGAGCGTGAGGGCCAGCGCCGTGTCGCCGNTCCGCCAGGCCTGATCGAGTGCCACCATTTTTNCGGGGACCAGGTTNCCGGTGGTCGAGATACACCCGTGACCTCCCACCGAAAGCAGAGGCAGGGTGAGGGCGTCGTCGCCCGACAGGACCCGGAACGAGTCGGGGCACAGGGCCACCACATGAGCGATCTGGTCGAGGTCTCCACAGGCTTCTTTGATGCCAACGATTTCCGGCAACTCCGCCAGGCGCGCGANGGTTTCCGGCGCGATATTCGACGCGGTTCGTCCGGGAATGTTGTAGATCACCAGGGGGAATCCCGTTTGNTTGGCGACCTCGGCGTAGTGGTGGTGGATGCCTTCCTGGGTGGGCTTGTTGTAATAGGGGGAGAGAAGAAGCGCGCCATCAGCCCCGGCATCGCGGGCGTGCGCGGTCAGNTCNATGGCCTCTTGNGTGGAGTTGGANCCCGTGCCGGCCATGACCTGGATCCGGCCTGNGGCGGCCTCAATCACGATGTCGATGACACGACGATGCTCTTCGTGGGACAGGGTCGCGGATTCCCCCGTGGACCCACAGGGGACGACTCCGCTCGCGCCGGCTTCCACNTGGCGCTCCACCAGATCGCGAAGGGCGGGTTCGTCAATTTGGCCGTCCCGAAACGGTGTNATCAGAGCGGTGAGGATTCCCTCGAACATATGGCCTGTCCTTCGCTATTGGTCCCGCGGGTCCGTCACGGGAAATTCCCCCGTGAAGACCTCGGCGGCGGGTCCGGTCATGAAGACATGGGCGTCATTGTCGGCCCACTCGATTTCAAGTNCACCGCCGCGGAGTTCGACCACGACGCTACGATCTACCACGCCGCGCAGCATGGTGCTCACCGCCACCGCGCACGCACCGCTCCCGCAGGCCAGTGTCTCACCGGTTCCTCTTTCCCAGGTTCTTTGCCGGATCCGGTTGCGTGTCTCCACGTGAATGAACTCCACATTGACCCGGTTGGGGAAAGCCGCGTGNTTTTCTACGTGGGCTCCGAGTTCAGCCACGGGCGCCTGGTCGACATCGGCTACTTCAATGATGGCGTGTGGGTTTCCCATGGAGATCGAGGATANGGTCACGGTGCCACTTCCATCGNGGGAGAGCGCCGCCGGGACGTCCAGCTCTACATCCAACACGGGGCCGTCACCGTCGCCGAGTTGAGTCGGAATCTTGGCCGGGGCCAGGATGGGCAGCGCCATATCGACCCTCACTCGATCGTTTCCGGCCCAACGGGGCCGTACCACGCCGGAGAGGGTTTCCACGCCGAGTTCTTCCGCTTCTGTATGCCCGGCGTCTCGCAGATACTTGTAGAAGGCCCGGATCCCGTTGGCACACATCTCAACCTGGCTGCCATCGGGGTTGAAGATCTCCATGCGGAAGTCTGCGAGCCCGGACTCACGCACGACCAGGATCTGGTCGCACCCGATGCCGAGGTTGCGATCCGCCATGCGCTGAGAAAGCGCGCGCAGGTCCTGGGGCAACTCTTCACGCAGACCGTCGAGCACAACGAAATCGTTGCCNGCTCCGTGCATCTTGGTGAAGGGGATGGTTCGGTGAGGGTCGCTCATGGTTTGGTGTCTCGTTGGGTTGGCTTGGGTTGCGGTTCGGCTTCCGGGTNTTCNCCCTGGACTTGTACGGGAGGCGCCGTTTCCGGCGCGGGGCCCCGGAGCGGTGGACCGTAGCGCCCACAGCCGGAACTGCTCGTCTGAACCACCAACGCCAGCGAGAATACGGCGGTGGCGAGCCGGCCTCGGATCATGGTCCCGCCTCGGCCTCAAGCTCGGCCCGCGCCGCTTCGAGCTCGGCTCGGGCTTGGGTCAAAGCGCTCTCCACTCGGTTCTTGGCGGTGCCGCCCACGAGTTTTCGCTCCGAGAAACTTCGTTCGAGGTCGAGCAGGGTTCCCGCATCGCTTGGGAACGCNGAGTGGAAGCCCTGGAGTTCGCTTTCGGAGAGGCTTCGCAGGTCGCTCCCGGTGCCGACGCAGTGCGCCACGATCCGGCCCACCACTTCATGGGCCTCACGGAAGGGGACGCCTTCTCGAACCAGGGTTTCCGCGAGATCGGTGGCCAGGAGCATCGGGTCCTGGGCGGCTTCGGACATGGTTTCGTGATTGATTCGAGCTGTGGCCAGCGCCCCGCTCATGACTTCAATGGAGTCTCGCAGGGTCGAGACCGAGTCAAAGAGGGGTTCCTTATCCTCCTGCATATCGCGGTTGTAGGAGAGCGGAAGTCCCTTCATGGTGGTCAGCAAGGAGACGAGATTCCCGACCGCCCGGCCCGACTTGCCCCGCACGAGTTCCGGCACATCCGGGTTCTTCTTCTGGGGCATCAGGCTCGAGCCCGTCGAGTAGGCATCGGCCAGTTCCATGAAGCCGAACTCGCTGCTGGACCAGATCACCCACTCTTCGGCCATGCGCGAGAGGTTGATCATGCAGATGGCGGTGTCGGCCATGACTTCCAGAGCGATGTCGCGCGAGGAGACCGTGTCCATGCTGTTGGCGGTGGGGGCGGAGAAACCCAGGGCCTTGGCAGTGTGTTCTCGATCCAAAGGCAGCGTGGATCCCGCAATGGCCCCGGCCCCAAGAGGACAGTGGCTCAACCGGGCCCGCGCATCGGAAAAGCGGTGTCGGTCGCGTCCGAGGACCTCGACGAANGCAAGCCAGTGATGGGCCAACCGNACAGGTTGGGCTCTTTGCAAGTGGGTGTAGCCAGGCAGAATGGTGTCGATGTGTTCCGCGGCGCGTTCGACCAGGATCTGTTGCAGCTCAAGGAGTCCAAGCTGGGCGGCCCGGCAGGCGTCTTTGAGGTAGAGGGCCAGGTCGGTGGCGACCTGATCATTTCGCGATCGACCGGTGTGAAGGCGGCCTGCCACCGGCCCGATCTCCTCATGGAGCCGGGCTTCGATGTTCATGTGGATATCTTCAAGGGCCGGATCGAAAACAAACTCGTCTCTTTCGATCTGGTTTCCAATGGCACGGAGTCCGTCCACCAGGGCGTCTGCGTCAGACTGGGGGATGAGGCCCGTGTCTGCGAGCATTCTCGCGTGTGCGATGGATCCCCGGATATCGTATTGAGCCAGGGCCCGATCAAAATGCACTGAGGCGCTGAAGCGCTCCACCGTGGGGTCGGTGGCACCATCGAATCGGCCGCCCCAGAGTTTGCCCGATCCGGNAGTACTTGTTTTCTTGGTTGTCATGACTGGTAATCTCGCTGTTTCGCGTGGGTTCTACAAGTTTCAGCGATATCTTCTCGTGTGAAAGAAGAGTGGCTCTCTCAGAGACCACCGCAAGTGACGTTCGGCGGCGAACCATCTCGGCNNGGAAAGAGTCAAAGGGCTTGAGTGGGTTGTGAGGGTGGGGGTGAGGAGTGGCCAGCCGGTCCAAGGCAAAAAGGGGTGGCAGAAAAGGAGCCCCGGAGCGTCCGAAACGGCGTACAGAAGANGAGCCNCGACGTAAGCGGCGAGGCGTTTTCCGCTTTCTGGCTTTCGCGAGCCTCTTTCTGGGCTTTTTTGCGGGCTTATGGGGTGCGCGCTGGATTCTGGAGCAAGACCGGCTTGTGGTGTCACGCTTTGAGGGCCGACGCTTTGATGTCCCCTCCAAGGTCTTTTCGGCCCCTCAGGTCGTCTATCCCGGGACGGATTGGCAGCGCGTGGATCTGGCCGGTTGGCTGATCCGGTCCGGTTATCGGGAGCAGCCAGAGGGGGGCCGCCTTCGCCCGGGTCGATACGTCTGGGCGCCCGGTCGGTTGAGAATCCATCTCCGGGCTTTCGATCACCCACTTCGCCCCGAGCCCGCAAGAGAGCTCGAGTTCCGGCTCAGCGGCGGCGAGATCTCGGACATCCTGGATTCGCGAACGGGCAACCCCGTCGATGTGGTGGTGCTCGAGCCCGAACCGGTGAGTGCGTTCCTGGGACAGGACCGAGAGCAGCGCGACCTGGTGACCTTGGAGGAGCTTCCCCCTCACCTCGTGGCGGCCGTCTATGCGGTGGAAGACAAGCGCTTCGAAGAGCACCACGGTATCGATTTGCGTCGTGTTGTCGGGGCGTTGTTGGCGAACTTGCGAGCGGGCCAGATCCGACAAGGGGCCAGCACTCTCACGCAACAACTCGTGAAGAACTTCTTTTTGACTCCGGAACGGACGTTTGAGCGCAAGCTTCGCGAGGCCGTCATGGCTCTCATCATCGAGGCGCGTTACTCGAAGCCCGAAATCCTGGAAGCCTATTTGAATGAAATCTANCTGGGTCAGCGCGGNCCGATCCAGGTCCATGGCGTCGGTGAGGCGGCGCGGCTTTATTTCGGCAAGTCGGCTCCCTCGCTGACGGCCTCGGAATCAGCTCTCTTGGCGGCCATCATCCAGAGCCCGAATGGGATTTCTCCCTTCAAACGGCCCGAGAAGGCCGTGGCGCGTCGCAATATGGTGTTGGAGCTCATGTTCGAGCAGGAGCGCATCGGTTGGGAGGTGTACCAGGCGGCTCGCGAGGACCCGCTCCGGGTTTCTTCAGTGAGCGCCGATTCGGGCGACGTTCGCTATTTCCTTGACGCCCTGAGCCATCAATTGCCTTCGGTCTATGACGAGGCGGTGCTTTCAACCGATGGCCTCAGGATCTATTCGACCTTGGAGCCGCGGGTCCAGCGGGCCGCCGTGAAAGCGCTGCGAGCCGGCCTNGACCGGATTGAGTCGCGCTCCTCGGCTGCCGGTCGAGAGATTTCGGGCCTGCAGGGCTGCTTGATCGCGATGCGACCCCAGACCGGCGAAATTCTCGCCTTGGTGGGTGGGCGGAATTACGGCGGGAGTCAGTGGANCCGGTGCATCCAGGCGCGGCGTCCGGTGGGCAGCATCTTCAAGCCCTTCGTCTATGTGGCGGCTCTAGACCCGGCCCACGGTCCCTTGCTGACCCTGGCCGACACCTTGGAGGACACGCCTCTAGAAATNCCGACGCCCGAGAGCGAGGAGCCCTGGGCGCCGCAGAATTATGATCACGAGTTTCGAGGCACGGTCGGGGTTCGCGAGGCACTCGAGCGCTCTTTGAATGTTCCGGCCGCCCGATTGGCTCAGCATGTGGGGATCCCGCGTGTGGCGCAGACCGCGCAAAAGCTGGGCCTCACGAGCCCGCTTCCCGAAGTGCCGAGCTTGGCGCTGGGCACCGCCGAGGTCGCTCCGCTGGAAGTGGCNGTCGCGTATTCGACGCTGGCCAATGGAGGCCGAAAGCCCACACCCCGNACATTCGTCGACCTGGTGGAGGCCGACGGTGTGGTCCGAGAGATACGGCCTCTCGAAGGCTCCGAGCGTGTGCTTGACCCTGCCGCCGCCTACCTGGCGGTTTCNTTGCTTGAGGGTGTGGTCGACAGAGGCACGGCCGCTCGCGTCCGCCGGGCGGGCATGCGGGGACCGATTGCGGGCAAGACGGGCACCACCGACGAAGAGCACGATTTGTGGTTTGTGGGCTTCACTCCGGAGTTGGTCGCTGTGGTGTGGGTGGGGTTCGATGAGCCTGCCCCCGTGGGCTTGCCAAGCAGCGCAGGCGCTCTCCCCATCTGGACGGACTTCATGATGCAAGTTCTCGGTAAACAGGTGCGTGGACTTTTCCCCAGACCGAGNTCGGTGGAAGTGGTCNCGGTGGATCCGTTGAGCGGGGCGCGTGCGCTGGCCGGCTGTCCTCGTAAGCAAGACGAAATCTTCATCCGTGGCACAGCGCCAGTGCGGACCTGTCCTGAGTCTCAAAGCTCCGACGAGCAACCCGGGTTCTTTCGCCGTACTCTGGGACGTCTATTTGGCGGTTAGCCGCGNGGGGGGGAGCCTTCAGGATGGACGGCGGTGCTCAGACGCGAAACCCGAGGTCCGTTCGAGGACTTTCCTCGTGGCGATACGTACTTTTTTGGATCCTATTGGCTTTGGGGTTGGTTTTCCTGCAGGCCGGATGCCAGACACCGGCGCCTCCGCCTGCCCCCGTGAAACCCTATAAGGCCTCGGATTTCCTGGATCAGGGTGACCCGGCTCGAAAAGCGTCCATGCGTTTGGTTGTCCAGGGCCTGGAATCCGATGACCGGGCGGCCTATCCGGCCGCTCGAGCCTCCTATGAGCGCGCCATCCAGGTGGACGCCACCAACCCCTGGGCGTATCTGGTTCTGGCGCGGTATTACGTCCAGCAGGGTGATGTGAGCCGAGTGAATTCACTTTTGGATCAGTCCGCCGCTCTTTTTGAAGCCCAGGGTCTGCGAGAACCCCGCGTGGGTGTTCACCTATTGGGCCTTCGCGGATCGGCCTTTGTTTTGGAGGGCCGTTCGGCGGACGCCACCCTTTACCTCGAGCGCGCTCAGGAGTTGGCTCCAGGTGTGTGGGGCGACGACCAGCTTGAGGCCGACGAGTTGCTCTGATGTCTGAACCCCAAGAGGAGGAGGTCGGAGGCAAAGGCTTTGCGTTGGTGTTCGCCTTTCTTTCAGCCTGCCTTCTCGACCAGTCCGTCAAGCTGTGGGTGGAGGAGCGCGCCTCCTCTTTCGCGGGGGAANGCGAGGGGCACGCTCTTGTCCTCCTCAGCTACGCGGAGAACTCCAGCGCCTTGTTTGGTTGGACGNTTGGCTGGCCGGAGCCTCTTCGTATGGTTCTCTTCAGCCTGGTCTTCTTGCTGGCCCTGGCTCTGGCGTGGTTGATCTTTCGCAGCTTGGCCCCAGGGGAGTGGCTCAGCTCCGCGGCCCTGGGCCTTTTTGTCGGAGGGGCTGCCTCCAACCTGGTAGACCGCTTCCGGCTGGGGGCTTCGCTGGATCTCTTCCGCATGCCCTTCCCCGCCGAGCTGGGTGAATACGCCCCTGTTTTCAACCCTGCAGATTTTTGCATCGTGGTCGGGGGTATCATTTTGTTGCTGGAACTCTGGGTCCATGAAGGGCGCGAGCGCGCGGCGACAATCCAGCCGCCTGAAGACTAGGGTTCGCGGTCCCGGCGGGTGCGGACTCCAGTTNGGGAAGTGGTGNGGNGCCAAAAAAAATACGTCCTCGTAGGCGGAGCAAAAAGTTGTTCGGGTGCGCTGGACTGCGCCGAACTTCGAATACACATTATTGTGATAGATTGATTTTCCTGCCCCTGTCGGCCTCAGAGTCGTTGACACCTCTCCCAGCACTGNGTTAAGAATTAGTTCTCCCCAGGCCTTTCGAGTCCGTTCAATCACGTGTTTTTTCAGCTNCATTTTGATTGAGTTGATTCCGAATTCGAGAATCCGTACGGGGAGATGCGCTCTTCCCCGCTGCTTCTGGTACTTCGCTCCCTACGGCCAATGGATTCCGCCGCCCGCTTGAGAGATGTTCCGTGCTTCAAAAGCCCGTGTTTTCCCGGGCGAAGNCAGGAACGGATCGTTCGGGGCAATCGTAATTCGTAATTCGGATAGAAGAGACGAAGGGTCAGGCGTTCTTTGTTCTGCGGTCATCGCGGCAAGAAGAGCTCCGGATTGGCAAGAGTCTGAAATTCGACGAAGAGNATTTTGANCAGACCCAGTGAAGATGCGCGAACAGATCTGACGTNACCGATGCCGTGGGGGGATCGGGCGTCGTGGGAGGGGCAGCCGAAAAGCGATCAAGAACGACATGCGGATAGGATTTTTCCTATTTGAATCGGGTTCTTAGGCAGATCGGCCTCTCCAGCCACACACCAAATAATTTTTCAGAGATCGAACGAGAGCTCATTCATGGCATCCAAACCGAAGAGCGATTACACGATTCAGACCGTAAGCAATGCCCTCCATATGNTGGAGGCCTTCNGTGGGGAGGANGAGCTGGGAGTCAGTGAGCTNTCGCGGCGNCTCAGACTCCATAAAAACAATGTNTTCCGACTTCTNGCCACNNTGGAAGGNCACGGATACATCGAACAGAGTCATGACAANGANCTCTACCGNCTNGGNGTNCGCTGCCTTGANNTGGGNCGNTCNTTCTCAGGNCACGATGATCTGATGAGGCGTGCGCGACCTATCCTTGAGCGGTTGTGCACAGAGGTTGGAGAGACATGTCACCTGGCTGTTCTTCGAAATCACGAAGTCGTCCATCTCGATGGCGTGCAGTCCAATCAGATGCTGGTCACTTCGCTGCGCTCTGGAGAGNGGCTTCCGGCACACTGCACCTCGTTGGGGAAGGTTCTCCTTGGCTGTGGGGATGTTGTCGTGCAGGAAGGCATGGGGCAGAAGGTTCGGGGTGGCTTCGTGCTGGAGCGCCGGACTTCCGCGACTCTGGTTGACCTCCAAAAGCTCTTTGACGAGTTGCGGAATGTCTCTGGGGCGGGCTTTGCGCTGGATCTCGGCGAATGTGAAGAGGGACTCCACTGTGTGGCCGCTCCGGTCCGGGATGCATCCGGGATGACGGTGGCCGCGATTTCAATCTCNGGNCCGGCTTCCCGCTTGCCCGAGGGNAAGCTACATGCGCAGTTTTCGGCNCAGGTGGTTGCCGCGGCCGATCGGCTCTCTCTCGAGGTGGGTGGGCACGGCTGAGTCTGGCTTCCTCGTGTTGGATTTCCGCAGGGCCTTTCGGGGGGCCCGGCGAGAAGAACCCAGCTATAAAGTCCGATCATCATCACGGGCTCTGATGGCCTAGCAAGGGGAACGATTCAGTGGACTTTACTCTCGACGACGAGCTGGCCGTATTGCGCGATGCGACGCACCGTTTCACTGAAGAGGAGATCATCCCGGTGGCTGCGGAATATGACCGCAGCGGTGAATTCCCGCGGGCCATCATCAAGAAGGCGTGGGAGGTGGGCCTGGTCTCCACGTGTGTGCCCGAAGAGTATGGGGGTGTAGACCTCTCGGTTCAGGGCGCCTGTGTGGCGAGCGAAGAGATCGCCCGGGGATGCGCCGGCTTTGCGACTTCGATCATGTGCAATGATCTGGCTTTGACTCCGATTCTTGTGGGGGGCAACGACGCCCAGAAAAAAGAGTGGATGGAGCTTTGCGCCACTGAGTTCAAGCTCGGGTCTTTTTGCCTCTCCGAACCCGCGGCCGGCTCGGATGTGGCGGGTTTGCAGCTCCAAGCCACCAAAGAGGGTGAGGAATACGTTCTTTCGGGCACCAAAGCCTGGATTACCAATGGCGGTGAGGCCGACTTCTACACGGTCTTTGCGACCCTGGATCGCTCCACCCGTCACAAAGGCATCTGCGCTTTCGTGGTTCCCCGCGACACCCCCGGGCTGGAGCCCGGCAAGAAGGAAGACAAACTGGGCCAACGGGCGAGCGATACCCGCGTCATTCATTTTGACGGGGTTCGCGTTCCGGCGAGCCAGCGGTTGGGCGAAGAGGGCGAAGGCTTCCGAATCGCGATGCAGACCCTTGACCGCACCCGTCCGTCGATTGCGGCCGTAGCCATCGGGATCGCCGAGCGCGCTCTGGGGGAATGCCTCGATTATGCGCGGGAACGCCAGGCTTTTGGCTCGCCCATCGCGAATTTTCAGGCCGTCCAGTTCATGTTGGCCGATATGGCGAAAGACATCGAGGCCGGCCGGCTCCTCACCCACCAGTCAGCTTGGATGGTGGATCGGGGGATGGTCGCCTCCAAACAGTCCTCCATGGCCAAGTGCTTCAGCACGGATGCGGCCATGAAGGCCACCGTGGATGCCATCCAGATTTTCGGCGGCAACGGGTACACCCGGGAATATCCGGTCGAAAAGCTGATGCGGGACGCCAAACTGATGCAGATCTACGAGGGGACCAATCAGATCCAGCGGGTCGTGATCGCGCGCGAGCTCCTCACGCACTGAGGTGGCGGCCGCCCCTTATTTCCCCATCCCCGAGGGCGCCCCCTAAATCAATCTGATACACTATAATTTTGAGCCCGCACAACTCGATCGAGTGGTGCGGGTTAAAATTTTTAACGGCATCCAAACGCTTAGAACGGTGCTTCAGGGGAACCTCCAGTGAGTCTCAAGCAGAAGGCCCTCGCCTACCANGGGGACGGCCGGCCCGGTAAGCTGAAAGTGGTTCCCACCAAGCCNACCGTCACCGCAGAAGATCTGGCTTTGGCCTATACGCCGGGTGTCGCGGAGCCGTGCCTTGAGATCGCGCGCAACCCCGATGACGCGTATCGCTATACGGCGAAGAGCAATCTGGTGGCCGTCATCACCAACGGCAGCGCGGTGCTGGGCCTNGGCAATATCGGAGCCTTGGCGGGCAAGCCCGTCATGGAGGGCAAGGGCGTTCTCTTCAAGCGCTTTGCGGATATCGATGTCTTCGACATCGAAATCGACAGCAACGACCCCGAAGACATCATNCGAACATGCGAATTGATCGCGCCGACNTTTGGCGGCATCAACCTGGAAGACATCCGCGCACCCGAGTGTTTTGTGATCGAAGAAAGATTGAAGAAGAGTCTCGANATTCCGGTCTTTCATGATGATCAACACGGCACGGCGATCATTTCGGCGGCGGCCTTGATCAATGCGCTTGAGATCACGGGCAAGAAGATCGAAGACATTCGGGTCGTGGTTTCAGGAGCGGGTGCTGCGTCCATTGCGTGCATGAAATTGTACAAGGACCTGGGCGCCAAGGCCGACAACA
Source organism: Spirochaeta sp. (assembly GCA_002691025.1). Classification (GTDB taxonomy): domain Bacteria; phylum Myxococcota_A; class UBA9160; order UBA9160; family UBA4427; genus MED660. The sequence goes on along the minus strand of NZGT01000112.1, from coordinate 94,520 downwards.
TCCTGATGACGGACAGTCGAGGCGTCATCTACAAGGGTCGCGAACATGGGATGAACGAGTACAAGGCTGAGTTTGCCGTGGATACTCCGGCTCGTACCCTTTCGGATGCGCTGGAGGGAGCTGACGTATTCGTGGGTCTTTCCATGGGTGGGCTCATGACGGCCGATATGGTTCGCAGCATGGCGCCCAATCCCATCATCTTCGCCATGGCGAACCCCGANCCCGAGATCACGCCGCCTGAAGTCAAGGCCGTTCGCAAGGACGCCATCGTGGCGACGGGTCGTTCCGACTACCCCAACCAGGTCAACAATGTGCTGGGCTTCCCCTTCATCTTCCGAGGCGCATTGGATGTACGCGCCAGCGCCATCAACGAAGAGATGAAGAAGGCGGCCGTGCATGCGCTGGCGGAGTTGGCTCGGCGCGGAGAGGCACTCCCCGAGGCCGTCAAGCGTGCCTACCCGGGTGAGTCTTTTGACTTCGGTCCCGAATACATCATCCCCAAGCCCTTCGACCCGAGAGTCCTGCTCTACGTGCCTCCGGCCGTGGCCTTGGCGGCGCTCGAAACGAAGGTNGCTCGCACGCCCGTGGATATCCGAGAGTATGAACAATCCCTGGTTCACCGCGTCGGCGAGATTGCGAACCTCTGACCCTTCCTTTCGCGCGGCCTTTCGTTTCACGAGGCTGGGTTGAAATGGAAAGTCCACAGACCCCGCCCACATTTTTTGTGGACGAGGGACCGCGCGCCACGGAGTCTTGAGCCCGACGGGGTCTAGGTTGTCTGAGGGCGCTCGGGTTGGAAGCCGGTTTGCCGGTGGTGGGGGACATCATGCCGCTTGAAATCGAACGGAAATTTCTCGTGAAAGGCCGACCCTGGATGGAAGCGGGGGCCGGGACGCCGATTCGGCAGGGCTATCTGGCTCAAAGCGAAGAGAGCGTGGTGCGGGTTCGAGCGAGCGGCCAGCAGGCCTGGTTGACCATCAAGGGACCGACGCGGGGGCTTTCCCGTCTCGAGTTCGAGTATGAGATTCCGCTGGAAGACGCAAGCCCGCTTCTTGAACTGTGCGGTGAGGGGCTCGTCGAAAAGACCCGCTACCGGGTCGAGGAACGCGGCGTTGTGTTCGAAGTGGATGTCTTTGAGGGAGCCAACACCGGCCTGATCGTGGCAGAAGTCGAACTCGATCACGAAGATGAGGAATTCTTCCGACCTGAATGGCTAGGCGAAGAAGTCAGCCACGATCCGCGGTACCGCAACAGCGAACTCAGCTCTCGCCCCTACTCGTCCTGGGATTCCTGAATTTCCTTGCGCTTTCGCGCCGGGTCGAAGATCCACGAGACGCCGACGCCCAGGATGTAGAGGACGAACATCGGCAGAGCGAGAAGAACCTGACTCATGGGATCCGGCGGCGTCAGGATGGCGGCCACGACGAAGATGGCGAGCAGCGCATACGGGGTACCCGAAATCAGTTTACGGGTACTCACCAGACCTGTGATGGCGAGGAAGAAGACCACTACGGGAAGTTCGAAGGCCGTTCCGAAGGCGAGGAACAGTCGAGAGGTCGTCGAGAAGACGGCGGACATGGTCCAGTTCTGTTGGATGAGCGGGCTGTCGTCAAATCCGCTCAGGAAATCAAAGACCAGGGGGAACACCTGGGTGTAGCCGAAGATGGCCCCGGACATGAAGAGAAGAGAGGAAATGAAGACGAAGGGGATGACGGCGCGTCTCTCACTTTCGTAGAGGCCCGGCGCAATAAACGCCCAGACCTGCCAGAAGGTGACAGGCAGCGAGAGGACAAAGCCCGCCAGCAAGGCGCACTTCAGATAGGTGAAGAAGGTTTCGGTGGGCGAGATGGCCTGGAGGGTGGTGCCGGTTCCTTCCGCGGATTGCACCACCGGTTCGACGAGGAAGAGGAAGATTTCTTCCGCGTAGGAGAAGGAGACGATGCTGAGAACCGTAACGGCCAGCAGAATGCGGAAGATTCTTCGCCGCAATTCGGCCAGATGGTCGGTGATCGGGGCCGGGTCGTCGATCACGTCCGGTCTACTTCCTGGTCCTTGGGCCCCGGAGCCTTGGAGGGCGCGGGGTCAGCCGGTTCGGGTTCAGGCGGTGCGCTGGTCTCGGCCGTCGGCGCGTCCACGAGTTGGTCGGGTTTCCCCGGTTCGGCCTCAAGGGATCGAGGGTCGGGTTCGTCCGGCTTGGGGGTCGGTTTGGGAGGCGGGGGTTCCGCATCCAGGTTGAAGGAATGCCTGAGGTCGTAGGAGGCGCGACGAAATTCCGCCATCCCCTTTCCCAGGGTACGGGCCAACTCGGGCAAGCGCTTGGGTCCGAAGATCAGAAGCGCCACCACGAAGATGATCAGCAGTTCCCACATTCCAATACCGAACATGGGCGAACCCTAGCCCGATTTTCCCGAACCCGGTACGGCGGCGAAAAATCCATTGGGTGAACGGGCTGGGCTTCTCAAGGCCCGGGCTGTGTCTCAGCGGTGCATAGAGGAGTGAAATGGTCGGGCGGAGCCGGCCGCTGTTCCCCCCCAGGATTTCAGCAACCGGTTCCGCCTTGTCGACCTGGAGCCGGAAAAGGCTTTCTACTTTCGTAGAGGCCTTCTCCAACACCCTCTCCCCCGCGTTGAGCGCTCAGGAGGCTTTTTGCTGAAGCCTCCTCGTAATCAGTGTGAAGTCCGGAGTCTCAAGGGTCGATCCCGGTCGGACTTTGTTCGTCTTCGCGCAAAGGGCCTCTGGCTGCTGGGCGGACTGCGACTCCATGAGGGACAGGCCCAGCCAGTGGCGTCCATCGGGCTGTTCGCAGGTCCATACGACGCGCGCCAAGGTGTCTTTTGTCGGGGAGCCATCGACGGCCTGTACGCCGACACGGAGCCAGGAGCCCACCGATTCATTCCGGTCGCTGACCAGACACATTCCGGAGAGCGACTCATTGCGGACGAAGGCGGTCAGTCTGCGCTGGTTGCGCTCCATTCGGGGATACAAGCTGTACTCGGCCACGCGGAAAACGCGTTCTCGCTTTTCGCGACGAGCAGGAAATTCATTCTCCTGGGCCGGAGGAAGGATTTCCTCCTGGCTTTCGAAGAGTTCATCTTCCGTGGCGAGAAGCCAGTCTCGATTCTCGGCGGAGGCGGTGTAGTGGGAAGTCTGTCGGGTTTGATTGCGCGCTTGCATGGTTGATCAAAAAGCAAGCTGCGTGCCATCGGGCTTCCATGGCTCAAAAATTCTCTAGACGCCCGTCATTGCAAAGGTTTTCGATGCAATCCCGGGAGGGAGATTCAAGGGCCCCCTCGCCGCCGGCGTACCATATCGTACGGCGATGTGCGGGTCCGTTTCTAAACATCTGGAACGGATGGGGAATTCCAGGTGTTCGTTAACGTGCGGTCGGCCAGGGCGTGGCGTTCGGGCTGGAACACCGGTCTGGACTCGGACTCAGTCCGGAGGCTTGACGCCAAACTTGTCCATCTTGATCTTGAGAACGCGCCGGGTGATGCCGATGACCGCCGCCGCGCGTGTTTGGTTCCAATCCTGTTGTTCGAGGGTTTCTCGTAGGATTTCACTCTCGAAGCGAGCCAGGACCTCATCAAAGTCCAGGCGGCCGCTTCGCCACTCATCGCGGAGGGCTTCGGCTCGTCCCGAACGCTGAATCGGCAAAGGCAGATGGTCGGTATCAATCTGCTGATCGGCGCACAACGCGATGCCATGCTCGATGGCATTTTCGAGCTCTCGCACGTTCCCCGGCCAGCCGTATTCGGTCAAGGCGGCCACGGCTCGGTCCGAGACCGGAGGCGCCTTGAAGTCGGCGTTCTTGTTCCGGGCTTCGACTCGGGCCAGGAACGTGTCGACCAGCGGCCGGATGTCTTCTCGTCTTTCCCGCAAGGCGGGGAGTTCAAGCGGAACCACGTTGATGCGGTAGTAGAGGTCGGAGCGAAAATTCCCGGCCTCCACCTCGGCTTCGAGGTCACGATTGGTGGCCGCGAGCACCCGCACATCCACTTCGATGGGTTTGGAACTGCCCAGGGGCTCCACGACCCTTTCTTGAAGGGCTCGTAGGAGTTTGACTTGCAGGCTGGGCTCGAGTTCTCCGATTTCGTCGAGAAAGAGCGTGCCTCCGGAAGCCGCTTCAAAGCGACCCACACGCCGATCTGTGGCTCCCGTGAAGGCGCCCGGCTCATGACCGAAGAGTTCGCTTTCAATCAGGTCGCGTGGGATCGCGCCGCAATTGACGGCCACGAAGGCTTCTTGGCCACGGTCGGAGAGGTCATGGATGGCGCGCGCTGCCAATTCCTTTCCGGTGCCGCTTTCTCCACCGATCAGGACCGTGGCGGTGGATTCCGCGAGTTTCTCGACCTTGCGGAAGACTTCCTGCATGACGCGGCTGCGCCCGACCATCTTTCCCAGCTGCTGGCGCTGGGCCACTTCGTCTCGCAGGCGCACGACCTCTTCTTCCAGGCTGCGGTGGTCGAGGAGTTGCCGGACCTTGAGCCGGAGAGCGTCGAGTTCAAAGGGTTTCGTGACGAAATCCGCGGCTCCGAGCTTCATGGCCTCCACCGCCACACTCACCGTGTTGGTGGCGGTGAGCACGATCACCGGACATTCGATACCGAGGCTGCGGAGTTCCGGGATCAGTTCCAGCCCGTTTCGGCCCGGCATGACGACATCGAGGAGAACGAGATCGGGGATGCTCATTCTCACTTGTTCGAGCGCAGAATCCACGCTCTCTGCGGTCTCCACGTCGCATTCCTTCTTCAGGAGCATGCGAAGAGACTCGCGGACAGCGGGCTCGTCATCGACTACCAGCACGGACGGCATGACGGCAATGTATCACGGCCTTGATGAATGCGCTGAAGGAAGCTCAGTCGTCGGTGGGTGCCGGCATATCGATGACGATCACGCACTCCTCCCCGTCGGTGGTATCCAGCGTAAAACTGCCGCCGAGGGATTGAATGATGGTCTGGGCCAGGATGCCCTCCAGATCTCCGTGCTCGCCCTGGGCTTTCGCTGGGCCTCGATCCACCGCCGTATAGCGCAGCAGGACCCGCAAAGAGGGGCTGGCGCCCAGTCGGGAATCGCTGTGTTTCGAGGCGATGTAGATATCGCCTCGGTCGCCCACCTGGCTCAGGGTGCGGGCCAGCAGGCCACTGAAGGCGTCCCTGAGCAGGAGGGGGTCACCCATGACGTGGGGGGAGCGGTGATCGAGTTCCTTGAGAACCAGGAGTCGTCGCTCCCGGATTTCGGCTGCGTGCTCATCCAGGAGTTTGTCCAACAGGTGCGAGAGGTCGACGGTTTCGGATTGGATCGTGGGCAGGTCCACCATGCTTTGCAGGCGTGACACCGCCTCATCGATTCGTGTGACATCTTGATCGACCAACTCACTGAAGCGTTCGCGAAATTCGGAATCCTCGTATTGCTCAGGGAGGAGTTGAGAGAAGGTCCGAATGGAGACCAGGGGATTGCGGACCTCGTGGGCGACGGCGTTGACGATGCGTCGCAACTCCGAGGCGGAGACCTGTCCGCGGTCCTCGGTTTCCTCGCTCTCCTCGCCTTGCCCCCTGAATCCGGTCAGGGAAGGAGGCGTTTGCGTCGGAGCGTCCATTTCGTTCCAGGGATCGCTTCCGGTCAGCGGAGCGGCACTGGCTTCCGGATCGTCATGAATCGGTTCGCCCATCAGGACCGGTTCTTCTTCTTCGATCAAGAGGCCTTCGGGAATGGTTTCCAGCTCCTCGTCTTCCACTTCGCTCGGGGTCTGTGTCTCGGTGACGGGAGACTCGGGGAGTGTGGTCTCGGGTCGCCCATTGGGTTCGTCCAACCATCGGCTGTCGGTGGGGAAGCGAAGGTGGACCGGCGTGATCGGGTCGGCTGAGGTGAAGGAGAGGCTTCGCGTGACCACGGATTCAAGTTCGTGGAGGTTGCCCGGCCAGGGGTAGCTGGACAAAAGATCGAGGCTGTCCGGGTTGAAGGTGCGCAGGCTCTCTCCTTGCTCCTGACACCAGGCCGCGCTGGCTCTTTGCACCAGTGCCGGGATCTGTTCGGCCCGCTCGCGCAGGGCGGGGAGTTCGAGTGAGAGGGCGGAAAGGGATTCAACCAACTGCGCATCGAGTTCCCGATTCCCCGCGAAGTCGGCTTCGGGGGCGGCTCCGGCCATCCAACGGATGCGGCTGAAAGAGATCCGGCCGGAGGGAGGACCAAACTCGATCCAATCCCGGACGGCTCTTTGTACATGTGGGGGAAGCTCATCGATGTCTTCGAGCCACACGGCCGCAGCGCCTCCCCGGGTGGCGCCCCTCGTCCCCTCAAGCCGTTGAAGAAGCTCTTCGCTGTGCTGGATTTCGTTTGATGCAATGGAGATGAAAGTGGCGTCGCTCTCTCCTCCGAAGTTGTGGAGATAGCGAGCGAGGAGGCTGCGGCCGCTGCCGCGCTCCCCTCGGATCAACACGGGAACCCGAGCCAGCCGTGGGTCCAGACTCCGCATCAAATCGGGAAGTTCGACATCCTGGAACCAGCGGCCGAAACGGTCGGTCAACCGCTTTCGTCCCGTGCGGATCGAGAGCGGTTGGACCCGGCGCTGCCGCAGGCCCGCTCGGACAGCCTGCCTTAGCCGGGTGGGCTCTGTCGGATAAGGGAGATGTGAGGCCTCAAGCGTGTCAAAGAGACGCTCGGCTTCGCTTTGGTCCGAAGCGGAAGAAAGAAGAATCCAGGTGGCATCATGGAAGCGCGATCCGAAGCGTTGAACGAAATCGAGTTCTTGTTCGAAATCCGAGGACAGGCCAAGAAGAATGGCATTGGGGCGGGTCGCGGAGGCGAAGATGGGATCCATGGGTCCGCCGAGAACGGTTCCGTCTCCGGCCCCGACCATTCGGGCCAGGGCAGCGCGGTGTGTAGCGTCTCGGTGGATGATCCAGATCGTCAGCATGGGTTCTTGTTGAGGTGGGGGGATTTGTCCGTTGAACTTCAACGCCTGTCTTGCAAATACACGTCTACATCCGAAGATATGCGCAATTCATGTGCCAACCGGGCAATCACCCGAAGGCGAAGCACCTCACCGGCAAAAGTGACCCTAATTATCCGGTGTCTGGATCGAAAATGGAAGATTCGATTTGTCCCCAGTACTCTACCCTGATCTCAGGGGGTTGGGACCTTTGACCCCCAGCAGTCCAAATAAGGAAAACTTTTGCCTTTTCAATGGCTCTCGCAGCCAAGTGCGACTTCGTGCCCGCAGAGGCCGGGCCTTGGGAGCCGACTCGCCGGTCTGGCTCTGGTCGGGTGGATCCTCTTTTTTGCGGCCCTGAGCGGGGCGGAAGAGCTGGCTTGTGATGAGGCCTGCCTTGCGGAGCGGCGAACTGTCCTGGCGGGGGATTGGTATGTGTTGGTCCATTTTGAAGACCCGGAGGCGACCGAAGATCCGGGTCCCCAGTGGGACGATCAGATCTGGAGAATCGAGGTCACCGGCGAGCGGCTTCGCTGGACGATCTTCCCTCATGTCGAGCTGAAGAATGCACAGGGTCGCTACCAAGAGACCGAGGACGGGTTGGTGGCTCGTTCATTGGGGGCCTGGTGGCCGGATGCGGAGCAGTGGACCGAAATCCGGGCGGGTGTGAAGACCGATTCGTATGCGGCCCGCTCCAAGACGCTTCGGGTTTCAGGCCCCGGCGAATGGCAATCGTCGGGTCGTCTTCGCTCCGGCTCCGCCTCGATGGTGGGGTACCACGAGCGTTGGCAGATCGATTTTGAAGAGCGGGNGCCTGTTTTCATCCGAGTGGACAGCATGGGGTCCGGTCGAACGGACGTCCTGACCGGCCAGACCCGGTATGCGGTGCAAGCCCGGGATTCCATCCAGGGNGAGATGAAGGGGCTCTATACACGAGGCGAACAGACCCAGGGCCGCTTCACCATGGTGCGTATGGGCGAGCGCGCCGGGTCGGGTTCATGANCGCCCGCGTTCGAGAAGCGGCCACGCGGGACCTGGACCGGGTGGCGGCGCTTTGGACGGCGATTACGCATCACCATCAAGAGATCGACCCCGTTTTCCAGATGCGCCCTCATGCGGACGACCNGATCAAGGCCCTGCTCCTGACCCTGTATCGCGACCCTGATGCGAAGATCCTTGTCTACGATCACGACAACGACATCTCGGGTCTTTGCATTGTTCGGATCGATCATTCTCCTCCCATCATGCGCGAAACCGGACGCGGAGAGATCACGGATCTCGGGGTTCGCGAAGACTTTCGACGAAAAGGCATTGGGACCCGATTGGTAGAAGAAGCCTTGGCGTGGGTTCGTGCTGCGGGGATTGCCCGGGTAGAAATCCAGGTCGCCAAGGGCAATGCATCCGGGCAGGCTTTCTGGCGAGCCCGGGGCTTCGGGGATCTCATGGACGTATTACATAAACGCCTGTAAGTTGTGCGGTCGGCAGTTTGAAANCCCCATTGCGAAGAATGAAGAGCCTGTTTCCATGACCCAGCAGAACCCCCTGGCCCAGAGCCTCAANGAAAAACTGGCGTCCGCCGCGTCNCCGATCCTCGATATGCTTTCGNCATACGGTCAGGACATCTATTTCCCGAAAGGGATCCTGACGCAATCCGCCGAGGCGGGTAAAAAGGCGCATCTCTACAACGCGACCATCGGAATTGCGACTGAGGCGGATGGCCCCATGTATCTGCCCGCATTTGATAAACAACTCGATGCNGTAGAGCCCGCCGACGCGTACCCCTATGCGCCGGCCGCCGGCCGTCCCCGCTTGCGGGAACTCTGGCAGGAGAAGCTGCTTTCAGAAAATCCCACTTTGTCGGAACGTCAATTCGGTCTGCCCATCGTGACGGCGGCGATTACGCATGGCCTGGGTCTCGTCGGNGATCTTTTTGTCGAAGCCGGCGACCGGATCCTCCTGCCCGACAAACTCTGGGGCAACTACCGTCTGAATTTCGAGGTNCGCCGCGGCGGAGAGATCGTGACNTTTCCCTTCTATCATGAGGGTGGTTTTCATTGCGACGCTTTCGAGACTGCGCTGGTAGAGGCCTCTGCGGACCGTGACAAACTCATGGTGGTCTTGAATTTCCCCAACAACCCCACCGGCTACATGCCGACTCGCGAGGAAGGCGAGCGCATCGTGGAGGCTCTTCGCAAGCAGGCCGAACGCGGGACCCGACTCGTGGTGGTGGTGGACGATGCGTACTTCGGCCTCTTCTATGATCTCGGCGGGCCGTGCATGAAGGAATCGCTTTTTGGTCTGTTGACCGGTCTCCACGAAAACCTGCTGGCCATCAAGCTCGATGGGGCCACCAAGGAGTATTTCGTCTGGGGTCTTCGGTGTGGGTTCATCACCTTCGGGCCCGGCCGACCAGAGACCGCCGGCGAGGTCTGCGAAGTCCTTGAGGCGAAGGTCAAGGGAGCCATCCGTGCGGGGATCTCCAATGTACCGCAGCTCTCGCAGTCTCTTGTCGAGAATGCGCTNCTNTCGGCCGACATTGACCGGGAACGAGCCGAGAAGCATGAGATCCTGCGCAAACGAGCCGAAGAGGTGTACCGCGTTGCGGCCGAGCCCGGCTTTGTCGAGAGCTGGAACGTCTACCCCTTCAACAGTGGATACTTCATGTGTCTGGAACTCAAGGGCGTNGACGCCGAGCGATTGCGAGTCCATCTGCTCGATGAGTACGGGATNGGCTTGATTGCGACGAGTGCCACGGATGTACGAGTGGCTTTTTCGTGTCTGGAGTTGGAGCAGATCCAGCCGCTTTTCGAAACGGTCCATCGAGCGGTACAAGAGCTGAGCTGATTTCCTAGGGCGACCCTGTTGTGCGAGAAGGGTTCGATGAGGCCAGGGCTTCGATGATCTCGACCAGGGTTTCGACCCCCATCCCAAGATTGTTCACCGAGATACGCTCGTTTACACCNTGAATCCCGCTGGAGTCGTGGGGCGTGAGCCAACGAGGCGTAAATCCGTACGAGACGATCCCCTGCTCCCGGAAGTAGTGAGCGTCTGTAAATCCGCCGATCATTCTAGGGACGACGAGTGCGGCGGAGTCATGTCGGAGAGCGACTGTTTCTATGGCGTCATACAGCGCCGTGTCGACAGGAGAACTCACTGACGAAAAGGACAGCAGGATTCGGGTTTCCACGCGCGGATCGGCGATGACTTCATCGAGTGCGGCCACGAAATCTTCGCACCGCTCGCCGGGAAGAAGGCGGATGTCGAGTTCTGCGCGAGCNACCGATGGGACGACGTTGGTTTGCGAACTCCCCTCGAGTACGGTGATCGACAACGTGTTCCGNACCAGTGCGTTGTAGCCGGGTTGGGCCATGAANCGGCGCGTGAAAGCGGAGTCTTCCGTGAGGGCCTGGGAGAGGGAGATGAAACCGGCTCGGTCTTCGGCAGGCGCGGTGGCCGCCAGGGCGAGGAACATGGCTTCTACTTCAGCCAGAACGCGAATCCGGGATTCGACCCGTCTGATCCGGTCGAGTGCGGAGACCAGACGCGGTACGGCCGCACCGTCTCTGGGAGAAGACCCGTGTCCGGCCTGCCCTCGNGTGAGGACCTCCACCCAACAGGGACTTTTCTCGGTGATCGTCACCCCCCAGATCGCGGGGCTTGAACTCGCCTCGGACAAACCGGCCTGGGCGGGTTTGATACTGCCGCCTTCGGTGAGAAGGAATTCCGCGTCATCGAGGAGTTCGATCTGGTTGCGGACCAGATAGCCCGCTCCCTCGATGCCGCCGGCTTCTTCGTCCGGTGTGGCCAGCAAGATGATGTCCCGGTCAAGGGTCGCTTTCTTGCGGGCGAGTTCCAGGAGAGCCATGACTTGAACGGCGGTGACTCCTTTGGCNTCCANCGCACCGCGGCCGTAGACAAACCCCTCTCGGATCTCACCCGAAAAGGGGTCGCTTTCCCACTGCGTTGCATCCGCGGCCACCACATCCAGATGTGAAAGCAGGACGAGGGGCCGTTTTTGGCCCGTGCCCCGAACCCGGGCCCAGAGAGCGGCCCGGGACGAGGGGCCGTTTTCCGTGCGCGAGGGGATCGGTATGACCTTCGTCTCAATGCCTCCCGCGCGAAGCCGGGCCAGCAGCCAACGAGCCAGAGCGGCCTCATTGCCGGGCGGATTGACGGTGGGGATCTGGATCATGCCCGAGAGCAGTTCGGCGGTTCGGGTCGCCACGGTGCCCTGGGGTTCCGGGTCCGTGAAGGGCCAGATCGCCCAGGCGGGTTCGCTGAGCACGCTGAGCCAGAGGAGGCCCAACAAAGGGCCCGCTCGAAGGCTTCGGGCTCCTCGTGAGCCCCTTTTTTTCATCGCCCTGCACACGGCGGGGGCCTCCTTTGAATGTCCGATCCCATGATGGGTCAAAGCCTTCACGGGCGCCGGAGTCAAGGAAAGTGAGCGCTCAAAACCACCCAGGGTGGGTGATTTAGGCCACACTTTTTTGCCCCAAACAAGCCGTCTTGAGAAGGAATTCAATATGTCACTTCACCATGTAACCAAGCTGTCCGAACTGCTAATTATAGGCCCCATCCAGTTCCAGTAGGAGACCCCCTTGCTCAAGCCTCCCTCCGGCATGAGATCCGTTCGTTCTGCGATCGATTCGCTGATTGGCCTCATCGTGGTTCTTTCGGCCGCTTCGGCTTTCGCCGGCGAGCCGGCGTTCTCCATTGGGAGCCTCGGGGATACGGGTGTGGTGGCGGATCTGAATCGACGAGTCGTTTCCCACGGGCCGGCTTTGCCTCCGGAAGAATCGTCTTCAAGCACGGTGGCCGAATATGCCCCCGTGGCCATTGAGAGCCTTCCGCTTCGTTCGGCGAACTCGGCCGAGCCGACAGGCTGGAGCGCGACACCTCCCTTGACCGTCGTGACCAAGGGCACCCTGAACGAGGGCGAGTCCCTTTCGGTTTCGCTTCGTCGACAGGGCATCACATCGGCGACCATCCATCTCGTGGCCTCCGAGCTCTCTCGTATCTACGATTTCCGACATGCCCGGCCCGGCGATCGGTATCGCCTCGCCCAGGATCCCCAAGGAATGGTGCTCGATTTCCGGTACGTGGTGAGTCCTGAGAAGAGTTTCGTTCTGCACTGGGATGGAGATCAGTATCAGGTAAGCGCGGAGAGCGCCCCGCTTCAGGCACAGCTCTCGAAAGTGACCGGAACCGTGAACTCTTCGCTCTACGAAGCTCTTGTAGATCTGGGAGAGAAGATCCAATTGGCGAATGACTTCGCTGAGATCTTCGCCTGGGATATTGATTTCAGTCGCAACGTGAGACCGGGTGACGATTTCCAGATCCTTTTCGAGCGTCTCTATCGGACCGATGAAGATGGCCAGCAGATCTACGTCAAGCCTGGCCGGATTCTGGCGGCTCGCTATCGCGGTGGCGTGGGCGAATATGAGGCGGTGTATTTTGCCGCGGAAGGATCTGAAGGGGGCTACTACCGACCGGACGGTGAGGCGATTGAGCGCGCGTTCCTCAAGGCGCCTCTTGAATTCAGTCGCATCAGTTCCTCGTTCAGCCTGGCTCGTCGTCACCCCATTCTCAAGGTGGTTCGGCCCCACCGTGGAATCGACTATGCGGCGCGGCCGGGGACTCCGGTCTGGTCGGTGGCCGACGGAACCATCATCTTCCGGGGCCGGGCCGGTGCGTCTGGCAACCTGGTGAAGGTGAAGCATCGCAACGGCTACGTTTCCTACTACGCACACCTTTCACGCTTCGAGTCCGGACTCAAAGTCGGTGACAAGGTCAGCCAGAAGCAGTTGATCGGGTATGTGGGCCAGACGGGATTGGCGACAGGGCCGCACGTCTGTTTCCGGGTCCAACAGAACGGTCGCTACGTGAACCCCCTCGATATCAGCAGTCCGGCGGGCGATCCGATTGATGGCACTCGCTGGGCCGAGTTTTCTTCTCGTCGAGATCGACTTCTTTCCCATCTCGGCGTTTCCCAACTCCTGGCTGCAGAAGAAGCTCTCTAGTCCAGCTCTCCTGGCGGTTCTCGTTGAGGTTGTTTTTGGGTAGCGCTCTGATCCCCGAGGCAGGCTAGCCTCTGGCGAGGGCGACGCAGTGTGCCGAGTATCCCTGGGCACTCTTTTCTTTCGAATTGGAGGAGATGTTTTTTGGCGCTGGAAGAAAGCTTGGCCGAGCTCGGCCGCGAGCTGGTCGAACGAGAAAGAGAGCACTCCGATGAACGGGGTCACGCCTTCGACTGTGCGAAGAAATGGCACAGTCGTTTGGCCTCGGGTCTGGAGACTTTTCACGCACAGGTACTCCCGAATGCGCCCCATCTGGAAGTCGTATTGAGTGAGCCTCGTGTGGACGACAAGCATATGCATTCGGTGCAGTTTGATCTGGGTCGCGGTCGCCACCGGGCGATTGTGACCGTCAAGAGCCGAGGTGAGATGACCCTGGTCGGGCCCTTCAAGGCCGGTAAGCAAGAAGGTCCGTGTCGGTCTTTCCCGACAAATGCCGAGGGGGAAATCGAAGGCGCCCTGGAAGAATTTGTCCAGGCTTTCATCCGGGAAGCCGCGACCCCGTGACCGATCCCATCACACCGAGGCCACAACTCCATTTCGGGTTTGTCCGGGTGGGGACGCGCAACGGTCCCAAATTGGAAGCCGTGCGTGGAGCCCTGGCGGCCTTTGGTCTTGATCCCGAGCCCGAAATCATGGGTCATGCAGTGGAGAGTGGTGTACCGGATCAACCCGTGGGGTTGAAGGAGATCGTGGCGGGAGCTCGCAATCGTGCTCGAGCCGCGCATGGGCAAGGTCCGTGTGATCTGGCCGTTGGGATCGAGGACGGTCTGGTGGTTCTGAGTGAAATCGGCTCGGAGGTCATGAATATCGGAGCGGCTGTGCTGACCGACGGTGAGCGGGAGTCGGTGGGACTGTCTTCAGGCTTCGCCTATCCATCCGCCTGTCTCCCCCCCGCTCTGGAAGACCGTGAACCCATTGGCGGCGTTTTCGACCGCTACTGGAAGGACGCGATGGGTGAGGATTTCGAGACCTCCAGCGGGCTTTCGGTAGGCAACATCGGCCGATTGAGCCTCGGTGCACTCACTCGGAGTGAGTATGGTCGCCATGCGGTGATCTGCGCGCTGATACGGTTTCTTCATCCCGAGATGTACCCTATTACTCCGTTTCCCGATTCCGACGAAAAAGGGGCTGCCCGTTCAAGAACTTGAGTGGAAGGTTCCGGAGATAAAAAGTGGTCGACCCCAGCCCTGCCCTGCAATCCCTCGATGACTGCGTGAATTATTTTCACGCGGGAGAGACACCCGAAGAGGATTGGGTGATCGGGACGGAACACGAAAAGATTGCCGTTTACGAAGATACATTCGAGCGAGTTCCCTATGAGGGCGAAAGAGGGATTGCCGTCCTGCTTGAGAGGATTTCGAAGCAAGGCGAATGGGTCCCGATCCTTGAGGGGAGCAAGATCATCGGTCTCAAGCGAGGCGGGGCCAGCATCACCCTGGAGCCTGGAGGTCAGTTCGAGTTGTCCGGGGCTCCTCTGGCCACCATCAAGGAAACCTGCGCCGAGTTCAATTCTCATGTCGATCAAGTGAAGGCGATTTCAGAGGACCTCGGCATTGTCTGGCTTTCGCTCGGCGTGGATCCTCTTCACCCGGTGTCCGATGTACCCGTGATGCCGAAATCCCGGTATCAGATCATGCGTGATTACCTTCCTACACGGGGGAGTCTCGGTCTTGAGATGATGCATCTGAGTGCCACGGTTCAGGCCAATTTCGATTTCAGCGATGAAGCGGATATGGTGGCCAAGGTTCGGACCGCCATGGGTTGTACGCCCTTGGTCTCTGCGCTCTTCGCCAACTCGCCTTTTTCGGCGAGAGGCGAGAACGGGTTTGTGACCAAGCGTTTGGCGATCTGGGCCGATACGGATCCGGATCGCTGTGGGCTCCTTCCCTTTGTCTTCGATTCGGGCTTCGGGTATGAGCGGTACACCGATTGGGCCCTCGATGTTCCCATCTTCTTCTTGATTCGGGACGGACACTATATTCCGGCAGGGGGTTTGACCTTTCGGGGCTTCATGGAAAATGGCTTGGAGGGCCACCGGGCTCTCCTTTCTGATTGGGACATGCACCTGACCACTCTTTTCCCGGAGGTTCGCCTCAAGCAGATCATCGAGGTTCGGGGTGCGGATGCGGTTCCTCGAGAGCTGACCTGCGCGCTGCCGGCGATCTGGAAGGGCCTGCTCTATGACGCGGATGCGCTCGACCAGGCTTGGGACCTGGTTTCCTCGTTTACCTTCGAAGAACGAGTGGAGGGACAGGTTTCCGTGGCTCGAAAAGGGCTCGGCGCTGAGTTGGGCGGTCAGTCCGTGAAGCCACTTGCGGATCAATTGCTCGAGATTGCATCCGGGGGTCTGGACCGGATCTCGACCCGGCGCGGTATCGAGGGAGGCGAGCAGAACTTCATCGCTCCCCTCAGGCGCATACTTGAGTCTGGGAAGAGCCCCGGGGAAGTCATGCTGGATCGGTGGCGGAATGAATGGAACGGATCGCTTGAGCGTTTGATCTCCTATGCGCGCTACTAAGAGGGTGTCTGGGCCAAGGGCCGATCAGGTCTGGCAATGACCGAGGGTGCCCCGTAGAATCGTGAACGGATCGAAAAAGAGTCGGCTCACGAATTCTTGTGGCCGTTGTGGAGCAAAGTGAATGAGCGATATGGAGTCATCGGCCAAAGACGTGCGTCACTGTCGGATCCTGATCGTCGGAAGTGGGCCGGCTGGATACACGGCCGCGATCTATGCGGCGCGAGCCGGCCTGGCGCCGGTGGTCCTGGCCGGATTTGCTTTTGGGGGTCAGCTCATGATCACCACCGATGTCGAGAACTACCCCGGATATCCAGAGGGCATCACGGGCCCCGGGATGATGGAAGATCTCCAGAAGCAGGCGGAGCGTTTTGGAGCCGAACTGATCTTCGAAGACGCCACCCGGGTCGACACGTCTTCCCGCCCTTTCCAGGTTGAAACCGATGAAGCTTCTTTCACGGCCGATTCCCTGATCATTGCCACCGGAGCCTCTGCACGTTGGCTTGGCCTTGAGTCAGAGACCCGCTTGACCAACCTGGGTGTTTCCGCATGCGCGACCTGCGACGGTGCTCTCTTTCGCGAGAAGCCTCTGGCCGTGGTGGGGGGTGGAGATACCGCCATGGAGGAAGCCCTCTTTCTCACTCGTTTTGCGACCCGCGTGACGGTGATTCATCGCCGCTCCGAGTTGCGCGCGTCGAAGATCATGCAGGAGCGGGCCCTGGCTCATGAGAAGATCGACTTCGAATGGAATTCCGAAGTCGCCGAGGTGCTGGGGGATGATTTCGTGACCGGCGTGAGACTGCGGGATACCGAGACCGGTGAGTTGAGAGACCTGGCTGTGGAGGGTCTCTTCATTGCCATCGGCCATCAACCCAATACAAGTCTTTTCGAGGACAAGCTCGCTCTTGACGAGAGCGGATATATCAAGCTGACCCCTGCGACCACGCGGACCTCGGTGGAAGGGGTTTTTGCTTGTGGTGATGTGGCAGACCCGATCTATCGGCAGGCTGTGACGGCGGCGGGTACGGGATGCATGGCGGCGATCGACTCCGAGCGTTGGCTGGCCGAGCAGGGTTTTGAGTAGTTGTAGTTGAAGGTACGTTGCGGATGTGGATGAAGGCAAGGTGCGGACCCTTGTAGAGTGAAGATGATGAACCGGCCCGAGTTGCTACTGAGAAGTCGAATATGCCGTTGACGCGTGAGATGCTTGAGCGACTCACGGATCGCTCCACGGACATCGTGGTCGCGACAGATCGCAAGGGTCGGGTCGTTTACTACAACGACGGTGCATCGAAGAGCCTTGGATACGATTCAGACGAAATCCTGGGTCAGTTTGTCGGTGACTTCTACCCCAGTCTCGAGGAGGCGAAACGCGTCGCCCTGGCGATGCGAGATCCCGAGCAGTCGGGAGCCGACGTCATCGAAAGCTTCGCGACCACGTTCTTGACCCGCTCCGGGGAAGAAATCCCTGTAGCCATCTCGGGTACGCTGCTCTTTGATGACGAAGGCGATGAATCAGGCACCATCGGGTACGCGAAGGATCTACGGGAAATCCTGCACAAAGATCAGCTGGCGGTGCTGGGCGAGGTGGCCATTGGCCTTTCTCATGAGATCAACAACCCTCTGGCGGTGATCCTGAACCAACTCGAAATGCTGGAAAGTGAGATCTCCGGCCTGGCGGGAGATCGGGACTGCTCGGTGGAAAATGAGCGCCTGGATTCCGTCCGCCGGGAAGTGGCTCGGATCAGTGAGATCCTGGGACGACTGGGCGAAATGGTGCAAACCGATAGCTACGAGACCATCAGCTATGTGGGACCGGCTCGTATGGTCGACTTGCGACGCAAGGAAACCCGTCTGGGCAGCGCCAACCCGCGCTTGCAGGGACTCGAAATCCTCGTCGTGGATGATGATCGGGGGATCTGCAATTCCCTGAAGGAGATCCTTGAGACCGACGGTTGTCGAGTGCAAACAGCACACGATGGTGAAGAAGCCCTTCAATGCATGGCCGGTCGCCCCTTTGATCTGATGCTCTCCGATGTCGTGATGCCGAACATGGACGGCCACCAGCTCTATCTCAAGGTCAAAGAAGATCACCCCGATATGCCCGTCTTGATGATGACGGCTTTTCATTACGACAAAGATCACATCATCAAACAGAGTCGGATGAAGGGACTCCGAGGTGTGATCTTCAAGAAGCCTGTGGATCCGGCCCGCTTGCGCGAGGCCATCATCGAATCAGTCCAACAACAGGGCGACAACGAACGAGACTGAAGCCCTCACTCCCCGGTGCGCGCGACGCATAGGCCCACCACCTTTTCCGCCCCCGCTTGTTTGAGCGTACGTGCAGCACTCCTGAGGGTGGATCCCGTGGTGACGACGTCGTCGACGAGCCAGATGCATGCCTTGTGAGGCAGGTGCCTTCTTCGACACGCAAAGGCATTTTTGACATTGGCTTCGCGCTGGCTCGACTTGAGGCCGGTTTGGGCAGGGGTATCTCGAACCCGGAAAAGAAGTCGGGGCTCAAGCTTGATGTCCCGATGGCGGGCCATTTCGAGAGCCAATCGATAGGACGGTTCAAAGCCTCTCTTCTGGAATCGGCGGGGGTGGGAGGGGACGGGAGTGATGCAGTCCGGTGTGGCTCCCGTGAGGCGTTCGGCCCCCGCTCGGGCCAGCCATAGAACCAGGCCTGTCGCGGAGGCGCTTTGTCCGAATAGACCGGGAGGCGGATACTTGAAAGCAAGAATCCAGCTTCTCACCGGGTCCGTGAACTTCACCGGCGCGATAATTCCGTCCAGCGGTCCAGATGCGTGGTGGGCCGCGTCCGTGGGTTCCAGCCAGGGAAGGGTTCTTTTGCAGGGTGGGCAGAGTAGGTCGGCACTCGCCTGGCCGCAGACCGAGCAAGATGGAGGGAAGAGGAACTCGAGCCAATTTTGAGACGGCATGGTCGCTTCAAGCGGAACCGGGTGAAGCGATCATCGCGAAGTTCGCGTCTTCTGCAATCGTAACCGGGCGGTCTCAGCTTTCGGGGCTTTCCTCGGGCTGGAAGGGGATCAAAGGCGCATCGCTCCAGAGCCTCTCGAGAGAGAAGTCGTCTCTCGAGTCCGCCGCGAAGACGTGGATGATCACGTCGTTGGCATCGATCAGGACCCAGCGTCCTTCGTCGAGCCCTTCCACTCCGAGCGGTCGATCATTGGACTCCTCCATGGTCTTGATGATCGCTTCGGCGATGGAGCGGACATGCCGACCGGATCCACCGGAGGCAATTACGAAGGAGTCTGCGAAGGAGCTGACCTCGCGCATATCCAGGCCGACAATCTGGTCGGCTTTCATTTCGGCCGCAGCCTCCATGATGATCTTTGTCTTGGCTATGAAATCTTCTTCTTCGGATTGGGGAGCATCCACGGACGTTTTCCTTCTTGAGGGTTCTGGGTCAGACAGGGTTTTCGCGGTTGGGTTGGTGCGGGTGTGACGGCGTGCTGTAGACCGGACTGTTTTCGATGGCCGTACGAATGGTTTCGGGTACCCAGCTCTCAAGGCTGGCGCCTTCGCTCACTCTTTGGCGGATTCGTGTGGAGGAGATCTCCAGCGCTTCGATGGAAACACGACGAATCCAGCGCTCGGTGGTCCGGTGTCTCGCCGAAAGGCCGTCGTCGGAAAATGAAAAATCGCTGCGTACGCACTCGGGGGTCCAATCTTCGAGGGTTCCGGCTCTAGCCGGAGGTCGCACAAGGACAGCAAAATTGGCCATGGAGAAAAGCTGTTCGGGCGCTTTCCAGTCTCCCATCTCGGAGAAGGCATCTTGACCGAGAATGAAGACCAGGTCCTGGGCAGAGTGTTTTTCCAGCAGAGTGGTCAAGGTATCCACGAGATAGGAAGGTCCGGGTCGTTCCATTTCAATGGCATCGACCCGGAAGTGGTGATTTGAAGCGATGGCCCTCTGGACCCAGTCCAGACGATCTGCCGCGGGAGCGATGATCTCGCTTTCGTGGGTCTTGTGAGGAGGACGCGCACTGGGAATGAAGATCATGTGTTCCAGCCCGAGCTTCTCCATGACTTCCTCGGCGGCGCGGAGATGGCCGAGGTGAATGGGGTTGAACGTACCTCCGAATATTCCAACCATCGGCTTCGTGCCTGCCTGTTTCTGCTATCGCTCAGCTGTCGAGAGCCACAAGATCGTCCCGGTGGATGATCGCGTCGCCGTTTGAGTAGCCTAGCACCGTTGAAATCTCTTTGGCCGTGATTCCCTTGATCTGCCTGATCTCCTCCGCGCTGTATGCGGGCAGACCTCGTGCCAGCTCCTCTCCGTCCTGGCTCACGCAGAGGACCGGGTCGCCAATCCCGAAGCGCCCTTCCACCGCCAGGATGCCGGCGGGCAGGAGGCTGGAGCCGTCCGCCATCAGAGCCCGGGCGGCTCCGGGATCCACGACCAGCGAGCCTCGGGTGCCTGCGGTAAAGGCCAACCAGTGCTTCCGGCTTGATATCCGTTCGCCGGGCAAGAAGAGCGTTCCGATGTCGTCCCCCGCGACGACCCGTTGCAGGACATCGTGGCCGCGACCGTTACACAGGACCGTGGCCGCTCCGGAGCGAGCCGCGCTTCGAGCGGCTTGAAGTTTACTGATCATGCCGCCTTGACCGAACGTGCTGTCCGTACCCGTTGCCGAAGCTTCGATCTCGGGCGTGATGTGCTCTACGACTTCGATGAGCTTGGGCTTGCGTTGGCCGGCCACGGGCTTTTCTTCATAGAGGCCGTCTACGTCGGTCAGGATCACAAGCAGGTCCGCTCCGACCAGATTGACGATGGTGGCCGATAGGTTGTCGTTGTCCCCGAAGCGGATCTCCTCCGTGGCCACCGTGTCATTTTCATTGACGATGGGGACGGTGCCCAGGCGCAAAAGCTCTTGCAGGGTGTGTCTTGCATTGAGAAAACGCTCACGGTCTTCAAGTCCAGTGCGAGTCAGCAGGACTTGTCCCACTTCCTTCCCGAAGGAAGCAAAGCGGCGTCGATAGACCTCGACGAGCCCGATCTGGCCCACGGCGGCGGCGGCCTGCTTTTCGGGGATCGACCTTCCGGCATGGTCCCATCCAAGCCGTTGACTCCCCATGGCGACCGCACCCGATGACACCAGCACCACTTCTCGCCCGTCATCAATCAGTTGCGAAATGGACTCCGCCAGCTTTCCGAATTTTTGAGCACGCGGTTTGCCGGCGTTCGTGAGAGTACTGCTCCCCACCTTCACCACGATCCGTTTGGCCGCTTTCTGGCAGTCTCGGAGGTTTTCGGAAGTCATGGATTGGCTCTCTCGTCGCCTTCTTCGCGGTTGGAGTCTTCTTCTTCCCGGGCCTGTTCCACCGCCAAGAGCATACTGCGTACCAGTTCCCGCTTGCCCATGGTGGTGGCGGCGGAAAGTCTCAGCGGGACGATGCCTCGGGTCGCGAGCTGGGCCTCGATCTGCTCTACGATTTCTTCGTCGTGGGCGAGATCGACCTTGGACAACACCACGATCTCTTTGCGGTCCAGCAGATCGGGTTGATAGAGACTCAGTTCCTGCCGGATGGCGTCGTAGTCGGCGAGCAGATCCCTTTGTTCAAGAAAGCAGGCTCCGAGATCGAGGAGGTGCACGATGACGCGCGTGCGCTCCACGTGGCGTAGAAATTGATGACCCAGCCCGGCGCCTTCGCTGGCGCCTCGAATCAGGCCTGGGATGTCGGCCACCACGAATCGGACATGGTCCAGTTCGACGACTCCGAGCGAGGGGGTCAGCGTGGTGAAGGGATACGAAGCGACCTTGGGTTGGGCCGAGGAGATGGCTCTCAGCAGCGTCGACTTTCCGGCATTGGGAAAGCCGACGAGACCGATATCGGCCAATAATTTGAGAGAGAGCTTGAGTTCATGGGACTCTCCAGGCTTTCCATCGAGTGCGAAGTCCGGCGCCTGACGGGTCGGTGACTTGAAGCGCTGATTGCCGAAGCCGCCGTTTCCGCCTCGGGCCACGACGAAGCGTTGTCCATCCTCGGCCAGATCGACCAGGGGTTCGGAGTCGGGTTCGGCTTCGAGGTGCCGCACCACGGTACCGATGGGCAGGTGGATCTCGATGTTCTCTCCGCGGGCTCCCGTGCGCCCGTTGGGCCCCCCGTTCTGGCCGCGCTCGGCTTTGAGAGAACGGCGCCGCTGAAACTCCAGCAGGGTAGACAGATTCCGGTCAGCGACGAGGACAACGTCGCCTCCGTGACCGCCGTCGCCTCCGTTGGGACCCCCAAAGGCAACAAACTTCTCTCGGCGGAAACCGACGAGACCATTTCCGCCGGCTCCGGACTCTACCGTGATCTGGGCTTCGTCGACGAAAGCTTGAGCGCTCTTCACGAATTCGCTCCCGGCGCGATCCCTCTACACCAATCAGCCATTCGGGATTGGTGACTGGGGCAGCGTCCTGTCCAGCAAGGCGTTCAGGAGAGGGGCTTTTCGCCGGTGATACTGGCTAGCGGGCCCGTCTACTCTCCGAGGTCGATGTGCGCGAGGCGACGGCCCTTTGATTTTGCATAACGGACGACACCGGGCGTCAGGGCAAACAGGGTGTAGTCCTTACCGAGGCCGACGTTCTTGCCCGGGTGGATTCGAGTTCCCAGCTGACGCACAAGGATGGAGCCGGCGTTGACGGTCTGACCGGCGAAGATCTTTACGCCTCTTCGTTGGCCATTGCTGTCGCGTCCGTTTCGTGAACTGCCCTGCCCTTTTTTATGTGACATCGAGAACGTCCTTTTGTTTATTTCCGGAGCCGATCATCAGGCCCGGATGTCGATTCGATTATTGATCGATGGAATCGACTTGAACTTCAGTGTAATCCTGCCGATGCCCTTGCATGCGGCGGTATCCCTTTCGTCTCTTCATCTTGAAGACACGGATCTTGGGATGTCTCGCTTGGGCGGTGATGGTGCCGCGTACGCTGGCCCCGTCCACCACCGGTGTTCCTACGGTGACTGAATCATCGTCTCCGACAAGAAGAACATCACCGAGTTGGATTTCCGCACCCGGATCTCCAGCGAGTTTTTCCACCCGAACACGCTCTCCGGGTTCAACTCGTACTTGTTTTCCGCCCGTTCTGATTACCGCGTACATAACTCTGGTTTGCCTCATTCGTTTCTTTAGGAACGCGGGAGTATCCGCGATTCATCTGTATCGTCAAGCGCTTGCGGCTCTCCTTCTGTGGCTTCGCCCTCCGGCGGGCCCGAAGCGGCCGCAGCTTCTTTCTTGGCTTCAGCGGGTTTTTCGTCCGCCTGGACTTCGGCTGATGCCCCCAGGGGCTCTTCCGGCTTAGTCTCAGGGGCCGGTGCAGGCTCCGAAGAAGCTGTGGCGGTGGAGAGGGCCTCGTCCTTGGCCGACTCAGGCTCAGGACTCGCCTCGGCGGCCTCGGCCGCCACGGCAGACTCCGTTTCCACTTTTTCAGCTTCCTCGGGGGCCGCGGGGTTCGCGTCGGCCGCGTTCTCGGTCGGGGCTTCCTCTTTTTTCGCCTCGTCCGGCTTGGCGGTCTTTTCGGGCGATGCGCTCTCGTTCTCCGCACTGTCCCGGGACGATCCCGGCTTTCGCCCGCGTCTGTTTCCGCCTCGGCTTCGTTTGGATTTTCCGCTTTGTTTGGATTCTTCGCGGGCCTTGGCGAGGTTTTCCTCTTCCGCTGCGATTTCAGCCGGGTCTCTCAGCCACTGGAGTTCGATTTCCACCGGCGGCCCATCGTCGAGCGCCTCCACCTCGAATTGTTCTTGATGGAGTCCAGGCCGGGCTCGGATCTCGATCTCTTTGCCCAGATCTTCGGAAAGCGAGGCCAGGGGTTTTTCTTCGATGCGTAGAAGTTGCTCGGCTACACGAGGGCTGACCGAGATGGCAATCCTCCGACCACTGATCTTCGGGAGATCATTTCGGATTTCGCGAAGAATGTTGTGAGCCACGGTCTGGCCGGAAAGGAGATAGCCTCGCCCCTCACAGTTGGAGCAGGGTTCGCAAAGCGCCTGGACGAGATTTTCCCGTGTTCGTTTGCGGGTCATCTCCACCAGTCCGAGCTCAGAGATCTTGAGGATATTGGTTCTCGATTTGTCTGATCTCAGGGCGTCCCGAAGCGCTCGATAGACCTTCTCTCTATGGTCGGCGGACTCCATGTCGATGAGATCGATGATGATCAACCCGCCGATATTCCGAAAGCGGAGTTGGTGCACGACTTCTTTGACCGCTTCAAGGTTGGTCTTGAAAACCGTCTCCTCAAGATCGCGCTTGCCCACGAATCCACCGGTATTGACGTCGATGGCCGTAAGGGCTTCGCATTGATCGATGACCAGGGAGCCCCCTGATTTGAGCGGCACTTTTCTTTCCAGGTTGGCGTGGATCTGCTCTTCCAGCTTCATTTCGTCGAAGAGCGGGATCTTTCCTGTGTAGTGCTCAACGGTCGGCCGTGGCTCGGCGACGAACTCGGTGACGAAGTGCTCCAGGGCCTGGTGGGTCTCCAGGTCGTCGGTCACGATCCGGGTGGTTTCCGGGCCGGCCGCGTCGCGAATGATCCGCAGCGGAAGGTCCGGCTCCGAATGAAGCACGTGAGGAACCATGGTTTCCGCATGGCGGCTCTGGATTTTCTCCCAGGTGCTGCGCAGGTAGCGGATGTCGGCTTCGAGGTCGGCTTCTCGCACCCCGTCGCCCGCCGTCCGGATGATGAATCCGAGATTGTCGGGTTTGAGGCGCTGGATGATCTCGCGCAGGCGCCGACGCTCCTTGTCGGAACCGATCCGGCGGGAAACGCCGATTCGTTTCGACCAGGGGGTCAAGACGAGGTGGCGGCCGGGGATCGAAATATTCGAGGTGATCCGGGCCCCCTTGGAACCGATCGGGGCCTTCGCGATCTGGACCACGATTTCCTGGCCCTCGGAGAGCACGGTTTCGATGCCCGGAACGTTGCCACGCCGATGACGTCCGCGTCCGCGGGATTCCTCTTTGGCATCGGGCGCCGTATTGTCGAAGTAGTCGCCGACGTAGAGGAAGGCGGCTTTTTCAAGGCCGATGTCGACAAAGGCGGCTTGCATTCCGGGGAGTACCCGGCTCACGCGACCCTTGACGACATTTCCAACAACGCTGGCGCTGTCTTTTCGTTCGACGTGAAGTTCTGAGAATGAGGAGTTTTCGAGTAACGCAACTCGGGTTTCCCCGGGATGCACGTTGATCATGATCTGATTTTGCATGTCTGCCAATAGCAGAGCGAGAAAGGGCCGGGCTCCTATGAGGAAGTCATCATGGAATTCAGGCTTTCAGCTCTTGCGTTGGCGAGTCGTTCCGTCTCGTAGAATCATGCGCCGCCCCACTCAAGGAGAGGCTCTGGGCTTTCTCAGGCAAGCGGGTCGTATAAACGCAACCGCGTGTGAATGTGTGGATTCTTCTGAATTCGGGAACAAGCCATAAGGCGACTCGCACAGTATTTGATGTTGAAATTGTTTGATATTTCACGGTGGTAAGAGAATCCAGGATCCCGATATGCCCCGAAGCGACGCCTCGTCGCCATTCACTCAATCGGATTCGTCCGTCTCGCCGATTTCATCTCAACCTGTTGAATCCCCGCCGGAGTCCTTCCCGGCTCTCAGCGATTTTCAACGGTCTTGTACTTGGAATTTGCGAACTGAGGGCAGTCGAGTTTGTGTTTGACGAATACCCAGTTGGAATAGGGAAGATCCAGCGCAGGTTGTCGCCTTTCCAACCCTTTGTTGCGAGGATATGCTGCTTCTTCCAGATAAAAGATGGCTCCAAGTCCAAGCGTGTGGCTTTTTTTGGGCTTTTACCTCAAACCCAATCATGCCCTACGATCATGAGTCGGCCCGCTCTTTGCGTTGCCGGACGACGGATCTCTTTCCTCCGTGTAATGTGTGTCTCAAGGTAAAGTCATGGATCTGACACGAAACGTCAACTCTGACCCCCGCAGGGCAATTCCGTCGGTCAATCGGCTGACGGATCGAGTGCGAGGGGCCGCCCCTGAGATCGCCGATTGGATTCCCGCTCGGGCCGCCCAGCGGGCGATTGACGAGGTCAGGGAACAGTTGATGTCCCGGGGGGAATCTGCGGTTCCTCTGGAGCCAGCGGATATCGAGCAGCAATGCCTGGATGCGGCTCTTGATCACGCCGCGAAATGGGCCATGGAGTGGCCTCGCCCCGTTCTGAATGCCACCGGTGTGACTCTCCATACCAATCTGGGCCGTGCTCCCATGGCGGAAGGAGCCGCTCAGGCCGCCGCTCAGGCCGCGATGGGATACACGAATCTGGAATTGGATCTGGAGAGTGGAGAAAGAGGAAACCGCATTGCTTCGGTGACCGAGAAACTCTGCCATCTGTCGGGCGCCGAGGGCGCCTACGTGTGCAACAACAATGCGGCGGCCGTCATGTTGGCTCTCAACAGCCTGGCCGCGGGCCAAGAGGTCGTGGTGTCGCGCGGCGAGTTGGTGGAGATCGGGGGCTCCTTTCGCGTCCCGGAGGTCATGAAAAAGGCTGGAGTTGAATTAAAGGAGGTGGGTTCGACGAATCGAACCCATGCCCACGACTATGCGTCCGCGATTGGCCCTCGCACCGGCATGCTCTTGAAGGTGCATCGCAGCAATTTTGAGCAAACGGGCTTTGTGAAGGAAGTGTCACTGGCCGAACTGGTTTCCATCGGAGCGGAGCACGGCGTTCCGGTGGTGGAGGATCTGGGAAGCGGTTCCTTGCTGGATCTCTCGTCCGTGGGCGTACCCACGGAAGCCCATGTGCCCAGTCGTCTGCAGATGGGTCCCGATGTGGTGTGCTTTTCCGGTGACAAACTCTTTGGAGGCCCGCAGGCGGGCTTGATCCTGGGCAAGAAAGATTCCATCGCTTTAATGAAACAAAATCCACTCGCCCGTGCGCTTCGGCTCGACAAAATGGCCCTTTCGGCGCTGGATTTCACCCTTTCTCGCATGCTGGATGGCTCCGCGCCGGACACGATTCCAGTGCTTCGGCAACTGATGCTCTCCCAGAAGGATCACGAGGCGCGAACCCGGCGCTGGGCGGAGCGACTGGAGTCGGCGGTGGCTGAAAGAGGCGGTTCGCTGGGGGTCGAGTGGGTGGAGGAGACGGTGCCCGTGGGAGGCGGTTCGCTGCCTGGGTTCGACATCCAGAGCTGTGCTGTCGCGATCAAGGCCCAGGTCTCAGCGAGTCAGTTCGCGGCTCGTCTGCGTCACGCCCCGGTTCCCATTTTGTCTCGGATTCGGGATCAGAGGATCCTTCTTGACCTTCGGGCCATCGGCGAAGACCAGGAAGACGATCTCATCCAAGGGATCCTGTCCGCGTTGCATTGAAGCGGGCAGTCCCATCGGGTAATTTGTCTGAGTGCGGCGGGTCACCGCCTCGCAAAATGTCCAGGCGGCAAAGGGGGGCGTCTGGGTCTCGATGATCTTCGCGATTCAGGCGAAGAGACTCCCCGGTGCGAGAGGGAAGTCCTTGGCGGTCGATGTGCTGCAACCCGAGCAAAGGGAACCCGGTCCTTCGCTCAAACGACAAACCCGCATTCTTGCGGTGGGCGGCGGGAAGGGCGGTGTGGGCAAGAGCTTTGTCTCTGCCAACCTGGCGAGCGTACTCGCCCGTGCGGGCTACCGGGTCGTGGCCGTGGACGCCGACCTCGAGGGTCCGAACCTGCATACCTGCCTTGGAGTGAGGACCACGCGGGTGGGCCTTCCGGATTTCGTGGCCGGTCGGGAAGATGATCTCGGCAAGCTGGTCCTGGAAACCCCGCAACCCAATCTACAGTTGATTGCCGGCACGCATGCCAACCTCGACCAGCCTCAACCCGGTCATCGTCGTCGAGTGGAGTTCTTGCGGAGTGTTCGCCAACTTGATTGCGATTTCGTCTTGATCGACCTGGGCGCAGGCAGTCAGACCGCCACACTCGACTATTTCCTGGTGGCCGACGAAGGGTTGCTCGTTCTCCAGCCTGAACCGACTTCGGTGGAAAATGCGTATGCGTTTCTCCGCGCAGCTTTCTATCGTCGTCTTCGCCTGGCGGTTCTGGGCCACGGGGCACGCAATCTGATTCGGGTGGCCATGGACCAGCGCAATGAACTCGGGATCCAGAGTCCGCTGGATCTGATGAGGGAGATCGAGATTCTTGATCCCATCGAAGGGCACCGCCTGGTGGAGACCATGTCGAGCTTTCGCCCCCGAATCATCATCAATGATGTCGAGAGAAAAGAAGACATCAAGCTGGGCTTTGCTGTGGCCAGTGTCTGCAAGAAATATTTCGGGATCGAGGCCGAATATGTTGGCTACGTGAATCACGATGGTTCCGTACGCAAATCGGTTCTGGAAGGGCGTCCGCTTATCGAATATCGGGAAGACTCCGAGGCGTCCTCGTATCTGCAGCGAATTGCGCGAAAGTTGATCGAATCGCCTTCTTGATTTCCCATCCCCTTGGAGCACTGTTTTGAGAGAACTGCTGGAACAGGATCACTACGAGGTTCTTGAGTCGAAGCGAAGCGCCACGAGCCAGGATCTTTCTCGTGCCTATCGTGTTGTCCGGAGCGCATACGAGGGAGATTCGATTGCGCTCTACTCGGTCTTCGGCGAAGCGGAGGCGGGCGCCATTCTGGAGCGGATCGATGAGGCCTATCACGTCCTCTCGGATGAGAGTACGCGTGCGGCCTATGATCTGCTTCTGGATGAAAAGGAAGCGGCCAAGGTCGAGTCCTTTCCTGTGGGTTCGGTGGATGAGGCCCCGAAGGTCGACCTTCCGGAGGCGGAGGAACAACGTGATTTCAGTGAGCCCCGCATGGAGATCGAGGCCCGAGAGGAAGCCGAAGAGTTCGACGTAGAAGGCGGCGGCTTTGATGGTTCCACATTGAGGCGGGCCCGGCTGAGAGCGGGTGTGGATCTTGAAGAGATTTCAGAGATCACCAAAGTGAGCATGACGAACCTGAGGAACATTGAAGACCAGAACTTCGAGGATCTTCCGGCGAACGTCTATATACGCGGCTTCGTCATGGCCTACGCGACGACAATCGGACTCGAGGCGACCCAGGTGGCTGCGGATTACATGACGCGAGTCGAAGTGAGCCGTGCGGATCAGAGCCGGAGTCGTTTCCTGGGTCGGCGCTGAGTTTTGGCTCGAGCCTTTCTGCTTTGACAGAAGACTCTACGGCCGAGAGTTCTGCCGAGCCGCTTGTCTTCGTCGTGGGGGATGAGTTCAGTGGGCAGCGTGTTGACCGCGTGTTGGCGCAGCTTCTCGGCGTGCCTCGCTCTCGGGCCGCGACCTGGATCGATCAGGGTCGGGTGTGGATGAATCAAGAAACGTTGGACCGATCCAGTCGGAAGGTGCAAGCGGGTTTCCAGTTTCGTGTATCGCCGCCCGTGCCCGTTTCAGAAAAGCCTGAACCCGAGTCGATGGATCTCGATATCCTTTTTGAAGACCCGGACCTCATCGTCATCGACAAGCCGGCCGGGTTGGTGGTCCATCCCGCTCCAGGCCATCGAACAGGAACCCTGGTCAACGGCCTTCTCCACCACTGTGGCGAACTGGCAGGGGTGGGGGGAGTTTTTCGTCCGGGAATCGTGCACCGATTGGATCGGGGTACCTCAGGCGTGATGGTGGCCGCCAAGAATGATGACGTGCATGATCGCCTCTCGGTGCAATTCCGCGACCATTCCATCGAACGGGTCTATCATGCTTTCGTTCGTGGAACCTCTCGCATGCAGGAAGGGGTCGTGGATCGGCCCATTGGTCGTCATGTTCGCGACCGGAAGAAGATGTCGACCCGCTCCCGTGCCGGTCGAGTGGCCTTGACCCGCTGGAAGACCCTCGAGCGTTTTCCGGAACATGCGACGACCCTTCTCGAGATTCGACCGGAGACCGGTCGAACCCATCAGATCCGGGTTCATCTTGCTTCTATCGGCATGCCCATTCACGGGGACGAGGTCTATGGTCGAGCTCGTAAGGGGAGGCGAACCGGGCTGCCTGCTTTGGCACGCCCTGCCCTTCATGCTTCGGTTCTGGGTTTTGTCCACCCGGGCACCGGGGAGGGCCTTCGTTTCGAGGCACCTTTTCCGAAGGATCTCGCTCGGTGGATGGATGTTCTCAAGACGAAGTCGAATCGTAGTTCCGGGTAGAGGTGTTTCGTGAAGCATAGGCTTCTGTCTGAGAGGAAGATCGAGCACACCCTGGCCGCTCCGGATCCGGAGCACTTCCCCGAAACAGTTCGGCCCCACCAGGTCCATGGGGTCGAGGTATCCGTGGTGGACGAGCAAGGTCGACTCTCCCTGTCGGATGCCGATGCCGTCATCAGTCGACAGCCGGGCTTGGCTATCGGTGTTGTGACGGCGGACTGTGTACCGATCCTGGTGGCGATCGATGAAGGACGCGCCGTGTCCGCCATTCACGCCGGTTGGCGGGGCCTGGCCGCCGGCGTCGTGGAGGAGGCGCTGTTGGCGTTGTCGGCCGAAGCGTCATTTTCCGGTCACGATTGCGTTGCGGTGATAGGTCCCCATATCGGTTCGTGTTGTTATGAAGTCGATGGGCCGGTTGTGGAAGCTTTCCGGCCTCGTTATGCGGAGTGGCTTGAAGAAGCGTGCCGACCATCACGACCGGATCATTTCCATCTCGATCTCGGAGAGGTGGTCACAAAGGTGCTGCTGAAGGCCGGCTTTCCACGCGATCAGATCGGGCATGTGCCGGATAGCTGCACATTGTGTAGCCCGGAAGGGTTCCATTCCTATCGTCGGGATGGGGAGTCGGCGGGGCGGATGCTTCACTGGATCGCAGCCTCGGGCTCTTCTTGACAGGCCGGTTTTCAGGATATAGGCTGGATTCCTCTTTCCCGTATGGCCTTGATTTCCTGAGTCCATACGGGGTCCAGACGAAGCGGTTTGATCCGATTCTGAAAACCGCACACACGACTCAAGCCCTTCTTCCATTCGTGTCCCTTCCATCCAAGCGACTTCTCGCATTCTCACGGTAGAGCCAATCGCATAAAACGAGACGACTGAGGCAGTGGCTTGAGAGTCCCTGCCGGTGTCGATCCGAACCCGTCGTTTCGAACGGAGACCCCGACAGGGGGACCCAGGCTTTCCTTGCAATCTTCAAATCAAGTTCCAGATCAAGTTTCATGGGCCAATCCAGTCGATGAGCCTTTTCCCTCCAGCCTGGACGGCGTGTCCCTGACAGCGCTGCCGGTGAAGTCCGGCTTCATCCTGACCCCCAGATCGCCTTGGGGATACTTCTTTTGTACAGGCACTTCGGATACGGGCCGTTTTGCGGCAGTCCAGACCAGGAATGAGGATTTCAGTGAGTAGCGAACAGAAAATATCGAAAGAAAATTCGAGCGGGTCCTCTTCCTCTCGATCTTCCGGGTCTCGAGGTCGACGCAGCCGTTCTCGCCGCCCCCGGGCCGGCGGGTCTCGAAAGGGCAACTCGGGCGGGGGCCCCGCCTCGAAGAGGGATTATCTGCCTTCGGATGAAGCCTTGGCGGCCGAAGAGGCGAATATGGTCGAGGATGAAAACGCCGAGCGGCTCTACATCCAGGAAGTGAAGGCTCAGACGGCGGCGGACCTGACCCAGATGGCAGTCGATCTTGAGATCGAGAATGCCTCGGGGATGCGACGGCAGGAACTTTTCTTGGCGGTGATTCGAGCCCAGAGCGAGAGACGGGTCCGGATTGTTTCACAGGGCGTCTTGGAGATTCTTTCGGACGGTTTCGGCTTCCTGCGCTCACCGGACCAGAGCTATCAAGCGGGTCCGGAAGACATCTATGTATCGCCTTCCCAGATTCGTCGCTTTGGCCTCTCTACGGGGGATACGGTGGAGGGCCAGGTTCGCCAACCCTCCGAGAATGAGCGTTACTTCGCGCTGCTCAAGGTGGAAAAGATCAATTTTGAAGCGCCCGATACGGCGAGAGAAAGCGTGCCTTTCGACCAATTGACGCCTCTCTATCCCGAGTCCAAATTCAAGCTTGCATCGAAGTCGGGAGGGCTCACCACTCGAGTGATCGATCTCATCGCACCCATTGGACTCGGTCAACGAGCCCTGATCACCTCTCCGCCCAAGGCGGGGAAGACCATGGTGATCAAGGATATCGCCAATGCCATCGCGGAGAACCATCCATCCGCCTATCTGATCGTACTCCTGATCGACGAGCGCCCCGAAGAAGTCACCGACATGCAGCGCACCGTGAAAGCTGAAGTGGTTTCCTCCACCTTCGATGAGCCGGCGTCTCGTCACGTCGAAGTGGCGGATATGGTCATTGCGAAGGCCAAGCGTCTGGTGGAACGCGGCCTGGATGTGGTGATCCTGCTCGATTCCATTACCCGGTTGGCGCGGGCCCACAATGCCGTGATTCCCCACTCGGGCAAGATTCTTTCCGGGGGCGTGGATTCGAATGCACTCCAGAAGCCGAAACGTTTTTTCGGTTCGGCGCGAAATGTCGAAGAAGGCGGCAGTCTCACCATCGTCGGTACGGCCTTGATCGAGACCGGATCCAAGATGGATGAAGTGATTTTCGAGGAGTTCAAGGGCACAGGCAACAGTGAGCTTGTGCTGGATCGGAAGTTGGCGGATCGTCGGACCTACCCAGCCATCGATATCAACCGCTCTGCGACTCGTCGAGAAGAGCTGTTGCTGGATGAGAAGAGCCTGAATCGGATGTACATTCTGCGAAAATTGCTGGCGCCGCTTTCGCCCGTAGACTCAATGGAATTTCTTTTGGGTAAGATCAAGGATACGGAGACCAACGAGGAGTTTCTTGAGTCCATGAACTCCTGAAACAATCGTGGGCCATGGATTTCGGCCTGGGTGATCCACATCAACAAAAATCGTGTATCGGATGGACTGAATGGCTGATTATCTGGCCCGCATTGCTGAAAGTGAGGAAAGAGCAAGAGAGTTGGAAGCCCAGCTTCTTGATCCCGAGATCGCTCGGCAGGCGGGTGAGTACCAGAAGTTGGCCAAGGCTCTAGGAGGTCTGCGACCGCTGCTTGAAGTCGGGCTTCGCTATCGAGAAGTCATCGAGCAGCTTGAAGATTCTCGCGCCATGCTGGACGACAGCGATGCGGAGTTGGCCGAGTTGGCTCGAGCGGAAGTCGAGGAGTTGGAATCCGAGCATCTTGTCCTGGATGAGAAACTGGCTGACTTGTTGCGGCCTCGAGATCCGAATGATGACAAGAATGTCGTTCTCGAGATTCGCGCAGGCACGGGCGGAGACGAGGCGGCTCTTTTTGCCGCAGATTTGTTCCGGATGTACAGCCGTTATGCGGATGAATTGGGCTGGCGGGTCGATCCACTTTCTTCTTCCGAGACGGCCGGCGGCGGATTCAAGGAGATCATCGCCCTGTTTGACGGTGAGGCGGTCTGGTCGCGACTGAAGTGGGAGCGCGGGGTCCATCGTGTTCAACGTGTGCCGACCACCGAGGCCCAGGGTCGGATTCACACTTCGACGGTGACGGTGGCCGTCATGCCGGAAGCCGAAGAAGTGGATCTGGACATCAACCCCAACGATCTTCGAATCGACGTCATGCGCGCCAGCGGCCCCGGGGGGCAGAGCGTCAATACCACCGATTCAGCGGTGCGGATCACACATGTCCCCACGGGGGTTGTGGTTCAGTGTCAGGATGAGAAGTCGCAGCACAAGAACAAAGCCAAGGCGATGACGGTTTTGCGCTCGCGCCTCTACGCTTTCGAACAACAGAAGGCGGCCGACGAGCGGGCCAGCCAGCGCCGCTCTCAGGTGGGAAGCGGAGAACGCAGTGAGAAGATCCGCACCTACAATTTCCCGCAGAGTCGAGTGACGGATCATCGGGCGGGGGTCACGCTTCACAAGCTTGAAGCTGTGATGGAGGGTGAATTGGCAGGCTTGCTCGATGCGGTGGCGTCCCATATCGCCGCCAAAGAAGAGGCCGATCGAGAAGGCGGATGACCAAGGACGCCGGCGTCAGCGACGACGCTCGATCAAAGACCTGGACGGTTCTGGCTCTTCTTCGCTGGACGACCGGTCACTTCAACGACCATGGGATTCCAACGCCAAGGCTCGACGCCGAAGTGCTTCTGGCGCACGTGCTCGGGGTCCGAAGGCTCGACCTCTATTTGAAATTCGAGCAACCCGTCATGTCCGCCGAGCGAGCCCAGTATCGCGAACTGATTTCACGCCGTGTAAGCGAACGCGTTCCCGTTTCTATTCTGGTGGGGGAGAAGGAGTTCTGGTCCCGGAGCTTCCGGGTGACTTCGGACGTTCTCACGCCTCGTCCCGACACGGAGACCCTGGTGGAGGCGGCGCTGGATCGGATGGTCGACTCGGACCGTCCCTATCGCGTCCTGGAGATCGGGACGGGGAGTGGTGCCATCGCCCTCTCCCTGGCACTGGAGCGTCCATCCGCTCAAATCACAGCCACGGACGTCTCCCCTGAGGCACTACAGATTGCACACGAGAATGCCGAAGAGTTGCAGGTGGGGGACTCCGTCGTGTTTTTGGAGGGAAGCCTCTTTGAGCCTGTGAGCGAACCGCTTTTTGATCTCATTGTTTCAAACCCGCCGTATGTGGCGGAAAAGGATTCAGCGAAACTTCCGGCCGAACTCAAGCATGAGCCGGCGGTGGCGCTTTTCGGAGGCATGGATGGCTATCGGGTCTTGAAGCCCTTGGCGGCTGAAGTAGCGGCCAGACTTTCGCCTGGAGGTTGGGTTCTTCTGGAAATGGACCCGGCCCAGGTGGAAACAGTGGCGCAATGGCTCGCTGATTCAGGGTTGAGTGAGGTGGAGACTTTGCGAGATCTCGCGGGCCGTGAACGCGTTGTGGTCGCGCGCCGTCCGGACCCCCTGGCCGTACAACAAGAAGAAGAACCGAACGCATTGGAAAGCCAATCAGCAAACCGGGGCGACTCGCAAGAGGATGTCCCCTAGCGGGCCGAGGTGGACTCCCTCCTCCGCGACTCGCAGGAGGTGGGAAGAGTGCCGAGGACAAAAACGACGAACGCATCGTGGCCGATCTTCACGAGCACCGATGAAGATTTCGAAAAGCGATGGGCTGATGCATCCACTCGAGCCCCGCGAAGTCTCTCGCCGAGTGCCAGCAAGAAGGCGCGAGGGAAGATCCAGAAAGTGCGTCGATCCGGCGATAAAGCGCTTCTGGCGCTACTTCCATTGAATTGCGAACAGGTTCTCAAAACTCTGGAAGTGAGTTCCGAGGAGTGGGATCGCGGCTGTGAGGCTGTGGCGGGCTCCGATCGGGCGGCTTTGGGGAAAGCCGCCATGCGGGTTCGCGATTTCCACCGCAAGCGGATTCCCGGGAGTTGGGAAGTGCGCGAGGAAGGCGGGGCCTTCATGGGACAAAGGGTCCGCCCTCTTTCGCGGGTCGGCCTCGTGTCGAGTTCTGAAGTCGCACTCGAACCTTCCCAGATCATCATGTATGCGGCGCCGGCTTCTGCGGTAGAGGTTCCGGAGATCTCACTGGCGGTGGCTCCGGATTCCACCGGAGAGGTGCGGGCTGAAATTCTCATGGCTGCGCGACTCGCAGGGGTCCACCGGGTCTTCAAGATGTCGGGCGTAGAAGCCATGGCGGCTTTCGCGTGGGGGACGGATCAAGTGCCTCGGGTGGAGAAAATGGTGGCACCGGGTGAGCCCGAGATTGAAATGGCCAAGAGCGAACTCCAGGTGGACGCGGGGATCCTCACTCATTCCGAGTTGACGGAGCTTTGTGTGGTGGCCGATAAAACGGCGACGCCCGCTTGGTTGGCGACCGACCTGTTGGCGCATGCCCAGATGGGGGAGAGAGCCTGCGGGATCCTGATCACGCACTGCAAGGCCCTGCCCGCTCGGGTGGAAAGCCAGATCCAGACCCAGCTCAAGACCCTTTCGGGTTCGAAAAAGTGGCAGAGGACTCTGGCCTCGCGGTTTGCCTTTGTGGTGACCCGGTCGCTCTCAGAGTCCATCGAGCTTGCGGATCGCTACGCGCCCGAACACCTGGCGGCCACCGTGGAGAATCCGGACAAAGTACTCAGAGGCGTTCACAATGCGGGCACGATCCTGCTGGGTCACTACACGCCACCCGCAGTAGGGGGAGTTCTGGCTGGCCCGAGCTCCGTCGTACCCTCGGGGGGAGCGTCTCGTTTCGCTTCGCCGCTGGGAGCGGAGGATTTTCTGAAAAAGAGCCATTTCGTTCAGTTTGAAGCTTCCAAACTGAGAGAATTGGGCCATGATGCCATCCGTTTGTCGGAACTCGATGGTTTGGGGGCACGTGGCGCATCGGTCGAGCTACGGCTAAAAAGAATTCGTCGGGCACGCCGAGAGCGTGAGGTGGCCCGAGAGGCGGAGCTCTAGCTCGGGCGGCCGAGAAGAGCTACCCCCAAGGGGAACGGTGGAGAATCGGCCATGACGGACCGTGCAGTGCGACAAAGAGCGGCAAGCCTTCAACGCAAAACCAAAGAGACCGAGATTCGGATCCAACTCGATCTCGACGGGTCGGGCCAATATCAGGTCAAGACCGGCGTTCCCTTTCTCGATCACATGCTCGAGTCGTTTGCCCGGCACGCTCTTTTTGATCTGGAGATCGAGGCCAAGGGTGATGTCGAGATTGATGATCACCACACGGTGGAGGATGTCGGGATCACTCTCGGTCAGGCATTCCGTGAAGCGTTGGGTTCCGCAGAGGGGATCTCCCGGTTCGGGTCTTTTGTGTTGCCGATGGCGGAGAGCAAGGTCGAGGTGGCATTGGACATCTCGAATCGTCCGTATTTCTGTTACGACGTGGAGCTCACCAATCACAAGATCGGTGATTTCGACGCTCTGCTCAGTGAAGATTTCTTCTATGCGTTCTCGCAGAACGCAGGGATCGATCTGCACATTACGAAGAGCTATGGCCGCAGTCCGCATCACGTCATCGAGGCGGTTTTCAAGGGCGTGGCGCGTGCTCTGCGTTTGGCGGTGGCAGTGGACCCCCGAGAGGGCGGCCTTCCGACTGTGAAGGGTGCGCTCTAGGTCCCATGTCGGTTCTTTTTTCCTGTAAAGCCCTTCTCCGCTTTCGTCGTTCGGAGATCGTTGCGTCATGACGGGTTCGGCCAAGGTGGCGTTGGTGGACTATGGCTCGGGCAATCTGCGAAGTGTCGCCAAGGCGCTTGAACGCAGCGGTCTTGAGGTCGTCCGGGCGGATTCACCGGCCGAGCTGGACGGAGCCGATGGCATCGTGTTGCCGGGCGCGGGTGCTTTCCGAGACGCACTGGATCACTTGCGGTCGCAGGGATTGGATGAGGCCGTTTTGAATGCGGTTTCCAGGGGACGACCCTACCTCGGACTCTGCCTGGGCCTTCAGGTGCTTTTCGAGGAAGGGGACGAGCACGGAACCGTGCCCGGATTGGGTTACTTCAAGGGTCGCGTGGAGAGGTTCCCGGAATCGGGATCCGGCTCCGAGAGGCTTCTGGTGCCCCATATCGGCTGGAATCGGGTTCACTTCCGGGGCGATCATCCCATGGTGGCGGAGCTCCCGGAGTCAGACGATTTCTATTTCGTGCACTCCTACAGGCCGGTTCCTTCGGAATCCGATTCGGTGGTCGGCGTTTGTGAGTATGGTGAAGAGTTTGCAGCCGCGGTTGCCCGCGATTCGGTATTCGCGGTGCAGTTTCATCCGGAAAAGAGCCAGCAATCAGGCAAACGTCTTCTGGACGCCTATGCGCGTTGGGTGGAAAAGAGTCGATGAGCCTCTTCAAACGAATCATTCCCTGTCTTGATGTGGACCAGGGCCGTGTGGTCAAAGGCGTTCAGTATGTCGACCACGTGGACTGTGGAGACCCGGTGCAGGTGGCCCAGGTCTACGATGAGCAGGAGGCGGATGAGATTACGTTTCTTGACATTACCGCCAGCCATGAAGAGCGAGGAATCCTGCTCGATGTGGTGTCACGAACGGCGGAGACGGTCTTCATGCCCCTGACGGTGGGGGGCGGTGTTCGATCGGTGCAGGACATACGAGATCTCCTCAATGCGGGGGCGGACAAAGTCTCGATCATGACTGCGGCCGTCCATGACCCGGATCTGGTGTGTGACGCGGCGGCGAAGATCGGGAGTGCCAACCTGGTGTTGGCCATCGATGCGCGGGCCGTCCGAGAAGAAGGGGATCTGGTCACACCTCGACGCTGGGAGGTCTACACGCATGG
The DNA here is from genome assembly GCA_002691025.1 of Spirochaeta sp. GTDB lineage: Bacteria > Myxococcota_A > UBA9160 > UBA9160 > UBA4427 > MED660. Next base: position 56,856 of record NZGT01000112.1, on the reverse strand, counting down.
CGGTCGCAGGCCGACGGGAATCGACGCGGTGGAGTGGGCTCAGAAGATGGCGGAGTCCGGCGCGGGCGAGATCCTCCTGACCAGCATGGACCGGGATGGAACCAAGAGCGGGTACGACCTTGGCCTTTTGCGAGCGGTTTCCGATTCGGTGGGAATTCCGGTCATCGCCTCCGGGGGGGGCGGGAATGCAGCGGATCTCGCGTCGGCCCTGGGCCGGGGCCCCGAAGAGGGGGGCGCCCAGGCTGCTTTGGCCGCGTCGATCTTCCATTTTGGCGAGACCACGGTGGCTCGGGTCAAGCGGGACCTGATGGCACGGGGGATCTCGGTGAGGCCACCCTCAGACCACGCAGAGGCCCAAAAGCCTTTATCTTGAGTCGGTCTAGCCCCTGCGCTAGGTTACGGGGCCCGGTTCATGAATGTGAACGAGATCCGGGATCACGATCGGCTTTTTCCGCGATGCGGGCGGGAAAAATGACGAAAAGAACGACAATCGGCTCATGGCACTGAGCGGGTTGGGTAAGGCTCCAGAGGTAATTGCCGTTGCGGTGAGTGGGCACGAAGCGTGTAGCGAGCATGCGGCAGAAATGGGGAGAACGGGTAGGGGTCAGTCTGGCGGATAGAGAGCGCCCAGAGTGACGAAGAGATTGGAGGGTGATCTTCGGCCGCCGAGCGGCAAGACGCCTTCTGCAAAATTATTTTCTGAATTTATCGGTGCGACAACGCAGTCTCCATGAGGAAGAGCGGGTGTCGCCAGGAGTTGAAAAGTCCATGTCGGTGATCAAGGTTAAAGAGAACGAGTCCATTGAACAGGCCATGCGTCGTTTCAAGAAGGCCTGCGAGAAGGCAGGGATCCTGACGGAGCTCCGTCGTCGGGAATATTACGACAAGCCCAGCATCCGTAAGAAGAAGAAGGCGGCTGCGGCTCGTAAGCGCGCGATTAAAAAGATGAGGCGCATGGTCCCCTAGCGGGGCAGATGTGACGCTCACGGAATGAGTTAGCGATTGGGTCTCATCCCGGAAGCCACGATTCAAGATATACGAGATCGCGCTGACATCGTCAGCACGATCAATCGTTACGTTGAGCTCAAGCCAGCGGGGCGCAACTGGAAGGGCCTTTGCCCCTTCCACGAGGAGAAGACGCCCTCCTTCAACGTCAACATGGATCGCCAGATCTTCCACTGCTTTGGCTGTGGTGAAGGCGGGAACGTCATTACCTTTCTCGTGAAACACGAGAACCTGACTTTCCCTGAAGCCGTCCGGACCCTGGCCGCCGAGCTCGGGATTGAAGTGCCTGAGACGGACCGTCGCGACAGAGGAGAGACGGAGAAACTCTTCGCGGCCTTGGAGCAGGCTTCTCGCTGTTTTCAGGAACAGCTCTCTCTTCCGACGGGTAAGTTGGCCATGGAGTACCTCGAAGGTCGGGGTCTTGATGCGCAGACGATTGCCCAGTTTGAGTTGGGTTTTGCGCCCGATCGTTGGGACACCCTGGTTTCGGACTTTGAGCGGACTCGGATTTCTCTCGATGCGGGCGAATCGGCGGGACTGTTGTCCGCGCGCTCATCGGGGGGGCATTACGATCGTCTTCGAGGCCGGGTGATCTTCCCGATTCGGGACGTGCGGGGGCGGGTGATTGGCTTCGGGGGGCGTGCCCTGCTTCCGGATCAGGAGCCCAAGTATCTGAACACCAACGAAAGCCCCGTGTACCAGAAGCGGAAGGTTTTCTATGGCTACCCCAATGCCCTTGAGCCCATGCGGCGCGCGGGGCGAGTGATCGTCTGCGAAGGTTATTTTGACGCGATCGCACTGGCGAGAGCCGGGTTGGGTGAAGCCGTGGCGACATGCGGGACGGCGCTTACGCCGGACCACGCCCAGGATCTCAAACGCCGTACAAAACGCGTCAGCCTTCTCTTTGATGGAGATGAACCCGGCCAGAAGGCGATGGAGCGAGCGCTTGAAGTTCTTTTGCCCGCCGGCCTTCGGGTGAGCGCCGTGGTTTTGCCCGATGGATGTGACCCCGACGACTATCTCGCTCAAAAGGGAGCCGAATCCCTCAGGGCTGTCGTAGACCGAGCCCGGGATGCCGTGGACGTGGTGATTCAGCGGGTCATGCGATTGGCGGGTACTACACCGGGCGATAAGGCGGATGCAGTTCGGCACGTCGCCCGCCTGGTGGCGTCGATCAGTGATCCGGTGGAGCGAAGCGAGTACACACGTCGGCTCGCCATGGCGACGTCCACCGATGCCAGTGCTGTGGAGTCCGTGGTACGTGAAGAACGCCGGGGGCAGGCTTCAGGGAGAGAGTCTGATTCCGTTCCTGCAAAATTCCAACCCAGGCGGACATCCCCCGAGGACAGGCATCTACGCTTGCTTGGCTCGATTCTGAGCCAGAATCCGGAGTTTGCGACTCCGGATCGGCTTTTCGACATAAATCGTGTGTTACCTGATGGCCCTTGGAAGGCACTCATAATTGAAATCGTGGATGCGAGTTCTTCTGGCATCCTGGATGAGCGAGGCGTGCTGAATTTTGATCAGATGGAAGAGCGACTCTCTTCTGAGCAGATGGGCATGCTGAGAGAAATGATGGTCGAGGAATCCTTGCCCTCGACGGATCTGTCACCGGAGACGGTTTTCATCCAGTTGTTGGATCGATATCGCATCAAAGATCTGGAGATAAGAGAACAGGACCTCAAGCGAAGGCTCGCTGAGCCCGATTCGGATCATGTAAAACTTCTGGCTGAGCGTCAGGAGCTGATAGAACGCCGGAAGGCACTTAACCGAGACACAAACCACCCCCCGCCTTAGCGAAGAAGATCCAGAGCCAATCTGTATTGTTGCTGAGCGCTGCTCTATGCTGAATTCCGAGGAGACCCCCCATGGCCTCAAATGCTCGAACGCCCCTTAAAGTAGTTGGTCAAGACAGATCGGAAGCCCGTTCCGAAAAAAAGACCGACGCCGATATCGGTGAAAAGGCTGAGTGTGCGGCCGAATCGGAGGCTTCGCCTGTCTCTCGAGCCGGCGCCCGCAAGGCTCGTCCCGCTGCGCGGAAGAAGAACCCGGCCAAGACCGCAGCCAAGAAGGCATCGCCCAAGAGCGCTGCCTCGAGTGATCCGGTTCGAGTCTATCTGCGCGATATGGGCCAGGTCTCCTTGTTGACCCGTGAGGGCGAGGTGGAGATCGCAAAGCGGATCGAGGCCGGTGTCATCGATCAGGAAGTGGCTGTGATCGGGAGTAGCTCTGGCCTCTGGGCCGTGGCCGATCTGGGGCAGAAGGTGCGTGACCGCGAGCTCGAGATCACGGACGTCGTCGATATGCTGGAGGGCGATGATGCGCCTTCAGAGAGTCAGGTGCGAACCCGGTTCCTCAAGGCCATTGATCACTTGATGAAAGTCGATCCGGAGATCAAGCGTCGTCGAAAATCGATCGCGAATTCAAGAACGAAAGAGACGACCCGCACCCGGTTGACGGAAGAAGTCAGGGATCTGGTGACGGAGTGCGTCGTTCGCCTTCGGGAGGCTCGTTTTTCCGCTCGCTGCTTCAATGAAGTCAAGGGATGTCTGCAGGAAGCAGAGGAGTCCTTTCAGATCATGGACGAACGCATCAACGCATTGGCGCGCGGCTTTGATTTGGGTTCCGACGAATTCTTTGAGCTTCTGGCGAAAGCCGGCAAGCGGAGTGCTCAGGGCAAGGAGGCTCTGGAGCAGTTGGGCGGAGACCTGGCGGTGATTGATGCCGTTCGCTCTGAAGTGAACGAGGTTGAATCCCTGCGTGATCGGTTTACGCATGACTTGCGGATGGATCAGAGTCAGGTGGCGGAGTCTCTTGTGGCTTGTCGAGCCGCCGAGGTCGTGACCCAGCAGGCGAAAAGCGAAATGATCGAAGCCAACCTCAGGTTGGTGGTGTCCATCGCCAAGAAATATACAAACCGTGGCCTGCAGTTCCTGGACTTGATCCAGGAAGGCAATATCGGCTTGATGAAGGCCGTGGATAAGTTCGAGTATCAGCGGGGTTACAAGTTCTCCACCTATGCGACATGGTGGATTCGCCAGGCCATCACTCGCGCCATTGCTGACCAGTCGCGCACGATCCGGATTCCGGTCCATATGATCGAGACCATCAACCGTCTCGTTCGGACGACTCGCCATCTGGTCCAGTCGTTGGGGCGTGAGCCGGCGCCCGAGGAATTGTCCGAAAAGCTGGAGCTGCCGGTGGAGAAGGTGAGGTCGGTTCTCAAGATTGCCCGTGAACCGATCAGTCTTGAGACGCCAGTGGGAGAAGAGGAAGACAGCTCATTGGCTGATTTCATCGAAGACCCGAATGCGGTGAATCCCCAGGATGCCGTGATTCATTCCAATCTGGCTGCACAGACCAAGGAAATGTTGGCCACTCTGGCACCTCGAGAGGCGCGTGTTCTTGAGTTGCGCTTCGGACTCACGGGAGATGCCAACTGCACTCTCGAAGAAGTGGGTCAAGGTTTTGATGTCACGAGAGAGCGGGTGCGTCAGATTGAAGCCAAGGCGCTTCGCAAACTTCGTCACCCCTCGCGCAGTCGAGCCCTCAAGGGTTTTCTTGAGCGCTAAGCGGGTTTCCCCGGGTAGGCGCCGCAACCAAAGTGCATGACGTTCCCGTCCGGGTGTTCGTGACCCCGACCGAACGTCCTGGGCGAACGGTGCCCGATTCGACCTCCGCTCCATCACCCGAAGATCGAGCCCGAAAGGAAGACTGTGTCGACACTGAAGATGGTTCTTATCGCGATTTCCCTGGCGTGCTTTCTGGCGTGTGCGCCCAATACCGGGCCCAAATGGCAGGGAACGGCGGGCGTTGTCACCAGCGAGACCGTCACGGTCATCGTGGACGGGAAGGCTACCCGGGTACGGGTGGTCCGGTAGCCCCCCGGTAATCCTCACTCACGAGGCGGTGAGGGATTGGCTGGGCCTGATCCGTTGGCGCGGCCGTTTCAGCAGGGCTCCCCGGCTTCCTTGGCCCAGGCCTCAAGGCTGCCAGAGTAGCCAGACCTTTTTTGTTGCTCCGCAACACGGTCCATCAGGGCCTGGTACTCGGACTCGCTCAGCATGGCTTGCGCATCCGTGTGGCTTCCTACGATTTCCGCGGTGCGGGCCAACTCGTCCGAAGGGGTGATCTCCATATCTTCCCGGCCGTTTTCTTGTTCGCCTACGCCCAGATAGATTTCAATGGCATTCTCGGAGACGCGCTTGGCGTGCTTTCGCGAAGCCACGATATTGCCTTTTCCCGTCACTACGTTTCCGACTGAAAAGACGGTGGGGTAGCTCTCGATTCGACCAAACTCCCGGTCGCTGAAGTCAAAGAGTTCCCCCTTCATCTCAATGCCCGGGATCGGCTCGGGAATGCTTCCGATGGAGCTGATGACAGCGGGTGTTCTGCGTTCAAAGGTCTCGTCGGTACTGAGCACCCGGCCTTCCTCCACTCGCGTTCGCCGGAAGCGCAGACCCACCATTTTGCCATCTTCGATCAGCATGCCGTCCGGTGAGGACAGGGGTTCAACCTGGAACATGTACTTCTTGGTTGCTTTATCGAGAATGGTCTGACGCGACTTCTTCAGCTTGGCGATGCGCTCTTCAGTGGCGTCAGTCGGGATTTCCACTAGAGGCATATCCTCGACTCTTCGCCTGTAGTAGATGGTTGCACCTTGAAGGCCCAGGTCTTCCCAGCTGAGGTCATGGGCGGCCAGTATCTTGGGGATGCCTTTGACTTCAAGGGTATTGAGGTCCACGTCGATGTTGCGTTCAGCGAGTTTTCTTTGCGTGCATGTCAGTGTCACGATCTTGGCCACATCAATGGATGCAAGGCCTCCGCCGATCACGATGCTGCCGTCCTGGATCTCCGGCGTTTCGCCCGACCATTTTTCGTCGTGAGCGTGATTGAATGCGATCACAAAAGGGTTCTGATAGAAGAGCCCCTTGTTCACGTAGGCCTCGGCTCCTTCTATGGGGAGAGGGCGATCCCACCAGGCTCCGTTGGCAAGAACCACGGAGGCAAAGCCCCAGTTTTCAACGATATCCTCAAAGGGGATGTCATCGCCGATCCGGGTTTCGGGGACGAACTCCACCAGGGGGAGTGAGAGTTTGGAGCGGATGGCCTCGTACTCTTTTTTCCGCAAGGCCTCGTGCCATCGCGGAAGGCCATCTTCGATCTTTCCGAAGGGTCTTTTGTTCTGTTCAAAGACAACGGTCTGGATGCCTCGACTTGCCAGTCGGGAAGCGACTTCAGCCCCCGCTGTGGCTCCGCCGATGATCGCGACGGCCTTGTTCGGCTTGGAATCAGTCATGGCGGAATTCTGACAAGAAGTCGGGACGAGGACAATGGCAGAAAGCATCTCAGACGGAATTCTTGTTTCCGCCTCGCCCCTCAGTGCCTGGCTGCTTTTGGGTTAGTATTCCCTACGGCGGGCCCTTAGCTCAGTGGTTAGAGCACCCGGCTCATAACTGGATGGTCCTCGGTTCAAATCCGAGAGGGCCCACCAATCCGCTTCTGGCCATCAAGCGCATGCTGAGGCTGTGAGGGCGGCTGTCGAGCTAATGTCCGGCGGCGCGTCGACTGCTTTTGAGCTCTTCGCGAGCGAGAGCCGGCTTTTGAATGCCTAGGAACAGTCCCACTTCGCCGTTCTGGTCAGAAGAGGTGGCCGTGGGGTCCGCGTAGCTGTCTGAGCGGCCTGGGGTGCTCTGGTAGGCGGCCCAGACCCGGAGATAGACGGTTTCGCCGGCTCGGGTATTGAAGTCGAGAGAGTTCCAGGAGCGAGGGATGATCTGAAGCCATTTCATTCTGGCTTTCAGCGAGTGCTGGCCGGGATCGACCAGGAAGGCGAGATATTCCCCGTTCAGGAGGTTTCCGAGCTTTTCGCCGTCGAGCTCGATGTCGACACCGCCGATGCCCCGAAGGGAATCGTCGCGGAAGACGTAAATGAGGGTGTCCTTGGAGTCAGGTGGGGCGAGGGGTTTGAAGGAAGCCCCTTTGGGTACGGTGGGGGCGCAGGCCGTAAGGAGAAGGAGGCTCAGGCTGACAAGTATGAAATGGGCGAGATGTGTTTCGTGTCGCATGGGTTCTCCTTGGGTGGCGGACGGTTCGAAGCGCGACTCTGGCGGATTTGTGGCAAGAGTAGCGCGACCTCTGGCCGACGCGGCTTTGCTATGCTTCAAAATCCGCTTCGGATCGGATGAGACCCATGCAAAATGACAAAGACCGCTACTGGGATTGCCTGGATCAGGCCATGGACGCCTCCCACGGTGGCCGAGTCGAGGAGGCTTTGGCCTGGCTGGATGAAGCCCTGAAAGCCCATCCCGGCGGAGCAGAAGCGCATAACGGGCGTGGAGAGATTCTCTGGGATGAGGGCCGCATCGATGAGTCCTTGTATGAATTCGATCAGGCGATCGAGGCGGATTCCAAATTCAGCTCGGCTCATCTCAACCGGCTCGAGATTCTTGTTGAGGAGTTGGCTGAGTACAGGCTGGCCCTTGAGGCTTGCGACGCTCTTTTGGCGGGTGACGCCTCTCTGCCTCGTCTGGAGAGCGCCTTTCAGGCCGAGATCTGTTACCTGAAGAGCAAATCGCTCTTCTATCTCGATGATCTCGAGGGGGCTGTTTTCCTGATACGGCGTTCTCTCAAGTCCATGGGAGATCATCCGACCTACAGTGCCTTTGAGGGACATGTCCTCTTTGAGATGGGGAATTACGAGGCGTCCCGGCGCGTTCTTGAGAGGGCCAGCCTGGTTGACCCGGACTCTCCTCACGTGGCCTACAGCCTGGGTCTGGTTCTGGAGAGGTTGGAGTTCGAGGCGGACCAAGAGGGCAATCGTTCTCGCCAGGAAGAGGCGGCCGGTGTGGCTCAGTTGGCTTTTGCTCGGGCGAATGCACTGGATCCACTTTTGTTTCCGATCCCCCTGCAGGTTTCGGATGAGTTCTTTTCGAGTGCGATTCAGGTGGCTTTGGACAACCTTCCTGCGTCGGTTCGTGAGTACATCTCCGATGTCCCCTTGACGGTAGAAGAGTTTCCCTCTCTTGACGTTGTGAGAGGAGAGCGTGTTTCGCCCCAGATCCTGGGTCTTTTCATGGGCGTTCCCCGCACAGAAGCCAGTTGTACCGAGCAGGTCTCGGATCTAGACCGGGTCATTCTCTTCAAGTGCAATCTTGAGAAGGTCTGTCGGAACCAGGATGAGTTGATCGAACAAATCCAGATCACGGTACGTCATGAGATCGGTCATTATCTTGGCCTTGACGAAGATGACCTTGAGCGTCTGGGCCTTGCGTAACCTCTTGGGCTGGACTCGGAGTCCGCTGGAATTCTGATATGGCTTTAACCGGGATCGCTTCAAAGAGTGACCACGATGCTTTCGTTGATCGACTTCAACACATCGTGGGTGTCGAGAATTGCTTGTCGGACCCCGCGGAACTCTTCGTTTATGGCACCGATGCCCTGACGCTGGACCCGGGTTCACCCGCGGTGGTGGTCCTGCCGGGTTCGACGGAAGAGGTTTCTGCCGTCATCAAGGCCTGTCGCGCAGCCAATCGAAAATTCGTACCGCGGGGCGCGGGGACGGGACTCTCCGGGGGGGCCCAGCCTTCCGACGGCGCGGTGATCATCAGCTGTATGCGGATGAATTCCATTTTGAACGTGGACGGATACAACAGACAAGCCGTGATCCAGCCAGGAGTGGTAAACGCAGACCTGTCCACTGAAGTGGAGCACCTCGGTCTTTTCTATGCCCCGGATCCGTCCAGTCAGCAGGCTTGCACGGTGGGGGGGAACGTTGCCGAAAACTCGGGCGGGCCGCACACGCTGAAATACGGGACCACCACGAACCATATTCTTGCGCTTGAAATGGTTTTGCCAGACGGAGCCATTACCCGGTTGGGCTCTGCTTCCGGTTTTTCACCCGGTTACGATCTGGTGGGAGCCGTGGTGGGCAGTGAAGGCACCCTGGGTGTCGTGACCGAGATGACGGTGCGGTTGACCGAGATTCCGGAAGCGACGGAAACGGCCCTTGTGATTTTCGACGATGTGCCTTCGGCGTGTCGACTGGTCGGGCGGGTGATTCGTTCCGGCATGGTGCCCGCCGCTCTTGAGGTGGTGGACCAGAGAACGGTTGTGGCTGTTGAAGCCAGTGTCTATGCGGCCGGCCTTCCCGTGGATGCCGGGGCTGTCTTGATCGTTGAGTTGGATGGGGCAGAGTGTGAGTTGCCGGGTCAGTTGCTGCGGATCCGCAAGATGGCCGATCAGGAGGGCGCTCGAGAGGTTTCCGTGGCGCGGAGTCCGGAAGAGCGCACTCATTTCTGGCGGGCCAGGAAGGGGGCTTTTGGAGCCATGGGGCGGTTGGCTCCGGATCTCTATGTCCACGATGCAGTGGTCCCCAGGGCGCGCCTTCCAGAGGTGTTGGAAGGCATATGTGAGATTGGCGATCGCTATTCGTTGACCCTTTCGAATATCTTCCATGCGGGAGATGGCAACCTGCACCCGAATATCTCGTACGACCGCCGGGACGAGGAAGAGTTGAAAAGGGTCCTCGCGGCCGGCAAGGAGATGTTGGAGCTTTGCGTGAAGGTGGGCGGGGTGCTGACCGGGGAGCACGGTGTAGGGATCGAGAAGCGGGATTATATGGGTCTGCTTTTTGATGACGCCGATCTCGCAGCCATGATGCGATTACGCAACGCATTCAATCCGGATGGTTTCTGCAATCCAGGCAAGTTGATTCCGACTCCACGCGCGTGCACGGAAGCGAACCCCAAAGCAAGGGGCTACGACACGGTGCCGATCCGGTGAGGGACCTTTCAGAGCCGATCGTCATCTCTGAGCTGGAGGCACTTTCCAGTTCCGGTTTCTCCCGTTTTGATCCGCCGGTGATCGCCGGCGATGTGCCGCTCCGTTTCGGTCTGGAGCCAGAGTCGGTGGACGGACTCGCTCAGGTGATGCAGGTCCTGTCAGCGCACTCCGAGCCGGTTCTGGTTACGGGCGCGGGCACTCGGCTCGATATGATCAAGGCAGTCCAGGACACTCAGATCCGCCTTTCCTGTCGAGCGATTTCTGGAATCGATGAATGCGACGCAGCGGATGGAGTCATGAGGGCCCATGCGGGCACGCCTCTTGAAGATCTGGTTCAAGTCGCGGATGAAGCCGGCTGGACCCTGCCCATGGAAGCCAGCGCCTTGGGGGCCACCTTGGGTGGAACCCTGGCGACAGCCAACTCCGGACCGCGCCGGCTTGGATTCGGCGCCGTTCGTGACAATGTGCTGGGTCTTGAGACGACGCTGGCGACGGGTGAGCGAACCCGTTGTGGTGCTCGAGTGGTGAAGAACGTGACGGGCTATGACATGGCCAAGCTCTATGTCGGGTCCTTCGGGACGCTTGCGATCATCGAGAGCGCCTGGCTCAGGTTGCATCCGAAGGTCGAGTCCGTCGAATGCATGGCGCTTTCCCTGGATGGCGGAGAGGCCAGCTTCCGGATTGCGCTTGAGGCCTCGCGTCGGACATCGGCTCGCGCCGTGGTTCTTCTTCCAGAAACCCTGGCCACTCGTGTTTCTGGGCTTGGGGCTCCCCCAAAGGCCGGAGCCTGCTGGCGACTCCTGGTGGAATGCGCGGGCGATGAAACCGTGACCCGGTACGACAGCGAGTGGTTGGCCGACCAGGCCACTGCCCAGAGCCTCTCGTCCCAGGCGTTGGATTCCTTGAAGGCTCTTTATCGGCCGGCTTCCCCGGGTGGCTTTCGAGTGCGCCTTCATCTTCTGCCTTCCGGCCTGGAAGAAGCCTGTCGCCTGCTGGATGAGGCTGGCTTCGAGGTTCTGGCTTATCCCGAACCCACCACCGTCTACGCGTTTCATGATCCAACGGCCTCGAGGGTCACGAAGGATCTTCCGAACCCCCTGGCTTTGATTGAAAGGGTGGCGGCTCGGGTGAGGGCGGATTGGGTCATTGAGTCTTTTCCCGCACCTTGCCCGGATGAACTGGCTGGTTTCAACACGCAGGACCCACAGAACCTGATGGGAGAACTCAAGATGCAGTTTGATCCCCTGTCGCTTCTGAATCGGGGATGTTTCGTGAAATCCTTCTAGCCACTCAAAGCTGAGGGTCCGCTTCCCGAAGGCGAGGGACTTTCCGTCATCGGTTTTGAACTGTCTCTACGAATCCATCTTTTTCGGGGTAGAATGGGAAGGTTCTTCGGGCAAAGTATCGGTTCATGGAGCAGGCCGGTACCGACTCCGATTTGATTTTCGACCCGGTTCGGATTGACAGCCAGGTGGCTGCGCTCCCACGTCATTACATCCAGGAAGAGTTCTTTTGTCGTCTGCCGAATGTCCAGAGCCGATCCAGATTCTTGATGTCGATTCGGAGATCTATTCCGGAACGCTCGATTGCGTCCACTGTGGTTTGTGTCTGACGTCTTGCCCGACCTATCGAGTCACCGGTCGCGAGACCAGTTCTCCCCGGGGTCGAGTCCATTTGATGCGTGGAGTGGCGGAAGGAGAGATCGAACTTTCCCAGACAGTGGCAGACGAATTGCACCTTTGTCTGGGCTGCAGGGCTTGTGAAACCAAATGTCCATCCGGTGTCCGCTACGGCGCCTTGCTCGAGCAGGGTCGGGCCATTGTGGCTCAGAGCGGTTTGCGAAAGGGGCTGGGGTTTCGCGTCGAGGGCTTTGCTCTACGACATGTACTGGCTCACAAGGGTCGCCTCAAGTGGTTGGTTTCATTGCTGGGGTGGGTGCAGCGCCTTCGCCTGGATCGTCTCGCCGCGCCCTTCCTGCCCGGAGGCCTTTCCCGTGCCCAGCGCCTTCTTCCGGCCATACCGCCCTCGGCGGAGCGAGAAAGGCTGCCCGCCTTTACGCCCGCCAAAAGCCCTCGACGTGGACGCGTGGCTTTTCTTGAGGGGTGCGTCATGCCTGAGTTGTTCGGGCGGATCAATCGGGCCAGCGTGCGTGTACTGGCGGCCAACGGTTTCGATGTCTGGGTGCCGGGTGATCAGGTCTGTTGTGGGGCGCTTCATGCGCATTCGGGTGATCTGGCTTCCGCCCGCGATCTGGCGAGACAGAACAAGCAGGCTTTTGGTGGGGAAGACACGGAAGGCTTTGATGCCCTGATCACGAACTCTGCAGGCTGCGGGGCTGCGCTTCGTGAGGTGGATCACTGGTTGCCCGAGGGTTCTGGATCGCTTGAGGGGAAGGCGAGAGACGTCGCCGAGTTTCTGGATGAGGTGGGCTTTCGCGAGCCTCTTCGAAGTCTGCCGGCACGTGTCTGCTATGACGACCCCTGCCACCTGGTGCATGCGCAGGGGGTGGCTTCCGCTCCTCGGCGTCTGTTGGATTTGATCCCGGACCTGGAACTCGTTCCGCATGCCAACGCCGATCGCTGTTGTGGCGCTGCCGGTACCTACAACCTGTTGCAGGCGCAGATGGCGGATGCAGTTCTCGAGCAGAAACTGGACGACCTGGAGGCGGCGGCCCCAGAGTGGATCTTGACTGGCAATCCCGGGTGCCTGATGCAATTGCAATCCGGTGTGGCGTCCAGGGGCTGGGAGGCCGAGGTGGCCCACCCCATCGAGTTGCTCGATCAAGCCCTGGGCCCGGACGAATCCCCGGTAGCTTGAAACTACCGATAGAGGAATGCGTCGGGTGTTTGTTCTGGCTCTCGCCATCGGGGGAAGGCGCCGAGTCCGAGGTCCTGGAAATTGCCCTGGACAACCAGATCGAATGGCAGGATCGAGTCCCGACCCCGTACGAGTCCGTATCGTTCTCTCATGCTCTTGTAGACGTAGGTACTCTGGGCACTCGGTCGATGGTCCTTCTGCTCGGTGAGGCCGACCCGAGCTCGTTCAAGGAAGTGATCCCGATCTGCGTCTGAGTCAAGAAGATCATCCTGATCCAGAAGCTGGTTTCGTTGGGTGGTTTCCTCCAGAGAGGAAGCGAGCTTCGCCATCCTGTCCTGGGAGACCTGTTTTTTCACGATGGCCGGCGGGTCATCCCCTGTTTTGTCGTGTTGGACCATGTTGAACTGGAGCCTTCGTCCACCGAGCATGCTGACACCCGATGGGTGGAGTTCTCCGTCGTCGAGTTCACCGTTGATCATGTTCGGGTTCAGTCCGAGCCCGGTGTCTCCGGAAACGCGCGGGTTCTGCTTGAGGAAGTCACGCGTCATCCTGATCTTCTGCGGTGAAGAGTGGACGAGCGCGAGCCTGACCTCCTTGCCCGCGATCACGCCGGCTTGGGTGTCGGGGTACTCGGTCGAGGTCTGTCGGAGTATATGGGTGCGGTAGTCGGGGCGTTTGGAACGATTGGCTGCGGTGAGCGCTTGATTGGAGGCGGCTTCTGCGAGTGCATTCCTCTTCTCTGGATCGGTTCCAGGAATGAAATCGGCCAAACGAAGTGCAGCGGCATGATTTCCACGTTTTTGCTCATACTTGAAGAGCCATATCATGACTTCCCGACTGTGGGTTCCTCGTGGGTTGAGTTCGAGGTAGCGATAGCCAAGAACAGCCGCCGGGCGCTGGAAGTCCGGCTCCTTGCCCAGATTTGCAAAGATCATTCGGACGGGCGAGGTCGCGACCGTGCTGGCGATTCCAGGCCCCTCGAGCGTATAGGCTACGGGACGGGGCAGGTTGGGGTACTTTGTTCCGTTGGCATAGCCACCGAGAATGCGCCATTTCCACTTCTCGTTGTTTCGTTCGCTGATCATGGAACGATAAGCCCTGTAGGGATTCTGCCAGGCGTCGTTGAGTGAGTGGCTGGCGTGTCGGGCCATGGGTGTTTCACCGTGACCCTGTTTGGAGAGGTGTTGGAGGGTGGCCCAACTCTGGTCCTCGAAGCCGGCTTCTTTCTGGGCCATGGCGTAGATGTAGAGGGATTCTCCGTTTCGGGGTCCATCCTGGTAGGCGTGTTTCTTCAGCACTTCGAGTGTGTCCTCTGAAAGAGGCTCTTTGCGCGATGAGGTCAGTAGCAGTTCGGTGGCCAGGTTGACGTCCCATTCGTCACCGTGATTGAAGCCATCTTGATCAGCGGCTTTGAGGGATTGGCCGAGAAGTCGAAGTTGCTCTTGTAGCTTTTGTTGCGAAACCTGTTTGATCTCGACTGCATCTTCATGGTGGCCCCACGCCAACGCCCGTTTCGACTCGAGAATCGCGGCTCGGTGCTTCCCGGAGTTGCGCGCGTATCGGGCGGCGCGCAGTCTTCGCTTGTGCATGGTCGAGACGAGCCGCTCCTGGTTCTTGTCCACTCTTTTCTGGATGTCTTCCGCGTTGTCGGCATCGCCGTGACGAGCCAGGTATTCCTTGTGGAGTGCGAGTTCCTGGCGACCCGAAGTCGAGAGCGGCTCATCGTTGGAGAAAGAAGCGAGATAGTGACCGGTTGTGGTCGCCAGTTGGACCGGCGCCAGGATGAATCCACTCGTCACGGACTGGCCGACGGTTTTCGCTACGGCGTTGAAGGTGCGAGCCCAGTAGGTTTCCCATGTATCCCAACGTCTTTGTCGAGCCAGGTCCAGGGGGTCGTTGCCGACCGCCTGATCGAGTCGGGCTTGTACCGCATGGTCTGTCCCATAGCCTTTCGTCAGTTTTGTGCTGGCTTCCCGGTAGGCTCTCGGATCATCCAAGGTGGAGTGGACCAGGTCCTGGCTCAGGATTTCAAGATCTTCGCCTTTGTGGCTGTCGTTGGTTTCCCGAATGATGACGACCTGCTCTTCAAGCAGTTTGGGCTTGTTGGCCAGGGCGGCTGCGGCGGCCGTGGCGCCGGCTTTGTCGGTGGGTTCGGGGAGCCAGCCCACGGAACGTTTCATGGGGAGAAGGATCGGGTCTCCCAGGGGCGGTGCCGTCTGGGCGCAACTGACCCCGAGAGGCAGGCCCAGGATCAGGGCGAGTAGCCAATGCCGGAGTGTTCTCAGGATCTCAGTGTGTGAATCGGTCACGGTCTACCGTCAAGGTGAAGGCCAGGAAGGCTTCAAGTCTGCGGGCGGCTTCCAGTTTCTGGGTCGTGCCGTCGTGGGCCGCCACGGACTCATAGATCTGGGTTGCGGGATCCACCAGGTCCTGGAAGAGAGCGGGGTCGAAGTTGAGGCTGGCAGGCGGAACCGCGTCCACATATTCGTGGGCCAGATCATCATAGAGTTCGGCGAGTGCAAGCATATGCTCCAGTCGGTTCTTGCTTCCTGGGTGACGTCGCACCACCCTTTGGAGTTCCGCGAGGGCTCGAAGTTGCCCGTCGGGGATACGGTACCGATTGTTGACGAACCAGGCCGCTCGGGTCTGGTCGGCTCGCTCGATTTCTTCGGAGATCACATACTGGTAATGAGAGCCTTTTTCCTCGTCTTTCAGAAAGGCCAGGAGAGCCACCCGCTCTTCCAGGGCCTGAGTGACTTCTTCGGGGGTTTGGTCGGCTGCCTCTTGGGAGACCTTCTCCCCTTCGTTCATCGGGTTCGGGTCCTGGATTCCGATCAGGACCGCTTCATGGATACGCCCACAGACTTCTGCGCTGTGCTGGGCTTCCTCCTTGAGTGGTGAGTCGAGCTTCTCCACTTCGAGGTATTGGTTTTGCGCCAGATCGTAGGCTCGGAGGCGTTCCAGGGATCGGCCTTTGGAAAAGTGGACCACGGGTTTCATGTAGCCACTGCGGAGCGCGTTGGCGTGGATACTCTCGATGCTTTCCATTCTCAGAAGCGTAGAACGGTATGCGTTCCGGCCCGTGAAGTCGGTGGGGGGCGGAAAACGGTAGGTGTCGTCGGGAACGTAGCGACGGAGTACAGCCACCACTTCAAGGACGCTTTCGGTGGGTCCGTAAGGGGCTTCGGCCTTCTTCTGGGCAACGGATTTGCAGCCCACCCAAATCAAGCCGAGTAGGCACAAGCAGACGATCGATCTGGCTTTCTGCATGGTCCCGCCCTAGCGCGATTTCCGAGCCTTTTTCTTGGCGGCTCGGCGAGCCCCACTCTTCTTTACGGGCTTCCTGTTCTGGATGACCAGGTTCAGCATCTTCTCCGTGGCGATGACGGCGGCGGCCAACTGGTCGGAGTCGACCCCGATGGTGGTAAAGGTCTCTCCGAGGTTGGATTGAAAGCTCGGATTCCCCTTGCCCGTTCGCCAACTCACCTGGGTCTCGACAAGCGCACCGGTTCGTCCGCCCGGCGGGATACGGACCTTGAAGTCCGCGAGTTGGGGAACCGGGATATCGAACTTCCGTGCCGCCTTCTTCAGTGCATTCATGAATGCATCGTATCCGCCGTCGCCACTGGCTTCCGCTTTTTCATCCTGGCCGAGATGGCTCAGGGAAACTTCTGCCTTGGGCTCTTCGTTTGTACCCACCTGGACACGGTAGTGGGTAATCTGGAGCATCTGGTCTGCGGGCGTCTTCAAGACATCGGCGATGATGTAGGGAAGGTCCTCAGGGGAGACGACATGCTTCTTGTCACCCAGTTCGATGATGCGTTCGAGCACCATCGCATGGTCGGAGGCAGGCAGTTCGATGCCGAGGCGCTCGAGATTGTGATCCAATGAAGCCTTGCCAGAAAGTTTGCCCAGTGCGTAGCGGCGCGCTCGGCCGAATCGGGTGTGCTCAAGCCGGCTATGGTAGAGGTCGCCCTTGGCGTCGCCATCGGCGTGGATGCCGGCGGTCTGGGTGAACACATCACGCCCCACGATCGGTGCATTGGCGGCGAGATCCTTTCCGCTGAAGGTTTCCACGATCCGGGCGAGATCTGTCAATCGGCTTTCATTGAGTGCTGTGCGCATTTCACTGTGATCGTGGATGGCAGTGACGACTTCGGTGAGCGATGAATTTCCGGCCCTTTCCCCCATGCTATTGACGCTGGTGTGGATACCGCGCGCGCCGGCCGCCACTGCGGCCAGGCAGTTGGCGGTGGCCAGCCCATAATCGTTGTGTCCATGGTATTCGAAATCGATATTGGGCCAGGTCGAGGTCATCAGGCCGACATATCGAGTGACATCATTGGGGGCCAGGATACCCAGCGTATCGGCCAGGTAGATTCGAGAGACCCTGAGCTCGCGAAGCAGCTGGATCATCGAGAAGACGTAGTCGAAGGAGTCGCGAACACCACTGGACCAATCTTCAAGGTAGACATTGACGGTCAAGCGCTTGCGGCGGGCATAGCGC
The DNA here is from genome assembly GCA_002691025.1 of Spirochaeta sp. GTDB lineage: Bacteria > Myxococcota_A > UBA9160 > UBA9160 > UBA4427 > MED660. Next base: position 39,743 of record NZGT01000112.1, on the reverse strand, counting down.
ACCGTCTGCTCGACCCTTTCGCGATGTTGCTCCGGGGCCAGGCCCAGTTGGCCTCGGCAATGCTTTTCAGATCCCTTGACCAGGAGGTTCATGACTTTTCCGCCGACCTCGGTGATCCAGTCCACGGAAGCCTTGCCATCGCAATATCCGAGCATCTCGACGCGTTTGATGACGCGGGCTTTTCGGGCCCACCGGGTGACACTTCGAGCGGCCTCGCGCTCGCCCTCGGAAACCCGGGTTGAAGCGATCTCGATTCGGTCCACCTCCGCCTCGAGAAGCAGGATGCGCGCCAGCTGCAGTTTTTCGGCGGGCGTATACGAGACATCCGGTGTCTGTTCGCCGTCACGGAGTGTTGTATCCATGATGGCGATCTGGCTGGGTCTCGGGCTGTTTTCACTCATGGATTCGACCTGATCTGGCCACACGGGCCTAGATTGACTTTGCGCCGAGGATCACGCGCGGCTTCCGTCGGGGTATCTCCCGTGCGGATCTTCTGGGGGCGTGAGCAGGAGCCGAAGGGTAACCGAGGGGAGGATCGGTTGTCGAGTGGAGCCCGCTACACTCACCTGGGGCTGAAATCGGCTGGATGAAGGGCAATCATGGAAAAGAAGGATTCAGGGCTTGTATCCGTGGAACTCGAGTCGCCTTCGCGGCTTCTGAACCTCGTCGAGTCGAATCAGGGATCGAGGCTGGACCTCTTCCTGGCGACGGAATTGGCGCTCTCGCGAGCGCAGGTGCGGCGCCTGCTGGACTCCGGCGCGGTTTCGCTGGACGGTCGGACCCTGGGCTTGAGTGACAAAGGCTTGTCTCTTCCCTCGCGGGGTTTGATCGAGGTGGGGGTCTATCGAGCGGGTCGAGATCAGGTAATCCATCTGAACCGACCCGGAGATGAGATTCCAGAAGAGCTGGCTCGTGGGTCGGGATGGCTTGCCCTGGCCAAACCCGCTGGAATGCCAGTCCATCCTCTGGATGAAGAGGAGTCGGCGACCGTGCTCTCCTGCGTGGCCGAGCTCGATCCTGAGATTCGGGGCGTGGGGGAAGGAGGACTCAGAAGCGGCGTCGTGCATCGTCTGGATGTGGATACTTCGGGCGTCCTCTTGATGGCCACGCAGGAGCCTGTCTGGCGGACCTTGCGTCGGGCTTTTGCGGAACATCGTGTGGAGAAAACCTATCTTGCTCTCGTGGAAGGCAAGCCGCGTTGGTCTGAGCACGATGAAGAGATGCGTCTCTGGCTTTGTGTTTCCCGGCATCGCCCCGCTCGGGTCCGCGTTGCGACGGAATCGGATCGGGCTCGAGGTCGGGCTCGAGAGATTCGTCAAGCGGTTCAGGTGCTTGAGGTTTTCGGTTCGACGAGCCTCGTTGAAATCCGACCGCGGACGGGGTTTCTTCATCAGATCCGAGCGAGTCTGTCCCACTTCGGCCATCCAGTGGTGGGTGATCTCCGCTATGGAGCTACGCCCGGTGTACTCGGTGCCGAACGTCATATGCTTCATGCGCAGAGAGCCCGTTTCGAGGAAATCGGGGCCGAGTGTCCAGCGCCGGAAGATTTCGAGCGAGCCCTGGGTGTTGCACGAGGCGAAGCCGGCGTCAGCGAACCCGAATCAACGTAAGGCCGTCGCCAACAGGTATCATGACGTTTTCGCAGCGAGCCTCGGCGGTCGCCCAGTCGTTGAAGGCCCGTATGTGCTGTGTGTTGTCTTCTTTGTTGTCGTGATCGACGACGGCGCCCGCCCACAGCACGTTGTCCACGATGATCAGTCCGCCGGGGCGAATGAGACGAAGCAGTTCCTCCCCGTAGGCGACGTAGGATGACTTGTCGGCATCGACAAAAGCGAGATCGAAGCCTTGATCCTCCTCGATGGCTCGCAGGGTTTCGATGGCGGGACCGATTCGAAGATCGATCCGATCGCTCACCTGGGCTTCTTTCCAATAAGGTTGCCCCACGCTCGTCCACTCTTCGCTGGTGTCGCAACAGATCAATCGGCTTCCCTCTCCCATCCCCCGAGCGAGGCAAAGAGCGGAGAAGCCGGTAAAGGTGCCGACTTCGATGGCCTTGCGAGCTCCAACCAGTCTGGCGAGGAGTTGCATGAAGGCGCCCTGCTCGGGCGCGATCTGCATCATCGAAACCCCACCCATTTTGCGGGTTTCCTCGATCAAGCGCTGTCCAATGGGGTCGGCCGCCCCTCCGTGGTCGAGAAGGTATTGGTGGATTTCTTTCGAAAGATAGAAGGATTTCGGCTCGGTCGTCATGAATCTTCTCTTTTCAAGTTGAAGTCGGCTCTTCTTTCGGTGAGATGGGGTAAGAATGGAGGCCCCGTGTTTTTTCTTGAAGCCAAGATAGTATTTCAGACTTCTTTTTCCATGTTGGCGCCCAGGGGCGCGGTTTTCCATGTGGCTTCGGAGTTGAGATCATGGTCGGCGAGCACAGTGGCATCAAAGTCAAAGCAAGTCCGATTCACGGGCAAGGGGTCTATGCGGTCCGTCGCTTTCGGACCGGTTCCTATATCGGAACCTTCCGGGGAGTAGAGACGAACCAGGATGGCATCCATGTGCTCTGGGTGACCGATGAGGATGGCAAGCAGACGGGCATCGAAGGAAGGAACGAACTCCGGTTCCTGAATCACGACTCCGACCCGAATGCTGAATTCATCGGCCTGGACCTTTTTGCGCTCAGGAATATCCAGCCCAGCCGTGAAATCATGATCGACTACGGTGAGGACTGGAAAGAATAGAAAGAGCGGTTCAGGAGGCTGGAAGATCCGGGGAGAGCACCTGATCGAGGATCGTGTCCGGGTTCCGCTCCCCACTTTCATCCTGGATGGCTCGGCATTGATCGAGGATCTCGCCGAATTTCCGTCCCGGATGCAATCCTCGTGCGATGAGGTGACGGCCCTGGACGACGTCGGGCATCGGGCCCTTGTCGACCGAAAAGGATTCCGCTTTTTCAAGGAATTCTCTTCCAGCCGGAAAGGATCGAGCCCGGGCATCTTCGGTGGTTCGACCGAAGTGATCGGCGCGGGCCAGCCTCTCCAGTAGATGGAGGTTCACGTGACCTTGCGCCAGTCGGCGCGCCAATCGTCGATAGCCTCGAGGGCCTGCTTCCTGGGCGACATAGAGAGCGGGCGCGAGGTGATGTCGGACCAGGAGGCTCACCTGTTCGATGAGGAGCGACGAAGCCTGCAGTCGGGTCAGGAATTTCTGGCTCACTTCGGCGCCCTCCGTGTCGTGGCCCAGGGAGCGGACCCGTCCCGCTTCGAGCCGGGTTCTTTCGGCTTTTCCGAGATCATGGCAAAGAGCGGCCCACATCAGGGGTCGGTCCTCTTCGTTGGCTTGCCTGATCTGGGCGGCTTGATCGACAGACAGAAGCGTGTGTGTCCAGACATCGCCTTCGGGATGCCACTCCGGGTCCTGGGGAACGCCGCGCAAACGATCGAGTTCTGGGAAGAAACGCAGAAGCCCGGATTCTTCGAGAAAGGCCAGTCCTTTGGAGGGGCGATGGGTTTTTTCGAGAAGTCTTGAAAATTCAGAGAAGACCCGTTCCGGTGCGACCGACTCCAGGTCCTGCTCCCCGCACAATTCCATCAGCGCCGGGTCGATCTCCATATCCAATTCGCTTGTCAATCTCATGACCCGAAGCGCTCGCAGGGGATCCTCTCCAAAACGTTGGACATCGGTGGCTCGCAGCCGTCCTTCTTCCAGATCGGCGCGACCGGAATGAGGGTCGAGGATCTCCTGGCTTATGGGGTCCATCGCCATGCTGTTGATGGTCAGGTCTCGCCTGCGCGCAGCGTCTTCGAAACCGAGATCGGGACTCTCGGGGACGGAAAAATCGACATCCATTGATTTCAGCTTCAGGACCTGGAACTCCCGGCCCACCCGGTATGTCCGACCAAAGCGTTCCAGGATCGATTCAAGTTGGTTCAGATCGAGGCCGAGGACTTCAACGTCGACGTCACGTGATGTTCGTCCCAGAAGGCCGTCGCGAACTGATCCTCCGACAACAAGGGCTCGCCCTCCCGCATCGAGAGCGGCTTCCGCAATGCTCCGGATTGTATCCTGTTCAGTGGGCGAGACTTCTTCCGTCATCCAGGACAAGCGTGCCACACTCACGAGCCGGTGCTACGAATCTTCGCCGGTCTTTTTCGAGAGCAGTACGTAGACCGCTCCGGTACCGCCATCGCGCGGTAGGGCTGGGGCAAATCCGAGGACGCAGCTTCGCAGGCTGGAATCCGTCAGCCAGTCGGGCATGGAATCTTTCAGGATCGATTCTCCGCCTTCCGACCGATGGCCCTTTCCATGAATCACGAGGACACATTCGGCTTGTCTGGTGGCGGCCGACTGGAGTGTTTCGAAGAGGGCTTCTCGTGCCGAATTCCGATCGTATCCATGCAAGTCCAGTGTTTCGTCGGGTGGAATCCGTCCCGCGCAGAGACGATGGAAGCGATGGGGGCTCAGGTGCGCGCGGCGCGCGAGAAGTGGCTCGCGATCCTTGGGGAATTGCATGGGCTCTGCGTCCGGTTCGCCCGATGGGAGTCCTGGGTGGGGCGAGGGCGCGGTTCGGTAGGGGCCTTTCCGATCGTCATCCCCGAGGCGCTCAATGTCGTCGATCTCTTCGATCAGGTCCGCGAAGGAGGTTTCTCCGCCCTTCTCATTCCCATGTTCGGCCTTCGGGCTTTCCGGTTTCTTTCGGCGTTGTGTCATGAGAGAGCCTTTCAGTTCTGCTGGCTCTGATGGGTACGGAGGGATTGCCGGGGACTCTGCTCGGAGCCTTGGCCGAGCAAGGCCAGGGCTTTTCGGGTGGGTCCGCCGTGAGGCAGCTTTTCGATGGAAGAAGGAGCAACCCAACGGTGCTCGGCCAGGCCTGTGCGGTGGACTCGGCCTCTGGCGTCATGGGCTCGGTAGAGGTCGAGCTTCAGTTTTCGGTGACTGAATAGATGTTCGATCTGGCCTTGCGCTTCAAGGTGGCCGACTTCAAGGGAGAGCGTTTCCTGAAGGCATCGCCTGAGCCCGCTTTCCAAAGGTTCTCGGGCCTCGAGGGTACCACCGGGTAATTCCCACATGCCGCCCAGGAGGCCGCCTTCCTCCCGTCGTACAACCAGGACTCTTCCCTTCCGCTCGATCCAGGCCGCGACGCCACGCATGGCCAGGACCCGCTGTTTCCGGGGCTTGACCGGAATGGACTCGGGATCTCCCATTTTTCGCGCTTCGCAGCTTCGGCGGATCGGGCACTCCGGGCACTTCGGGCTTCGCGGAATACAGATTGTGGCGCCGAGCTCCATGAGGGCCTGATTCAGGTCGCCCGGCTGGGGACCTTGAACGAGTCGCCCCGCGAGTTCCCACAGTCCATCGACTACGCTTTTCTTGCTGACATCGTCTCTCCATCCAAGCCACCGTGTGAGGACGCGGATGACATTTCCATCCACCAGGGGCTCTTCGCGATCAAATGCGATGGAGGCCAGGGCCCCGGCCGTATAGCGACCGACCCCTTTGAGACGGCGAAGCTCGTCGACGTGATCGGGCAGGTTTCCCCCATACTCCTCGACGACCATTTTGGCTGCGGCGTGAAGGTTTCGGGCTCGTGAGTAGTATCCAAGCCCAGCCCAGAGCCCGTATACATCTTCAATGTCCGAGTCGGCCAGGGTTTCGACGTCGGGAAACCGGGATAGAAAACGTTCGTAGTAGGGGATGACGGTTTCCACCCGAGTCTGCTGAAGCATGGATTCTGAAATCCAGATTGCAAAAGGATCCCGACTCCGACGCCAGGGCAGGTCTCGTCGATTTTCGAGATACCAGCTGAGCAGACGACTTCGCATGGTCCGGAGTCGAGCTGAAGTGATTTCGGGTGCGGCGGTCATACCGGGTTCATACCATGACCGGGAGGGTTCGTTCCAATCGGATTTCCGTAGCACGCACTCGAGCTCGCACAGCGTGGATTTCGACCCCGACCCGGGCGGCCTCCCTCAGGGCTTTTGCATATTCGGGATCGATCTCGTCCGCGGCTTTGACACGCAGGCAGTCCGCACGTTGCACCACATAGAGGAGGACGGCTCGGTCTCCCGCTTCGACTCGGGTAGCCAGCGTTTCCAGGTGCCGCTTGGCACGTGCGCTCACCGAATCGGGGAAGAGGGCCGTAGACCCCTCGGCCATGGTGACGCTCTTGACTTCGACCCAGGCTCTTCTTGGATCCTGGGGGTGTCCTTCCAGGCAGAAATCCAATCGGGATTGCCCGGTGGAAATTTCTCGTTGAACAATCGGGTAACCTCGCAGTGCGGGAATGGTTCCCGTCTCCAGTGCTTCGGCCGCGATTTGGTTGGCGCGCAGGGTGTGAAGACCCACCCAGATGCGACCCACCCGGATCATTTCGAGGGTGTGCTTGAGCTTGCGTTTTGGATTTTCACTGGTGGAGCATCGCACGGCCGAGCCCGGCTTCGAAGTGCCCCTCATGGAGCCCGGATTGGGGCAGTGGACGGTTACGATCTCGCCCGAATCCAGTTCTATGTCGGCCAGAAAACGTTTGTAGCGACGTAGCAGGCGACCCCTCAGGTCCGCCGCAAGAGCCACTCGGGTTGATTCTAGTTTTCGAGCCGGACGCCGATATGGCTTCGTAGCCATTTGGGATCCCACCATTCCAGGGGATCGACATAGTCCTCCCCCACCAGGATGGCGAAGTGCAGGTGATCTCCTCCCGCCAATCCCGTGCTGCCCGATCGGCCCAATGTCTGGCCGATTTCGACGGACTCCCCTTTCTCCACCTGGATTTCCGAAAGGTGTCCGTATAGAGAAGCCACGCCCAGTCCATGATCGATGATGACGCAGCCTCCGTAGATGCCCAGAGGTCCAGCAAAGGCGACTACGCCGTNCGCCGTGGCCGTGATAGGCGCCCGGGCGACGGAAGCCAGATCAAAACCATAGTGTCGTGCTCTTGAAATCGGTTCTCCGTTCAGCATATAGCTGCGATCCTCGGCAAATCGACTGGTTACCTTCGACCCGGCCAATTGCTTGAAGGCACCCTTCCANAGGGGGCTGCTTTGACCGGATTCAGCCAGGCTTTCGCGAATGGTGACTTCGTTGAGCAANCGNAGGTCTTCATTGACACTTCGGAAGGTCTCGGCCGGGTCCGTGCTGTCGAAGCGGGCTTCGCGCGCCAAGGGGTTGGCCACTTGTTGAATGAAGGCTTCGTCGATTTTGATGGCACTTTCCCGGAAGTTCCGATTGAGCACCTTGGCGGGGAAAGAGGCTGTGCCTTCGTTGTCGGCGCGATCCCAGGCCACGACTTCGATCCTGATCTTGTCCGGCGCTTCTACGGGAACGGCAAAGATCGAAACACGTCGACCCGCTTCACCTGAAGGATGGGGGTAACCGGGAAAGAACGAGTCTCCAACCCTGACGCCATCGACCAGATCATTTTCTTCGATGCTGTATACCGCGGCCGCCGCGCCTCCGCGGTGCATGTAGGTCAGTCCACTTTCAACACGCAGAGAAGGCGGGCGCGTGTCGATCAGGACTGGAATGCTGATTTCGGCCCGATTCCCAGCCAGGCCCCCGCGCCACGACCAGTCCCTGACCTGGAGCACGAGTGTGGCGTTTCCATCCGGCGCCATTCCATGGGCTGCGTCCAACTCCAATGTNAGGGTCGATGTCCGGCCTTTGTTTTGCCCCCCCGCCATCAAGTCGCCCGGGTAGGCTTCCTGGAGCAGGCTTTTCGAGCCGGCTTCATGGAGGAGGCGAGCGCTTACGCTTCGGATACCGGAGTCCTCGTCGGAGATCTGGATTTTGATCTCCTGTGGATTCTGCCCGAGAATGATCTGCTCGGGTGCGGTGATACGCGGCGCATCGCCTTCAAATCGGCTGAACCCGAACCAGAGGGCGACCAACAAGATGGGTAGACCGATAAGGGTCAGCCAGAAACCTGATTTCACCGGACTTTGCCTCCTCGGGGCGGATTCTAACAGAGTCGCTGCCGGTTGACGGTGCTTCCCGGACAGATGCATTTTCCGTGCTTCTCTTTTGTGGTGTGGATGAGATCAAAAGACCTCGGAATGAAAGACAGGGCCTGGCGGGTTGCGGTTCCACATTGACGCCCGGAGGTCTGTCCTCGATGCTCAAATGCAAGGAGGCCTTTCAGTCATGGCACGACCGGCGCATATCATCCTGGTTCGGCACGGGGAAACGGTGGGGGAGTCCAGCATCCGTTATCACGGTCGCAATGATGTGGTTTTGTCGAGAAAGGGGCGAAGCCAGGCAGAGGCCTTGAAGGAGATCCTGGAACTGGATGTGGATCGTGTGGTGGCCAGTCCGCTTGCCCGCGCCTGGCAGGCCGCCACGATTCTGCGGCCGGGTCACCCGATCGAGATCGAGGAGTCTTTTGCCGAAATCGACTTTGGTCGGTGGGAGGGTTTGACGCGCGAAGAGATTGCCGTCCTCGACCCTGCCCTTTTTGAAGTCTGGCAGGACCGACCTCTGGAGCTCGAGTTTCCGGAGGGCGAGCTCAAAGCGGATTTCAAGCGGCGAATCGAAGCAGGCCTCCAGAGATTGCTGGATCTGCCTGTGAAATCGATTCTCGTGGTCGCCCACAAAGGGGTGGTGCGTGGGATCGCCGAGGGTCTGACGGGATGGGCCCTGCCCGAGGCCATCCCGGATCTGGGTCAAGCGGTCGTTTTCCGACTCCAGAACGACGGGACGTGGGCCATGGAGCCGGATTCTGCCATCGGCGGAGACCCGAATCCCGGATCTCCAGACTAGTTTTCGTCTGATTCGCTCAGCGACGCCAGCACGGTGAAGTCTTCCAAGGTGCTTGTATCGCCCGTGGGCTTCTCGCCCGAAGCGATATTCCGCAGCAGCCGGCGCATGATCTTGCCCGAGCGTGTCTTGGGCAGGGCCTGGGTGAACCGAATGTCAGTGGGGCGAGCGATGGCCCCGATCTCCTTGGTGACATGGCCCTTCAGGTCTTTTTGGAGTGCCGAGCCTGCTTTGACATTGCCTCGTGGAGTCACGAAGGCGACGATGGCCGTGCCGGTGATTTCATCCGGTCGACCCACCACGGCGGCCTCCGCCACATCTTCGTGAGACACCAAGGCACTTTCCACTTCCATCGTTCCAATCCGGTGACCGGAGATATTCATGACGTCATCGATGCGACCCATGATCCAGTAGTAGGATTGGCGGTCACGATGGGCACCGTCGCCGGGGAAGTAGGTGTCCTTCCATTTGCTCCAATAGGTTTCCCGGTAGCGCTTTCGATCCCCCCATATTCCGCGAAGCATTCCGGGCCACGGGTGGCGGATCGCCAATAGGCCTCCGTTCGGTGGACGGACCTCGTTTCCGTCTTCGTCGAGGATGTCGGCCTGGATCCCTGGGAAGGGCAAAGTCGCTGACCCGGGTTTGGTCGCCACAGCACTGGGCAGGGCCGAGATCATGATCCCGCCGGTTTCCGTCTGCCACCAGGTGTCTACGATGGGGCAGCGCTTTCCGCCAATCACCTCGTTGTACCAGATCCACGCCTCCGGGTTGATCGGTTCGCCNACGGTGCCGAGCAGGCGAAGAGAAGAAAGGTCGTGTGCGGCGGGTAGGTGATCGCCCAGCCGGATGAAGGTCCGGATGGCGGTGGGAGCGGTATAGAAGATGGTCACCCCCCNCTTCTCGATCATTTCCCACCAGCGGTCCGGACCCGGGTGAGTGGGCGTGCCTTCGTACATCACGGTGGTCGCACCGCAAGAAAGAGGACCGTATACCACGTAGGAATGACCGGTGATCCAGCCCACATCGGCCGTGCACCAGTAGACATCCGTGTCCTTGATGTCNAAAATGGCTTTCGTGGTGGTGGTTACGTGGGTCAGGTAGCCACCGGTTGTGTGAAGGATGCCTTTGGGTGTGCCGGTGGTACCGCTGGTGTAGAGAATGAACAGCGGGTGTTCGGAGTCCAGCTTGGCGGGCGGGCAATGGGGGCTCGCGTCGGCCATCTCCTCGTGATACCAGTGGTCCCGCCCTTTCTTCATGGTGACCTTCTGGCCCGTGCGCTGAACCACAAGAACGGTCTTGACCGGGGTCCTGCTTTTCAGTGCCTGATCGACATGGGTCTTGAGGCCGAAGGCCTCTCCCTTCCGGTAGCCACCGTCGGACGTAATCACCACCTTGGCGCCGGCGTCGAGGATGCGGTCCCGTAGTGCGTCGGCTGAAAACCCACCGAAAACAATGCTGTGTGTGGCTCCGATACGCGTACAGGCCAGCATGGCGACGGCGGCCTCGGGGACCATGGGCATGTAGAGGATCACACGATCCTTCTTCTTCACACCGCGTGCCTTCAGGACGTTGGCGAAGCGACAGACTTCCCGATGCAATTCGGCATAGGTGATGACCCGGGAGTCACCGGGTTCTCCTTCCCAGATGATGGCGGCTTTGTTCTTCCGCCACGCGTTCTCCCCTTCAAGGTGCCGATCCAGACAGTTGTAGCTGACGTTGGTCTTGGCTCCGACGAACCATTTGGCAAAAGGAGGTTTCCAGTCGAGCACCTTCTTCCAGGGTGTGAACCAGCTGACATTTTCCTTGGCCATCTTGGCCCAGAATTTCTCGGGGCTCTTTTCCCCGAGCTTGCGATACTCGGCCACCGTCTTCTTGTTCCAATTGGCCGAACGAGCGAAGTCGGCATCGGGTTTGAATACGCGTTTTTCTTGCAGCAGGGACTGGATATCGGCCATGGAAAAGGACTTCCTCTCTCTTTCTGTGCGTGGGCTCTAGTGACTTTCCTGGATCCATCTCTCGATGTCTTCGACTTCTTTCGGAATATCCGCAGTGAGATTCTCCGAACCTGATTTCGTGATGGCGATGTTGTCTTCGATGCGNACTCCGATCCCGCGCAGGCTCTCGGGGGCTTCCGCATCATCGGGCGGGATATAGAGGCCGGGTTCAACCGTGAAAACCATACCCTCCTCCAGCGATCGGGGTTGATCCCCNTTCATGTAGGAACCGGCGTCGTGGACATCGAGACCCAACCAATGNCTGGTTCCATGCATGTAGTAGGAGCGATAGGCCTCGCTCTCGATCAGTTGGTCGACTTCACCGTGAAGAAGTTCAAGGCCGATCATTCCCTTGACCAATTCCCGTAGCGTGGCCGCGTGGAGGTCGGCCAGGTTCGAGCCCGGCCTGGCGTTCAGGATGGCGACTTTCTGCGCAGCCAGGACGACTTCGTAAACGTCTTTGGCCGCTCCTTCGTAGCGGCCGTTGACCGGATAGGTTCGAGTCACGTCTGACGCATANCCTTGNAGNTCAGCCCCGGCATCGATCAGGACGAGGTCTCCGTCCTTGAAGGTCTGATCATTGCGGACGTAGTGGAGGATGGTGGCGCGACTTCCCCCGGCCACGATGGAGCCATACGCGGCGCCCCAACCTCCCCGGCGTCTGAATACGTAGTCGAGTCGAGCCTCGATCTCGTATTCTGGTTGACCGGGCCTGAGCATGGAGGCCGCTTCGTGGTGGGCCTCGCGACTGATGTCGGCGGCTTCGCGCATGATGTCCAGTTCGGCGGGGCTCTTGATCAGCCTCATTTCATGCAGGATCGTCCGCGGGTCGAGGATGCTTTCGACCGGCTGAACACCGCGTCGACTTTGCACACGGAGTTCTTCCTGGGCCCGGGTCAAGATAGGATCGAGTTCGGGAGAGCGGCCGAATGTGTAGTAGAGCCGGTCGGCTTCCTCGAGAAATCCGCGTAGCGCATCCGGGAGTTGAGAGGACTCGAAGGCTTCGTCGGCCTGATAGTCCTGAANGGCTCCCTCTACGCCCGGTCGATAGCCGGTCCAGGTTTCGGCGGCTTTGTCTTTGGGTTCGACAAAGAGCGTGAATCGGGGCCCCTTTTCGGTGGTGCGCAAGATCGCGGTGGCGTGGGGGTGATCGAATCCGGTCAGGTACCAGAAGTCGCTGTCTTGGCGGAAGGGGTATTGGGTGTCGTTTGAGCGCTGAACNAGCTCGCTGCCGCGAACNATCGCGACGGCTCCAGGGCCCATTCGGGAACAGAATTCTTCTCTGCGTTCGGCAAACATGGNGCGAGTCTATCGCACTGGTTTCTGCNCGNGTNCGCCCGCTTCGTGGCTCNGCGGTGCATGGGGTCAGTGACCGACGCGTGTGTGTTCCTGGCTTCTGTTCCCAAGCCGAGTCGATTCGGCGTGCGGGGTGGAAGCGGGTTCGTCTGTAGATCGGGCGTTGTGTGGCTTGGCGCGCTTGAGGCGGGGCTCGGCGAGTGGGTTAGCTGGAGCCACTCGGGGTGCAGCCAAAGGACGCGCGCTCGGGGTGGGGGCACCTGCGGCGGCGCCTCTCTGTAAGTCTTTGTTTTAAAAGGATTTAGTCTTGATGCGGGATCGACNTCTGCAGTTTTGGCCAGGANCTGCGCATCCTCTGGCGGCACAGCCCATTTTTGATTGGACTTGTCTGCAGATGCTNATTTACCAATGAATTCAGTGGAGTAGAGGGTTGTCTTCTATTCCCTGGGCCTTGGCACGAGAAGTGCAATACCTCGGGGCGTACGATCTGGTCTTNNGGACCAGTCAGATGTCAACGGGCGCGTTCATCTGATTGGTCCGGAAACTCCAGCGGAGAACCGAGTGTCTGCAAGAGTCGCTTTCCCCAGAGTTGCACTGCTGCTTGATACATCGATCCACTGGAGGACTGATCGTCACCGAATGCCCTGGCTACCGCATCTCGCCGGGCATGACGGAAGCTGAACCTGAAACATGAGNACCGGTAGCGCGCTCCTTCCTCGGGGAAGGGGCGCGTTTACTTTTCGGGATCTGTGGGAGCGGATTCGCCCTGTTCGCTCGAGGTTTTGGACCGAGCACTTTTTCGCCGTCGCCTTTTCTTGGCCGATGCGGAGCGCTTCCGAGGCTTGGCCTCTTCGCCGCCGTCGCCTNTNTCTTGATCCTCTGTTTCAAGCACGTCGAGGATTTCCTGGCCGAAGCTTTCGGCAAACCATTGCTTTATCTCAGGAATNTCAGCGAGGGACTCGACGGACACGGGCTTTACGACAGAAACCGCCTCGAGGCATGCGTTGGGGGCAAGCACTCCGGGGTCNAGCTCAAGTTCCTTGGAGCGCTTTTCTCTCCAGGACTTCAAGCGAACGAGTCGCTTTTCCATCTGCCGATCCATCCGNCGCCGGGTGTTCCCNTTGGTTTGCTTCGGGATCGGCCCATGCGGTTCTTCCAGGCCCCGGGCAATCGCCTCTCTCAGGCTGTTGCCCATACGCCGAAGTATCAGTTCGGTGACGCCTTTTATGCGAACAAGTTCGCTTGGATCGGTCGTGCCTTCTTTTGCGAGTTCAAGCAGCGTGCGGTTTCCCAGTACCTTGAAGGGAGGGCGGTCGATCTCCCGTGCACGGGCGTCGCGGGTCAGATAGAGCTCGCGAAGGATGGCCAAGGATTTCGGGTCCAGGAGCTTCGCGCCCTTGATCTTGAGATAGCCCAGTGTGTCGAATTCCCTCTCGGGCCATTTTCGATTGACCAGGTTTTCGAATTCGTGATGGGCCCAACCAAGCCTTTTCTTTTGTTTCAGCTCACTTTCGAGCTTTTCGGACAGTTCAATCAGGTAGTAGACGTCCGTGACCGCGTAGTCGAGTTGCTTCGGGGTCAGCGGTCGACGCGACCAGTCCGACTTCTGTTCATCTTTGGGAAGGTGNATTCCGAAGTGNTGTTCCACCAGGGCCGCCAGNCCGACAGACGGGTAACCCAGTAGCTGAGCGCTCATCATGGTGTCGAACAAGTTCGTGAAGGTGAAGCCGCAGTCTCGCTTGAGTATGAAAATGTCGTATTCGGCGGCGTGGAAAAGAATTCTGATATCCGGGTTTGCGAAGACCGGTCCCAGCGGAGCGAGCTCCGAGGGCCCGCCGAGAGCGAGTGGGTCCACCAACCAGGCTTGGTCACGAGTGGAGATCTGAAGTAGACAGGTCTTATCGAAATAGTGATAGAAGCTGTCCGCTTCGGTATCGAAAGCGATGACGTCGGCCTTTTCCAGGTCCTTGGCCAAGATCTTCAGGTCGCTCATTTCGGTGATGAGTTCGAACTCGGCCACGCCCTCTTGTACTCCGCTCGGATCCCCGAAGTGATTGTCCATCGCATGGACGCATCCGGGAAGTTGCGGGGGGCGACTTTGCTACTGCCCCGGCTTCGCCAAGAGCACCGGAAACCTAGCCGACCCAGGCCAGACGCGCCTTGGATCCCAGTCGATCTATTGCCAGTCAGGCCAAAACACCGAATTCCCCCAGGGCGATGACTCTCAGGCTTCCCTGTGCTCTTGAGGGGGCTTGTTGCGATTTCTTTTCCGGGGCGCCGATGGCTCTCTGGCTCTTTTTTCAGGGAAAATTCGTACTTGGGCTTACTTACCGGGTCGAAAAGTTTCCCCTATGTTTCATAATACAGATCACTGTTCTGCTATGCGGAACAAAAAGAAAGAGATCTTTTCTTGCAGTCACTCGCTTCCATCGACAAAGCCATCGAAATTCTCTTTCACCTCCGAGGATCACCCACCGGGTGTGGTGTGACGTCGATTGGTCGGGCGCTCGATATGCCGAAGTCGAGTGTCCATCGCCTGCTTGCGGCTTTGGCTCGCCGTGGTCTGGTGGAGCAAACAGAAGCGGGTCGATATCGATCGGGCGTGGGATTGCTGGCGTTGGGCCTGGGCGTTCTCGATCAGGAGCCGCTCGTGGTATCGGGCCATCGCGTTCTCGAGGAAGTGGCAAGCGAGCTTGGAGAAACCCTCTTCCTGGTGGGTGCGCGGGCGGGGGCTCTCCATGTTCTGGACAAGGTGGAGGGCCAGGGGTTCTTGCGCGCCTCCCCGCAGATCGGGAGTGAAGTGCCGATTCATGCAACGGCGGTGGGAAAGATTCATCTCGCATTCGCGCAGGAAGATCTCGGAAGCGAAAAAGAGCCGACGCCAGAAGCGTTCACGGACGCCACCTTGATGGATCCGGCGGATCTGGGTCGCGAACTCAAAGGCATCCGGGCGTGCGGTCTTGCCTGGAATCATGAGGAGTGGATTCCAGGGCTTCTCGTCGTGGCNGCGCCAGTCTGGTTGACGGGACGCATGCTCGGAGCGGTGGCNATTGCTTTGCCGTCTTCGNGGAGAAGTGAACTGGGTGTGGCGCGACTCGAAAGAGAAGTCCGAAGGGCCGCCGATCGAATCGAGAGGCGGCTTTCTGGTAACGAAGTGAGTGCGAAGAGACGGGAGATTCGAGTCAGTGACTGATATGCAAGGAAGCAAGGTGTGGATAGATGGGCATGTGGTGGAAGGNGAGGAAGCTCGAATCTCTGTTTTCGATCACGGTCTTCTCTATGGGGACGGACTCTTCGAGGGAATCCGGATCTATGGTGGCGGTGTTTTCCGCTTGAAAGATCACTTGCGGCGCTTTGGTGCTGGAGCCAAGGCTTTGGGGATCGAGTTGCCGGGTGGGCTTGAGGCCGCAGAAGCGGTCGTACTCGAGACCGCTCGCGCGTATGGTCAGACCGAAGGGTANATTCGCCTTCTGTTGACCCGAGGTCGTGGCGCATTGGGGGTCGACCCGAGTACATGTGAGAACCCGCAGCTGATCTGTATCGTCAAGGCCGTGAGTCTCTATCCCGCGTCAAAGATGGATTCGGGCCTTGATCTGGTGACAGCCAGCATGCGGCGCCCTGCCCTGGACGCTTTGGATCCGTCCGTGAAGAGCCTCAATTATCTCAACAGCGTGTTGGCCAAGCGGGAAGCTCGTCTTCGCGGCGCGGACGAAGCGCTTCTTCTCAATGCGGGTGGGACCGTGGCGGAAGTGAGCGTCGCCAATCTGTTCGTGGTCTCCAACGGAGGCCTTGTGACGCCGTGTGTAACAGACGGTGCACTACCAGGGATCACACGGGCCAGTATCCTGACCCTGGCGGGGGAGCTGGGTATTCCGGCTGAAGAGCGATCCATGGGTCGCCAGGATCTTTTTTCTGCGGACGAAATCTTCCTGACGGGGACCGGCGCTCGCATTGTTTCCGTAGCCCGGTTTGACGGCGCGGTGATCCGGGAATCGGGCTGGGGGCCCGTGACTCAGCGTTTGTCCGACGCCTTTTCGGGATTCGTTACGAGGCACCTGACTCCGTTTTAGAGCCCTTGATGCTCTCGCTGTGTCGCTATTTCAGTATTCCGACTGATCTGGCGCCTTCTTGAGCGGGCCGCCCGGCATCAGTGAGGCTATTGTGGGGCCACACCCAGTCAGGATGNACCCCACGACGCAGACTGTGGGCGATGAGACTCAGGAGAAGCCGGTGCGTTGGTCGACGACTTTTATTCCCACTCTTCGAGATGATCCGGCCGATGCCGAGGCGATCAGTCATAAGCTCCTGATTCGCGCTGGCTATGCGCGCCAGCTCATGGCTGGGGTCTACTCCCTTTTGCCGCTGGGACTTCGTGTCAGCGAGAAGATTGAAGCGATCATTCGTGAGGAAATAGGTCGGATCGGAGGCCAGGAATTCCGCTTGCCCTGTTTGCACCCGAAGGAAGTCTGGGAGCGTTCGGGGCGATGGGAAAAGATGGACGGGGAGATGTTCCAATTCGAGGACCGTCGTGGCTCGGATGTCGGCCTCGGCATGACCCACGAGGAGATCTTTACGCACCTCGTTTCGGAAGTGCGCTCGTACAAGCAACTTCCGCAGATCTGGTATCAGTTCCAGACGAAATTCCGTGATGANCCTCGTCCCAAGAGTGGCCTTTTGCGAGTCAGGGAATTCACCATGAAGGATTCGTACTCGATGGACGTCGATGTCGAGGGATTGGATCATGCCTTCGATGAACACTTCAAAGCCTATCGCCGTATCTTCAATCGGCTCGGTTTTGAAACGGTCGCCGTCGAGGCTTCCTCGGGCTCCATGGGTGGCGATCAATCCGTCGAATTCATGTTGCGAACGGAGGCGGGGGAAGACTGGGTGGTGGCCTGTGGGGCGTGTGGCTACGCGGCCAATATCGAAAAAGCAACCAGTGTCATCGAGCNGTCCACAGATGGCGAAGGTCTACCGCAACCCGAGAAATTTCCGACTCCAGACGTGAGAACGATTGATGACCTGGCGAATCTGGCTGGTGCGGAAGTGCCCGCGGATCGTCAGATCAAGACGCTCGTCTATTCGATTGATGAGAAGGTGGTTCTTGTCCTGCTCCGTGGAGANCACTCCCTGGTCGATCAGAAATTGATCGACAACGTGGAGGCCGAGAGNTTGCGACCGGCCAGCGAATCCGAGATCCGAGCCGCTTTGGGGGCAAGCCCGGGCAGCCTGGGGGCCGTGGGAGACCACGGTCTTTTCGTGATCGCTGACGAANCGTTGCNAGGNCGACGAGACATGGTGACCGGGGCGAATGAGGACGGTTTNCATCTGCGTGGTGTCGACGTGGAGCGGGANATCGACGTCAAAGGCTGGCTTGATCTGCGAGCCGTAGAGTCAGGCGAGAGTTGTCCGGTTTGCGCGGAGTCCCTCGAGGCCTACAAATGTCTTGAAGTGGGTCACATCTTCAAACTCGGAACATTCTACAGCGAAGCGATGGGGGCCAAAGTCCTGGATTCCAACGGCAAGTCCGTGCCTGTGGTCATGGGCTCTTATGGAATCGGCATCGATCGNAACATGGCCGCCGTCGTGGAGGCCAACCACGACGAATCGGGCATCGTCTGGCCGGTCAGCGTGGCACCCTTTGAGGTGGTTGTGAGTGTGGTGAAGCCGAAGGAAGTCAAATGTCTCGAAGCGGGCGAAATGATCTATGACGCTCTGCTGGAGGCAGGCATCGATGTGCTTCTCGATGATCGGGATGAGCGTCCGGGGGTCAAGTTCAAGGACGCTGATCTGGTCGGGATTCCTTTNCGTGTGACGGTCGGTCCCAAGGGTCTCGACAACGGAGTGGTAGAGGTCAAGTCAAGAAGAACCGGGGAGACCCGGGATCTGCCGGTCGCTCATGCTTCGGTGACAGTGGGTGAATGGGTGCTTGAGGAGCGTCGCTGATCCGAAACCCTTCGGCGTTCCCCTGAAGACCCGAAAGAGGAATCTCTCATGCCCTGGCGGACACTGGCAAATGGGCTCACGGCCCTTCGCGCCCTGGCCGTGGTACCGATGGTGTGGTGCATCCTGGAGCNGCTCTGGTGGTCGGCCGTTTTTCTCTTCATCTTGGGTGTGATCACTGATCTTCTTGACGGGAGAGTGGCTCGGTGGCGCGAGGAAGTGTCCCGCCTGGGTGGCGTTTTCGATCATGCCGTCGATGCGTTCTTTGTTTCCTCAGGCTTGGCGGCTCTGGCTTTTCAGGGTCTCATCCCTGCTCTACTTCCGGTACTGGTAGTTCTGGCCTTTGTTCAATACGCGATGGATTCGCGCATCCTCGCCGGGAAAGCTCTCCGCACCAGCTTCCTCGGCCGCAATAACGGGATCGCCTATTACGTGGTTCTGGGTGTTTGCTTGTCGTGTCAGGCGCTGGCCTTGAGTTGGCCGTCCTCGGGTGATGTCCGAGTNCTGGCCTGGCTGGTCGCATTGTCGACTCTTGTTTCAATGTCGGATCGGGCTTGGACCTTCTATGTCACCCGAAGAGCTCCCGATTCGCCCGCCGGAGGAAGATGAGTCCGATCGCCGCATTGAAGAAGATGAAGAAGTTGTGCTGTACGAAACCGAAAGCCGTCATTTCCCCTTCGTGGCCGGGGAAGAGAATCACCCACAGCGTGATCGCTACGGTTCGCATGGGTCCGGGTGTGGCAGCTCCGAAGAAGATGACAGGGAGGTAGCCCAGCATCTGCAGGAAGTTGGTNTCGACGTTGAAGAGNCGAAGCGCCAGGGTGTAGACCACGACGGCTGCAAGGAGGGCGGGCGAGCGAAGCACGACCACGCCAAGATAACGAAGCAGGCCTGCTTCGCGGAATGATTTGAAGGCGGGTCGATCCCGGAAAGACGCAGACTCTCCCAAGGNGCTCCGGAAGAGAAGAATCCACCCGATGAAGAAGATAGCGGCCGCCAGTGCGATCCAGGGAATCAGCCCGAATTCGGCTGGGAGAGAGTCTCCACCGATCATCCAACCGATCGTGGCCCACATGAGCAGGTAGTAGAACTCACAGAACATGATGAAGACCATGCTGGAGCCGACTTCCCATCCCGGTACTTCATAGCGCCTGTTGAGATAGAGCCCCATGGCCCCCTTGCCGACTTGTTCGTTGATGATGGAGAGGATGTAGCTGCTTCCGCGGATGGGAAGCATGTTGTTGTAGGAAACGCGCGTATTGAACCAGTTGATGACACGCCAGACGACAAGCGTGTCGATCAGGAAGAAGAAGATCGAGTACGGGATCATCAACGCCAGCCATTGTCCCCAATGGACCTGCGCAAAAACTCCGCCCAGATAGGCGAGAAGTCCAATGCCCTCTCGCGCTGCGGCACCAGACACTTTTGTATAGAGGTACCCGAAGCAGACAACCGTGATCAGCCACGGCAAGGATTTCTGCCAGAGCGGAGTCTTCCTTCTGGGTTCCTGATTCGTCATTGGATCGTTCTGGTCGGTTCCGGTTTCAGTCATGTCTTTGGCTTTCTGGTCCGACGTAGGACCCCAGGGTTTCATCCAGGGGAGTCAGTGAGATGCCCAATTCACTGCAGCAAGGCGTAGGATCAATCTGATCGTCGTGTTGCAGGATGTCGAACATGGCGCGCGTGATGGGTGGATTTTTTCCGATCCCTTCCAGGACGCCGACGAAGAATCGGGCGAGAGACAGGGGAATAGGGAGGGCCCGGGGGTTGCAATCGTAGAGCCGAGCGGCTCTTTGAATCAGGTCCCGATGAGTCAGGCTTTCGGGGCCTCCCAGGTCGAACTGCCTGTCTTCCGAGTGCTCAGTCTGGAGGGAGGCGAGAATTGCATCGATGACATTCTGGCTGTCGATGGGTTGCTGCAGCGTTCTCCCACCCCCCACCAGGCTCACGAATCTTGACTGCGCTTCTTTGCGCAAGGAGGCGGACGCATAATCGTCAGGCCCGATCACCATGGGTACCCTGAGTGTGGTGGCCGGACAGGATCCATTGGCGAGGAGGGTCTCCGCTCGGCCTTTCGAAGCCAGACAGGCATTGGAAGATTCGGAGTTCGAACCGAGAATGCTCAGATAGACGACACGCTGGACGGAAGTGCCCTCGAGAGCCTGGACGAGAGTTTGGCAGGTGTCCTCGTGGGCCTGGGTGTAGCTCGTCGTCGAGGTTTCCTTGATGATTCCGACCAGGTGAACGACACCCTGGCAGTCGGACGCGGCTTCTCTCATGGAGGCAGGGTCGGTGTAGTCGCCCACTGTGATGTCAGGAGGATTCGGGCAGTTCAGATCCCGGATCGTCTGTGCGGCGCGTTCGGATCGCACAAGCGCGCGAACGCCGGGGGATCCAGAAGCGATGCCATTGCCCTCGCCACAGAGACGTTGAACGAGTTGTTGGCCGAGGTTTCCGTTGGCGCCTGTAATCAGTATTTTCATGGAGTCAGATTGCATCTGCGAAAGATAGCTGAAGATGCCGTTGCGAATGACGGGTTCATACGGATTTGAATTGCCCTCAGCGGAGCCCGGCCACGTAGATCTTCACGAAGTGACCGAGGCGCTTGTGGAAAGTGGCGGAGTCCTCGGCGCCTCGAATCAGTCCATATGCGCCGAGGTTGAGCAGTTCTGCTGCGATTTGCGGGGAAGTCCGCGGATGGCCGAGGTCGATATCCCCTTCTCGGCTGGCTTTCCTGAGCGCGGTAGCCAACATGGCCTGGAATCGCGAAGACGTGTCGGAGACGATATCTCCGCAGAGTCGGTTGGCTTCGTCGCAGATCTCGTTGCCATGCGGTGATTCATCACCGAAGGTGTGGACTCCGCCCAGCTTGGCAGCCAGCGCCCCTTCGAGTCGCTCTTCGAGGGTGGTCGTCTCCGGGTCCGCTTCGAGCATCTGGCTTGTCTCGTACAAGGCATTCTCGTGGATACGCTCCGAGAGGCTTCGAAAGACCTCGTCCTTGTTCTTGAAGTACGAGTACACCGATGGACGGGACATACCGGTCTCTTTCGCAATGTCCTCCATCGCAGTACGGCGGTAGCCGTACTGCCTGAAGAGCCTGCTTGAAGCGGTCAGGATCGCTTCACGTTTCGGGTTCTTCGTTTTCGACATTCGTTACAGTTTGACGATTTGTTATTAAAATGTCAATATTGANGAGGGCCCAATGGAGCGCCACCGACGCCGATGGATCGGGAGGGTGCCCNGGGCTCCTGACCAGGGAGAACTGAATTGAAGAAGCTCGCAAAGATCATTTTGAGCGTGGTGGGGGCANTGGCNGCGTTCATCCTCTTGATCGTCGTGGTCAATCGACTTTCAGACGGTCCGCTGGTGGAGATGCTTCCCGGGGGTCCTTTCACGAGTGGCGAGATCATCATGGAGGGGCCCGATGATTGGAGTTTTCTCGCCGACCGGATGACCGTCGAGTTTGAGTCGGCCGGCCGCTCAAGAGTCGTCTGGATCCATGTATTGGATGGCGACGCCTATCTCGGTGCCAGTCTGGGGTTCCCCCCATTCAAGACCTGGCACGAGACGGCTCTCGAGGATCCGGTTGCGGTCCTTCGTGTGGATGGAAAGCGGTATCCGCGTCATCTGACGAAGATCGACGACGAAAAGACCCGAGCCCGATTGCGCGAGGGCGGAAACCGCAAGTATGGAGGAAGTCCGGACCCCTCCTCCGACACGTGGTATTTCCGCCTTGATCCACCGCGGTAGATCGTCCGCATCGCCCGGGCGAGGAGTTCAGGCGATGAAGTCCGGTGAAGAGTCGACCGACTTGGAGTCATGAGATCGACAGTCGAGACGGCGATGGCGTCGACTGAGGTCGAGTCTTTTCGTCTCGGTTCGAGTCAGAGATTCAGTTGGAGCTTCGCCGCCGGCGACATCATCTCCATATCCCAGGGCGGATCCCATACGAGNTCCAGNTCCACATCCGTGACCCCTTCTACTTCGCGCGCCTTGGCCTCCACTTCAGGAGGGAGGGTTTCGGCCACGGGGCACATGGGGCTGGTCAGGGTCATCAGGATGTGGGTTCGGCCGGTTGGGTCGACTTCGAGNTCGTAGATCAGNCCGAGTTCGTAGATGTCCACAGGAATTTCAGGGTCATAGACGGTCTTGAGCATGGCCACGACGTCATACTTGATGTCGTCTGCGTTGCGTACCTCCTCTGACCCCGAGGTCGGCTCGTTCGGAGTGGCCTCCGGTTCAGGCGAATTGTTCTCGCTCTTTCCTGAATGATCTTCGTTCATTCTGTTTTTGCGACCTCTTCATNTTCGCCGAGAGCAGCACGGAGTGTGTGCCAGGCCAGGGTTGCGCATTTGACTCGCATCGGGAATTCCCTCACTCCAGAAAANACAGCCAGTTTCCCGAGACCGGATGCATCGACTGCGTCTGCGTCTCCGGTGACGAGTTCATGGAAGGCATCGAAGGCCTGCCCGACCTCGTCCAGGGTCTGGCCGCAAACCTTTTCTGTCATCAGAGAAGCCGAGGCCATGCAGATNGCGCAGCCGGCTCCCTGGAAAGCNACATCCGTGATGCGACCTTCCTCGAGCTCCGCGGAGATCTGCACCTTGTCGCCGCAGATCGGATTGTGGCCATCGGCTGTGTGATGACAGTTCTCGATTTTCCTGAAATTGCGTGGGGCTTTGCTGTGGTCCAGGATTGTGGCCTGATACAGATCTCTGAGTTCATCCATTAGCGAAAAATCTCCAAAGTCTCGCGGACCCCCTCGGCAAGTCGATCGATCTCGGACGGGGTGTTGAAGATCGAAAAGGACGCTCTCACCGTGGCGGGAACGCCATAGAGATCCATCAAGGGTTGAGCACAGTGATGCCCGACTCGAACCGCGATGCCGAATTGGTCCAGCGCTGTGCCCAGGTCGTGTGCGTGGATGTCGTCGAGTACGAAAGAGACNAGGGGCGCTTTTCGTTTCGGTTGTCCGATGATGCGTAGCCCTTCGATCGGGGAGAGACTTTTTTCTGCATGGGCGAGCAGGTCCTCTTCCCATTTCGCTGCGGCCTGGGAGTCCACGTCGTCGAGATATCGAATGGCGGCCCCCAGTCCAACCGCGCCTGCGATATCCGGTGTCCCTGCTTCGAAGCGAGCCGGAGGTGGGGCGAACGTGCTTTTTTCAAAAGTCACAGTCTCGATCATGTCGCCCCCGCCCAGAAAAGGAGGCATGTCCTTGAGAAGTTCTTTTCGACCGTAGAGGACCCCGATACCACTGGGTCCATAGAGNTTGTGGCCGGAAAACACATAGAAGTCACAGCCCAGGGCTTGAACATCCACTGCCATGTGGGGAACGGCCTGAGCGCCNTCGACAAGAACAGTAACTTCTTTTGCTTTCGCCATCGCGATCATTTCAGAAACCGGGTTGATGGTTCCGATGGCATTCGAGATGTGGGTGAGGGCTACGAGGCGTGTTCGCTCTCCGATCATGGATTCGAAGGCTCCAAGGTCGACGTCTCCCCTGGAGTCGATGGGGGCCACTCGCAGACTGGCACCGCGGCGTTGGCAAAGCATCTGCCACGGGACGATGTTGGCATGGTGCTCAAGCGCCGTGATCAGGATCTCGTCGCCCGCCTGGAGATGGACTTCGCCCCAGCTGTGGGCCACCAGATTGATGGCTTCGGTTGCGTTGCGCACGAAAATGATTTCACTTCGATCGGCAGCCTTGAGGAACCCCTGGGCGAGATCGCGCGCACCTTCGTATTGTTCGGTGGCTTTGGCGGCGAGTTCGTAGACGCCGCGGTGGATGTTGGCGTAGGAATGGGCGTAGAAATCGGCCATCGTCTCAATGACGGATCGGGGTTTCTGCGCACTGGCGGCGGAGTCGAGATACGCCACNGGCTTGCCCCTGCGATGGGGCTGCTCAAGGAAGGGAAAATCCTGTCGGATGACGTCGACGTCGAAGGGCGATCCCGNACTCATAGAGTCCCCTTCGTCTCGATCTGGTCAAGTTCTACGAGCCTTGCGGAGACGAGAGAGCGGACGAACTCGCGCAGGTTGTGGGTGGGCAACTTCCTGCAGACCTCATCCACGAATGCGCGAGTAAGGAGTTGCCTTGCCTGCTCGGCTCCGAGGCCTCGGGTGCATAGATAGAAGAGGGCTTCTTCATCCAGTTGCCCCACCGTGGATCCATGGCTGCAGGTCACGTCATCCGTGAAGATCTTCAGCTGAGGCTCCGCATCGATCTGGGCTCGCTTCGAAAGAAGCAGGCTTGAACTGGACAGGCTGCTTTCCGTCTTTGTCGCCTTGGGACCCACTTCGATCAGTCCCCGAAAAACGCCTCGCGCGTTTCCCGCCAGGACGGCCTTGTGGGTCTGTTGGCTCTGGGCATGCGGTGTCTGATGCCTGATTTCCGTGTGATGGTCTGCAAGTTGTTCATTGCCCGCCAGGAAGAGGCTGTTGAGTTCGACATGGGCGCCCGGGTCGATCAGATCGACTCCGATATTGTTGCGGATGAAGTGGCCGGAAAGGCTCAAGAGGTACAGGCCGAGTCGACCTTTTTCCTTCACCTGGGCCTGAAGGTTGGATACATGAAGGGCCGAGGAGGAAAGGNTCTCCACCGTCACCCAGTCCAGTTGTGCGCCTTCTTCAATGAAGATCTCCGTCACACCGTTGATCAGTCCAGCATGGTCGGATTGAGAGATGTGTTCGACCAGTGCGCACGCTTGACTGCCGGACTCGGCCGTCACGAGGACGCGCGGGCAACGTAGTCGGCCGTGCTCGGTCCAAAGAAAGACGAGATGGATCGGTTGGTCGATCACGCAGTTCTTGCGAATGCGGACGACGCTGCCTCCTTGCATGAATGCGGAAGAAAGCGCGGTCAGGGAATCGGTTTCCGTGGCGGCGAGCTCTCCCAGCCGAGCGACCAGGGACGTGTGGGCCGAATCCTCTTGAAGGACCTGGTCCAGGTCGTGAACCTCCAGTCCGCCNTCGCTGAGAGGCAGCGAGGATCGCGCGGCGTCGAGTTTCCCGTCAATGAAAACAGCGCGAGGCCACTCGGCGTGGACTTGCGGGAGTTCCCCCACCTCCGGAGTCGAATGGGCGTCGGCTGAGGCGGGTGAAAAAGGCCCCATTTTATCAAGGGCGGTCAGAGGGGTCTTTCGCCATCCCGCTTGCTTGGTGTGGGGCAGGCCCTGTTGTTGAAAATTGTTGAGGGCTTTCTCCCTGAAATGGCGCCATTCCGGATCTTGGATCCGGGCATCCAGGAATTCAGGAAAGGCCGCCAACCAATCCTCGGTCTGGNTCGACCGTGGAGTCTGCTCGGCTCGAGTCATCGGGCATCCTCAAGCCAGCCGTAGCCCTTCTCTTCCAGTTCAAGAGCGAGCTTCCGGTCGCCACTGCGCGCGATTCTTCCTTCGGCGAGAACATGGACCTGATCGGGCACGATGTAATCGAGCAATCGTTGATAGTGGGTGATGACGAGCATCGCGCGATCCGGTGAACGCAGTGCGTTGACTCCTTCTGCGACTACGCGGAGTGCATCGATGTCGAGGCCGGAATCGGTTTCGTCGAGAACGCACAGCTTGGGTTCAAGCAGGAGCATCTGTAGAACTTCATTCCTCTTCTTCTCACCACCGGAGAAACCCTCGTTGATCGAGCGACTCATCAGGCCCTCGGGCATTTCGACGAGTTTCATTTTCTCACGACTCATTTCAAGGAAGTCCATCGCATCGAGTTCAGACTCTCCACGATGTGTTCGCACTGCATTGACCGAAGTCTTCAAGAAGTAGTCGTTGCTGACTCCAGGGATCTCCACCGGGTATTGAAAGGCGACGAAGATTCCTTCGCGTGCCCGGATTTCCGGATTCATCTCCAGGAGGTTCTCCCCTTCGAAGATGACTTCACCTTGAGTGATTTCATATCCGGGTCGACCCGCGAGGATGTTGGTGAGAGTGCTTTTGCCCGAGCCATTTGGCCCCATGATGGCATGCACTTCTCCGGATTGGATGCTCAGATCNATGCCGTTCAAGATCGGCTTATCGTTTGCACTTGCGAAAAGATTCTTTATTTCAAGCATGGTAATGGCTCCACTGAAGGCTTTTAGCCGACACTTCCTTCAAGACTGACGCTAAGAAGGTTCTGGGCTTCCACGGCGAATTCCATCGGGAGTTCACGGAAGACTTCCTTGCAGAACCCATTCACGATCATGGAGATTGCATCTTCCTCTGAGAGACCCCTTTGCCTGCAGTAGAAGAGTTGATCNTCGTTGATCTTGGATGTAGTGGCCTCGTGCTCAACTGCACTGCTCTCGTTTTCGACATCGATGTAGGGGAACGTATGAGCCCCGCACTCGCTGCCCAGGAGAAGGGAATCGCACTGGGAATAGTTGCGGGCTCCCTCGGCTCGAGGTCCGACTCGGACGAGTCCTCGGTAGCTTTGCTGGCCGTGTCCGGCCGAGATTCCCTTCGAGATGATCGTGCTGCGGGTGTTCTTTCCGAGATGGATCATCTTNGTNCCGGTGTCGGCCTGCTGGCGATGGTTTGTCAGGGCAACGGAGTAGAATTCGCCAATAGATTCGTCACCTTGGAGAAGNCAGCTCGGGTATTTCCACGTGATGGCGGAGCCGGTTTCGACCTGGGTCCAGGAGATCTTGGAGCGTCGACCTCGGCAAGCGCCTCGCTTGGTCACGAAGTTGTAGATGCCCCCCACCCCGTTCTCGTCACCCGGGTACCAGTTCTGCACCGTGGAGTACTTGATGCTCGCATCATCGAGGGCAACNAGTTCGACCACGGCCGCGTGAAGTTGGTTTTCATCGCGCATGGGCGCCGTGCAGCCTTCAAGATAGCTGACCGAGGCTCCTTCATCGGCGACCAGGAGCGTGCGTTCAAATTGTCCTGTCCCCGCCGAGTTGATCCGGAAGTAGGTGGAAAGTTCCATCGGGCATTTTACGCCCTTGGGTATGTAGGCAAACGACCCATCACTGAAGACTGCCGCATTGAGGCAGGCGAAGAAGTTGTCCGAGTAGGGGACCACGGATCCAAGGTACTTCTTGATCAAGTCCGGATGATTCTGCATGGCCTCAGAAAACGAGCAGAATATGATCCCCTTGCTTTCCAGCTCCGCTTTGAATGTCGTAGCTACAGAGACACTGTCAAACACGGCATCCACGGCGACCTTTACTCCCGAGAGTCGCTTTTGCTCTGCGAGCGAAATGCCGAGCTTGTCGTAAGTCCGCAGGAGCTCGGGGTCGATNTCGTCCAGACTTTCAACAGTCTCCTGGACCTTGGGGGCGGAGTAATAGACGATCTTCTGAAAGTCGATCTCGGGATAGTCGACCATCGCCCAGCTCGGTTGGTTTCCTTCTTCGAGCATCTCCATGAAGCGATGAAAGGCCTTCAGCCTGAATTCGAGCATCCAGTCCGGCTCGTTCTTCTTCGCCGATATGATTCGAACGATCTCTTCGGTTAGGCCGGCCGGGACCTGNTCAGACTCAATGTCAGTGACAAAGCCGTACTGATAGTCCTGATTGGCGATTCGTTCGATGTCGGGATTCTTGCTCTCCATGCCTAGTTTTTATTTCCCATGCTGTCGAATTTCGGTTTTTTTGGAATGTTTTGAGTCGTGATTTCGTTTTCGGGTTGGATGAACGGTNCCGCAAGCAGACTGAGTGGGCTGAGTTGCGAAGCGAAAAGTGGATTCANTAGATCGCTGAGCGTGATGCTCGACAAAGCATTTTGAATGACGTGATTGATGACAAGGAGCGGGCTCCGAACCCGGCAGTTGTCTTCGTGATCGCAGAGGCTGGGCCCGGCACTGCACTCGGTGAGCGTCACGGGACCTTCGAGCGCCGCGATGATGTCGGCCACGGTCAGATCCTCGGGCCGGATCGCCAGCGCATATCCTCCCTGTGCACCCCGATGAGAAACCAGGACGCCTGCTCGGGTGAGGGTCTTGAGGACCTTGCTCACCATGGGAAGAGGCAGTTCGACCCTTCTTGAGAGTTCACGAGCGTTGCTGCTGGCCTTTGCCCCTTCACTGGCCTCGGGCTCGCTGTGTTGCGGATGGGTCAGTTCGGCGAGGATCAAAATGCCGTAATCAGTGATTTTGCTCAGGCGAATCATCGGTTGTCTTCTGTGTGGGGGGAGAAATGAACATAGAGGACCATTTTGGTTCTGTAAAGCCGAGCCAATCCGCTTTGATCTGAAAAACAGTCGTAAAAACGTTGATCTACAACGATTTAACGCATAGCGCCGAGATCCTGTGGGTGTCTTGATGTGGGCTGGGCGGCTATTTCCCTTGGGCGAGAGGCAGGAGCACGGGCCTCCCGTCATGGGGCCAGGCCAAAGGCGGGGACTGGAGCCGACCCGCTGGGCAGAGGCGAGAAACCCCGACCTCGCCCAAGGCGGACTTCAACTCCCTTTCGGGCGATTCGCCGGGTGCAAAACCCACCAGTGCGGCGGACGAAAGATGTCGCTGCATGGGTTGGAGTANGGATCGGAGCTCGGAGGAGTCACTCACAGGATAGAGGCGGACGAAACGATGCAGCGGCGTCGGGCGCCAATCGGGTTCACTTTCGGCGATCACGGTCCAATTGGAGTTTTGACTGCCGCGAAGATCGGGACCTCCGGGTACGGTCGCTCGCATTTCGGCCTCATCCCGTTCTCGCCGGATGTCGGCTCGGGTCTGCTTTGAGGCTTCTCCGCGAGGCCACTCTTCTTCACGGTCCGCCAGTTTTTCAGCNAGGGCTTCCATGAGGTCAANNCGAGTGTGGTCGGCCTNGGGACCGAGCACATAGATGGCGGCTGGAGAAAGACAACCCAATTGATCCCACAGAGCAATATCAACGGAGAGGGCNTCGGCGATGTCCTCTCTTTGATTGGCTTCCTTCAAGGAAGAGGAGTTCACCACGGCGATGGAGAATTTGTGGCCATAGGCGATGAAAGATTGATCGGAAGAGAGTCGGCTTCGAATCTGCTGGATGGTTTCATCCGAACCACTCGCCATCACGCAGGGGCTGGTGAGAAAAAGCCGCATGGCCGGGTCGTCTGTACTTTCCAGCGAGGCGACTTCAAGGCACCGGCCGAATTCTGAATCAATGTCGGAGAGGCATTTGGCGACGAGGTCCGGAGTATACGGATCACGCTGGGAGGGCTTGACGATGACCGGAGAACCGATCACGAGTGGCAGGACCGTGTTGAGAAGGTTGGGCATCGGAATGACTCCGGCGAGGATGACGCTGGTCAGGGAGTGGCCGATGGGAGGCGAGTCGCGCATTGAATCTGGACTCCCGAGTTCTTGATCCACCAGTGACTGAAGAGCGGAGTGACGCCAGTCCTCAAGCGCAAGTCGAAGGCCAGCTTCGACGCCTTCCCTGGAAAATCCAGACGCTTTGACTGTTTGGTCGACAAGGGTTTCATGCCATTTCGATCCGGCTTCTCCAAACCGGTTGAGGAGTTCTCCGATCACGTCAACCCGATCCTGGAGAGGGCGCTGCCGGAGGGCGTCGCCTACCTCCTTGAGGCGGCGAAGGCTTGCCTCGACCTGCGGGTACCGGGTGGCGGATTTGTGGGTTGTATCCTGGGTCATGACTCAGTGTCCCAGCATTTCATCGGCCGCAATCGAACACCCTCTCTCCTCCGCTCCTTCTTGTCGGCCGAGGACTTCAAAACCACGCGGTTGGCCTGGGATCTCACGCCCCAGGTCCGCAGTCTGGATTGCAGCGATACTGCCCGTATTCGCCAGATCCAGCAGGGTCACCATTCCTGTTTCGCCTGGCGCGACTTCCAACGAAGTCTCCGGGTCCATCATTCGCACGGCCACCCAGGGTGGAATCAGCTTTCGGCGCGGGCCGATTGGATCGATGAGTGTCGAGTCGTAGAACTGACTTCCGAGTTCCGTCATACCGTATTGGTTGATGATGGACGAGGGCTCGATACCGAAAGCATCGGAGAGGCCTGCATGAAGCTCGACTCTCGACAGCTCTCGAGAGCGACCCTTGAACCCCCCTGTCTCCATGATGCGGGAGCCGGGGGGGCAGGGAAATCGAAGTCCTTGCTGTGCGAGTTGATCCAGCAAGTGGACAAAGGCAAAAGCGGTCCCGCATAGAACCACCGGTTTTTCTTCCTGGATACAGGCTTCGATTCCTCTTGTCAGGATCTCCAGTTCCAGGACTCCGTTCCGGATATCAAAATCGCTTTCCTGAGCGCCAAAGTCCTCTATCAGGAATTCGAACATCAGCGAAAGCGATGAGTCCGGCATCTCCGTGGACGAGGGGGCGAGTATGCGAAAAGACGCTTGTCGAGGCTCCAGTCCGGGAAGCAGGTGCCTTCGTAGACTGGCGAGTGCCGACGCTTTGTAGACCGTCAAGGTATCGAGGTGGAGTTCTCCTCTTTTGGATCCCGAGGTGCCGCTGGTACGAAGCGTGAGTTGCGTCTGTGATTCAGGGAAGGAGCGGAGGGGCATTTCCTTGAAAGCGGCGGACGGAACCGAAGGGATCTCGGTCCACCGCCGAAGTGAATCCGCGGTGACCCCACGCCCTTTGGCAAAGCGCGCGTAAGGAAGGCATTGATCGAATTGGTGGCGGAAGATCCGTTGCGCCAGGGCGTCGAATCTTTCTTCGTCCCGCTCCCAGTTGTTTTCGCCCATCCACTCGAGAACGTCGGCATCCATGGCCGCCCGTTCCGGACTCGGTAACCACGTCATGTGGATCTCATTTCTTCAACTTCTCCGATGATTTCGATCAGCGTCTCGATCGCATAGGTGAGAGCTTTTGTGTCGATCGAAAGGGGTGGAGTGATGGAAACGACGCATCCGTTTTCCCCACTTTGGAGGAGGATCAAGCCGCGCTCCAGGGCTCGGTGTGCGAGGGCTTCGGCGTCGAGGCCGGATTTGAATTCGACCGCCATGAGGAGCCCAAGGCCTCGTACCTCGTGAACCGAGGGGGCGTCCTTCAGACCTTCCTGCAGCTGGGAACGGGCGGCGGCACCCAGGGCCCGGGTTTTTTCGAATCCTTCCTCCCGATCCAGCAGTTCCAGGGAGGCGAGCGCGGCCGCGCAATTGGCGGGATGGCCAAGGAAGGTCTGGGTATGGATGGCCTCGGGGTCCGGTTTCGGCCAGGCGTCCATGACAGCGGTTCGACCCAGGCAGGCTGAGAGGGGAAGGCCCGACGCGAGCCCCTTCCCGACGCAAAGGAGGTCAGGCACCACAGATTCGTGGTCAGAAGCCCACAGTTTTCCCGTGCGTCCGAACCCGGTGAAGATCTCGTCGACGATCAGGAGCCAGCCGCGTTCGTCACACAGTTGGCGGAGGCCGGCCAGGAACCCCCGAGGGGGAATTCGATCTCCGCCTCGGCCTTGGATCGGTTCCACCAGGACGGCTCCGATCTCAAAGCCTTCTGCCTCCGACTGATCGGCCACTTCTTGGGCGTGCACAAGGTCACCAAAACGGGCAAAGCGGGTTTGCTGCGGGACGCGGTCCTGGAAGGGGTCGCGGAAGTCACTCCGCCAACTCACATCGAGCGTGCCAAGGGAAACGCCATGGTAGGAACCTTCGAAGGCCAGAATGCCGGGTCGGCCGCTGGCCAGGATGGCTGTCTTCAAGGCGGCTTCGACGGCATCGGAACCACTGGAGCCCAAGACGGCCTTGGCGGCATGGCCACCGGGAAATCGAGCGACGAGTTCTTCGAGGAGGGTGAGCCGGATATCCGATGGGTGAACGTCACCGAGTCCGTGGAGGAGTGTCTCGGCCTGCTGATGAAAGGATTCCACGACGTACGGGTGGGCGTGGCCGGCATTGGCGACTCCGAACGCCGCGGTCAGATCGAGATATTGATTTTCATCGACGTCCCAGACATTGGAACCCTGCGCGCGAGCCCAGAAGATGGGCGGGGGCGACAAAGAGGTGACGCCCTGCCCCTCGACCGCGGAGAGTCGTTGGGCGAGGGTGCGTGATTGCGGTCCGGGAACCTCGGTCTTCATCACCGGCAAAAGGTTTGACGAAGTTCCAATCGGGTGATGGGTCATGGACGGCCTTTGGTTTTGAGTAGCCCTTTCGCGACCTGCGGAAGGCGAAGACGAGGGACTCTTTTTGAGTGGCGGTTGCGTTCGTGGGATGAAACCGGGCGTGTCGGTCTTGCCTTCAGCCCCAAGCGTGAATTCGGGTTCGGGACCGCCCGGTCAAATTTGCGAACAAGTTCTCTTTTTGTGGCCACATTCGTTGCGGCTTCGCGGTAAGCAACAGTGCTGTCACGCTTTTTTCCAGTGTAGAGTGTGTTTGCCCATCGTGGGATGCCCGATGGGAGGGGAACGCGTTGAAATTGAGCGAGAGCGGCTCAAAGAGCCCAGGTGGGCTCGAAAAAGGGTCTGATTGAGGGCGAAGGCCGGAGCTGGCTAAGCTTTCAAAGGGCAGTCCGGACGAGACTTTTCGAAAGGCTTGGGGGGAAGAGTGGTTCAGGGACGAAAAGCCTTTGTCGCGCTGGGGTCGAACCTGGGAGATCGGGGTGCTTTGCTCTTGGCCGGCAGGGATGCCCTGTCCCGACTTTCAGAGACCCGCGAGGTCGGGGCCTCCAGCGTCTACGAGACAGCGCCCGTGGGTCCAGTCGATCAGGGTTCTTACTTGAACGCCGTGGTGGTTCTTGAGACGGCGTTGGCTCCCTCGGTTCTGCTTCGTCACATGCTTGCCATTGAAGCGAGTCATGGAAGGAGGCGCGAGGGGCAGACGGAGCGCTTTGGCCCGCGGACTCTGGATCTGGACCTGCTCCTCTATGGGGATGAATGCGTGGATGAACCGGGCCTCGAGGTTCCCCATCCCCGCCTCCATGAGCGTGCGTTCGTGCTTGAGCCCTTATGTGAAGTGGGTTCCGAACTGGTCCATCCCCGTTCCGGGACGCCTCTTGAAACCTACCGGGCGAGTGTGCACGACCCGGGTGCTGTCTCCAGAAGGCCCGACTCGCCGGATTGGCCTTTGAAATCTCCGGCCAGCCCGACTCAGCCGGGCTGAGAGTCGAGTCGGTGTCGCTCTTCTCTTTGTCTTCTAGGGGGCCTGGGCACCCGGATCATTGAATCCGTGGGGCCGGTAGGTGCCGACGACCAGATTCTCAAGGAGTCCGTAACCGACTTCCCCCGTGGAGAGTTCGTATCGGCTGAGGGTTTCATAGAGGGGGCCCAGGGCTGCGCGCGCCTCAGGGGTGCTGATATCGAAGGTTTTTCCCTCCACTTTGAGTTCGCCCTGATACATCCCATGGGACCAGTCTGGGTTGGGGATGTAGCCGGACCCTGCGGCGAGGTAGACCGTTCGAAGTGGCGTGCAGACGATCTCCAGGGGCTGCCCGTCGGCATCCTCCAGTTCCACCCGTGCGCCCTTCAGCTCCCGGGTTCCCGAGATGTAGTCGAAGTGGAAACGAGGTGAACCCATGGTGCGGATTTCGCCTCCGGACTCAAAGGTCTGGACGTGCGCCGACTCTTCGACGTGTCGGTTCCCATCCTGGTCCTCTTCGGCGAAAAGCTTGTACAGAGACCCCTCCTCGGTCTGGATCGGAAGCCATGTATGGAAGAAACCTCCGAACCCCGATGTGGTGGCCCCTTTGACCCGAATTCCCGGAGGCTCGGGTTCTCCGATGGCTCTCACCCCCCATGAGTGATCTCGCGCACCCCGCCATTTGTCGGGGGTGACGGTGTAGGATTCTCCGCCGACCTCTAGGTGGCCGCTCCAGCCGCCGACCTGGGAGTAACGCGATGTGTCCATATGGATTCGTCCGTGAGGGTATCGTTGAAAGGTCCGGGGCTCCTCGATGGCGGGGACCGTGCCGTCGAAGGTCAGGTCGAAGGCGAGTCCCCATTCATTGGGTTCGCAGTAGACGCGGACTTTCTTGAGTCCTTCAAGGACTTCGAATCCGAAGGGCCCGACGCGGGATTGCATGCGATCGCTTCCGAGCTCTCGAGACGCCCTGACCACATAGATGGTTTCGCCGTGGGAAACCGAGACGAACGCATCCGTGGTGCCCAGATTGGGATACTGACCCATTCCCGTGATGAGGAAGAGCTCATCACTGGAAGGGTGCATGTTGAAGTAGTACCGGTCGTAGAAATTCCGGTCACTGGTGAAGACGTGATCGAACGTCTCGCAGGTCTGATGGGCGAGGAATTCATCCATGGGGCTGATGGGCATCAAGATCTCCTTTGTGGTTCCGGCATGCGCGATGGCCTTGGCGCCGGCCAACAGATCGAAAGGAAACCGTACACCAGAGAAGATCAAGGTGGGATTGTCCGAGCGGATGAACTTCGCCGTTTTGTGAAATCACGAGTTCGCTGCGGCTTTTGCTACGAAGTTGCTCCATCCGGCCGTCCTGAAAAGGCCGGTTGGGCGTGGAGATACACGGCCATTCGTCGTTTTGCTTCGATATCGCGATAGACCCTCTCCACCTGTTCGGCCGAAAGCCCGAGAGCAGCTCCCGTTTCCTGGGCATCGACGCCGTGGTTTTTCGCCCAGAGGCAGAGGTCCATCTGGTCATAGGGGAGCGAGAAGTAGAATTCTTCCTGGGATTGCGGAAGCGAGTATGTGTCTGTGGTGGGGGGTCTGCTGCAGATTTCTTCAGGTACCCCGAGGTGCTCAGCGAGTTGATAGACCTGTGATTTGTACAGGTGCGCGATCGGCTTGAAGTCCGCCAGACCGTCGCCGCCTTTGACGAAGAAGCCCTGATCGTATTCAAGCAGATTCGGTGTTCCCGCCACTGCAAAGTTCAGTCGGTCAGCGTGGAAGTACTCCATCATCTTGCGTGTGCGTTGTTTGAAGTTCGTTGCAGCGACCACGCCGAGGTATCCCTCAGGCTTGAGTCGGGCCTTGATTTCCTGACCTTCGGGTGAATGAGCGACCACGGAGAAGATCCGGAACTGGTCACTTTGGATTACGCTGGGCAGGACGATCTTGGATTTCCAGCCGGGCCCGTATTCGGGAATCACCTCTCGTATGGCCGAATCCCGTCGTTCGTAGCACCCCGCCCCCTGAAGAACGGAAGTGATGTCCTCGAGTTGAGGTTCGACCCCGAGGCTTTTCGCGAGGCTTCGGCCCAACTCCGTGGATTCATCGGTGGAGGCCGACTCGCCTTCCGGCATGAGAAGAAGGTGAACTTTTTCAGGCCCGAGTGCACGTACGCAGAGTGCAGCGACAACGCTGCTGTCAATCCCACCCGAAATGCCTACGACAGCGCCGCGCTTCCGGAATTTCTTCAGCACCACGGATTGGATGGAGGTTACGATTTCCTCTGTGGCTGCCGTTCGGTCGAGTTCGAGAACATCGAACGAGATGCCGCTTTTCTTTTGTTCGGAATTCAAACCCATGGGTCTATTCTCCTTCAGCCAACCCGCCGGGTCTGGAGGAACGCCACGATATTGTCGACGGAGTCCAGATTGTCGGGGACCATCTCCTCGTCCGCGATCGTGATTTCGTATTCCTCTTCGAGAAAGGCGATGACCTCGAGAATGCCCGTAGAGTCGATGAGTCCGGACTCGAGAAAGGATTGGCTGTCCGAAAAATCGTTTTCCTCCTCGCCGAGCAGGAGGTTCTCCACTACGAAAGCCCTGACTTTTTTCTGATTACCGGCAGTATCCATGAATCTAACTCCGAAGTTTGTGTACGAATTGCTGCATGACGAGTTGTGTCGAGACGATTCCGACAAGGGCCATGTTGTCCCTGACTCCAATGGCCCGGCCTCGTTCGAATTTCTGGATCAATTTCTCGACTGCGTTCGGATCGAAGAGTCCTGTGTCCTCGATGGATTTTCTGGAAAGGACCTCACCGATATAATCAGGTCGGTCCAGGGAGCCACGCTTTCCGAGAAGACTGACCGCGTCAGGAGCTCGATAAGGCTGCTTCTTCCTCTGGGAGATCGTGGCGGGGATCAAGTCTGCCATGGCGCGTTTCAGTGCGAATTTCTCGTTCAATACCTTCATCTTGAGATTCGCGGGAAGTCGAGAGGCAAACTCAACCACACGGTGATCCAGGAACGGGAAGCGTCCCTCTACGGAATGGCTCATGGCCATCCGGTCTCCCTGGGAAGACAGGATGTACCCGGGAAGGAGCATCGTGCTTTCGAGGTATTGGGCCTGTTCAAAGTGATCCCATTTGGGATAATCGGCAGGCAGTTTTTCTGCCTGTTCGGCATAGACGTCAAAGGGTTCCAGATCCGCCTTGACCTGCCTTGAATAGAAACGTTTCAGGCCGGAGGTCAGCTCCCAACGCGGAAGGTGGGAGAAGAAGGGGCTCGACTGGTCTTCCGGTCGCACATGGAAGAAGGCCTTGCGGTAGGCCTCCGGTTGAGACTGGATGTTTCCCATGTAGGGATAGAGCTTCTTCAAGAGGAGAGGTCGTAGATTGGATTGGGGCATAGCGGCCCAGAAGCGCCGGATCTTGGCTTCCTTGAATATGTCATACCCACCCAGGATCTCATCCGCGCCTTCTCCGGTCAAGACGACCTTGAAGTCGTTTTCCTGAACCAGGCGAGAGAGGATGTATAGAGGCGCAGGGGCCGTCCTGATCAATGGGGATTCAGCATGCCACACCACCTCGGGAAAGACTGATCCGATGTCGTTGTGAGTGCAACGGACTTGTGAATGCTGTGTCCCAAGAAAGTCGACGACTTCTTGCTGGAAGTGGCTCTCATCGAATTCACGATCCTCGAAAGCGACGGAAAATGTTCTCAAGGGGGTGTCGCTGCATTTCGAGATCATCGATGCAATGACAGAGGAATCAATTCCGCCGGAGAGGTACGCGCCCACCGGGACATCGGATCGAAGCCGCAAGCTCGTGGCATCCATCAGGAGTTCCCGGAGTTGGCCGATGCTCTGCTCTTCGGAGAGGTCGGCTGTGCTGGTGTCCATTTCAAGTTGCCAGTAGCAGCGACTTCGAAGTTCTCCATTCTCTATGGTGAGGGTATGACCGGGGGGAAGCGCATGGATGTTTCGAAAGATCGTTCGAGGCGCAACGGGGCACCAGAAGGTGAATGTTTCATCCAGGGCTTCCAGATCCATCTCCCTATGGATACGGTCATGGGAAAGAATGGCCTTCATTTCGGAGGCGAAGATGAATTCGTTCTGCGTGCGAGCATAGTAGAGGGGTCGGATGCCGACTCGATCTCGTGCCAGGAAGAGTCTTTTTGCTTGAGGGTCCCAGATCGAAAAAGCGAACTGTCCATTGAGATCATCGACGCAGTCCTCACCCTTCTCCTGGTACAGGTGAAGGATGACTTCGGTATCCGACTGCGTCTTGAAGGAGTGTCCTTTTTCAATCAGGGATTCCCGAAGCTCGATGTAGTTGAAGATTTCTCCGTTGAACGTGATGGTGAGTGAGCCGGTCTCGTGGGTCATCGGCTGGGCGCCCCCCGAGAGATCAATGATGGACAGGCGGGCGTGTCCCAGTGCGGTGGGGCCCATCACCTGGATTCCACGGGCATCGGGCCCACGGTGATGCAGGGTTGAGAGCATCCGCTCAAGCGGGCTGGCGTCAACGGGGGCTCCGGCCAGATTGTGAATGCCAACGATTCCACACATGTCGGGGTTCGGGCTCCATGCCTTCGAGGGCTCTGGGTTGAAAGGGGACGTACGGGGGGCTGCGTGACCGTGTTCTCTTCTGTCTCTACTCCCCAATATCGGTTCGGACCTGCTTCAAGCTGAGAACTCTGCGGAAGGTAATGGCTGAATTCAGTCTCCCATAGGGTCAAAGTCGAACCGGTTCCCACAATAAAGGGGCCTATACCCCCCAATTCCGTTATAGATGAAGCCTTCGTTTCGGGCCTGGCGAAGGTTTCGATAGGCCCGTGAGCGGAGTGAAAGGTCGCTGTGAGATTGCGCTAACCCTCGGTGGAGGGGTGACCGATTCATCCGGTCTGGAAGCGTATGACCTGGCTTGGCCTCAAGGGCCGAGACGGGTTCGTGAGTCGAAACGAGATGGAAGTTCGGTTTATCGCCGATCTGTAGTGGATATCACCATTGTCAAAAGGACAGCTGCTTCATGATTTCGTGACTCGTGTTGCCGAAAGGCGACCGGAGAAGCTCTTCCTTGTCGAAGAGGCGGGGGAGCGGAGCTATCGCGAGGTGGAGGCCGCCTCCAATCGGTTGGCCAGGGTCTTGATCGAGCAAGGCCTGCGTAAGGGCGATCGCGTCGGACTCCTTTCCGAGAACTCCGCCTTCTATGTCGAGTCCTACTATGGGATTCTCAAGGCCGGCGGCATCGCGGTGGCGCTCAACACGGCTTGGGATGGGGGCGCTCTTTCGAACGCGCTCAGATGGTGTGACGCTCGTTATCTGCTTGTGAGCGTTCGTTTTGCTCGTCTTGTTTCCGAAGTGGTTTCACTGGAAAACGGTCTGGAGGCTGTTCTCGTCAAGGGGGCCGGCTCCCACCTCGACCCTCTTCCGCAAACGGTCCGAGGCATTGTCTACGAAGAGGCCATGGACTCCGCTTCCCCGGAGTCGGTGGGTACAGTCTTGTCTGAGACGGACGTCGCATCGATTGTCTATACCTCGGGAAGCACCGGCCGACCTCATGGGGCGACACTGTCTCATGCGAATCTTGTCTCCAACGTCCTGGCGATCACGGAGTATCTGGAACTTACAGCGGATGACCGTGTTCTGGCGGTGTTGCCTTTCTACTATGTGTATGGGAAATCGATTCTCAACACCCATGCGGCGGTGGGTGGAACCGTCGTGATCGAAAACCGTTTCCAGTATCCGAGCGTGGCCCTGAATACCCTGGAGAGAGAGAGTTGTACGGGCTTTTCCGGCGTTCCTTCTACTTTTGCGATTCTCTTGAATCGTTCAAAGTTCGCGGAGCGGAATCTTCCGGATCTGCGTTATGTGACACAGGCGGGCGGGGCCATGAGTCCAGACCTGACTCGTCGACTCATCGATTCCCTTCCTGGAAAGAAGATCTTTGTCATGTATGGGGCCACGGAGGCGTCTGCCCGCCTCGCTTATGTTCCTCCCGAGTCCCTTTCCCAGAAGGTGGGTTCCATCGGGAAGCCCCTTCCCGGCGTCGAGCTGCGCATCCAAAGACCCGACGGAAGCGATGTGGATTCGGGCGAGGTCGGAGAAATCATGGCCCGGGGTCCAAATATCATGAAGGGCTATTGGGGTGAGCCGGAGGCCACGGCCGCTGTTCTTGATGAACGGGGGTATCACACAGGCGATCTGGCCCGGTACGACGAGGATGGATTCATCTTTCTTGAAGGGCGCTCCAAGGATTTCATCAAGGCGGGCGCACACCGGATTTCGGCTCGGGAAATCGAGGATGCGATTTCGTCCACAGGCGAAGTCCACGAGTGTGCGGTCATCGGGGCGGTCGATGAGTTGTTGGGGGAACGGATCATCGCGTGTGTGGTTCCGATGGACCCGGAGAGATTTAATCCCGCCGACTTCAAGAAGCTTTTGAAGCGCCGCCTGCCGACCTACAAGCTTCCGCGCGAGGTCCTTGTACTTCCCGATCTTCCGAAAAACGAGTCCGGGAAGATCATGAAAAAGGTGCTCAAGACCCGCTACGCGTCGTCTCGTTGAGAGCGCTTCTTTCTGGATCGAACGAGGTCGAGGGGTCGCCTTGGCGAGGGGCCGGATGGCCCCGAGGACCGTCCGGAGAGATCAGGCGCTGCGAGAACTCTCAGGCTCAGCTCGCGGCGAAAAAGTTGATGTAAAAGATAGGAAATTGGCGATCTCTTGGTGCCTCATGTAAAAACATGACTCCAATACACGATGAAGGCATCCCGGGCTCGATCCGGTGGATGACTTCACTGGCCGGGTGCTCCGTTAA